>JBKHIF010000009.1:0-29397 GCA_046538795.1 Candidatus Woesearchaeota archaeon | reverse complement strand
GATACATTTTCTTCTCATACGTAAAAAATCTCACCTTGAATTTAATCTGAAACATTTTAGATTCAGTTGGTTATTGATCAGGAAAATTTACAAAGTTGGGTTACCTGCATCTTTATCCCAGGTCATAATGAGTTTTTCTTTCCTGTTCCTTAATCTTATCATAGCTTCATTTGGAACTGTTGCTATAGCAACATTTGGTATAATGTTTCGTCTTGAATCTATAGTATTCATGCCACTTGTAGGTTTCATGACGGCAGTTATGGTGATGACTGGCCATAATTTTGGTGCAAAAAAATTCAGCAGGATAGATCAGATAGTTATGATTGCTTCAAAGATTGCGACAGCTTTTGTGATATTTATGGGACTCTTGTTTTTTCTCTTTCCAAGATTTTGGGTAAGCATATTTGTTGATGAGGTTGCTGTAATATCCTTAGGTGTAGATATCCTTAAAGTGCTTCCGTTAAGCTATTTGCTTTTGGGAATCGCCCAGATGATCGGCGGCGCATTTCAGGGAATGGGAAAGGGAATGTTTCCATTGATATTCCATGCAACGCGCATGTTTGCATTGACAATACCATTTGCTTACTTTGTCGGCATAGTATATGGTGCTGGTGTTATAGCTGTTGCATGGGGATTTGTGATGTCATATTTCATAGTCGGCAGCGGTTCGATATTATGGTATGTTTTTGGTGGATGGAGAAAAAAGACTTTTGCAATTAGCCAAAATAATTAGGTTTCTGCCATAAAATAAAACAACATATTTAAAAACAGCTTCATCTAATTAATAAGAAAATTCATCTTTATTTTTTAAAAAGTGATCATTAATAACTATAAGATGATAAAAATGAAAAATAATCTGAAAAATAAGGTTTTACTTGTATTATCATTTCTGATCATTTCAGTAATTAGTGTTGCATGCTCACAGCAGTCAGATATAGATGATGATTCTAATGATAATGGGATTTCTGATGTTTTTATTGGAGAAAACTATGAAGCAGAAGATTTTAATGTTTATTATGATCCTGTTAAAGAATTATTAAGATACGAAGCAACAATAGATAAGCCAACTCCCTGCCATACGCTTAATGTAAATGAAAATATATTAGAATCATATCCTGTGCAGATAAGGCTTGTAGTAATTGCAGAACCTTCAGATATGATGTGTGCTGATGTAATAACTCCTGAGACCGTAACCGGCGAGATAGAGATTGACCATGAACCAGGAAGCATCTCAATATTTTATCATGATGAAAAAATATATTCAACTGACAGTTTGATGTGATTTATATGGATTCTTTTAATGAAGAAAAAATAGTGCTTGACCAAAAGACCTTTAAGGCACTGGCTGTAGATACAAGGGTTGAAATACTCAAAGAGCTAAGCAAAAGAAGAAAGACTCAGTCAGAGATGGCCGATGTTTTAGGATTGTCTGTAGCTACTGTGAAAGAACACATGGATAAGATGGCAGAAGCAGGTCTTGTCAAGCAGAAGGATGAAGGAAGAAAATGGAAATATTACGATCTTACAGAAAAAGGCCGTTGTCTTTTATACCCAGAACGAAAAAAAATATGGGTCATACTTGTTTCTTTGTTTTTTGTCGCAGCGCTTTCCCTTTTCACAACATTCAATGATATTTATTTATCATCTGTCCCAAAGAATCCGTTTCTTGCAGAGGATGCTGCATCACAAGATTTTGGAAATATCCCTGTGCAAAGAAACTCAAACAGGATGCCGTCGGCAGAATCAATGCCTCCTGTAGATAATCCTGAAATTGCAGGAACTGGCGGAGAAGGTGATGATATGAGAACTCTTGGTATTTCTTCTATAGAAAGTACTGATGAATCCGCAGAAGATTCTATAGATGATGGTGATTCGGATATATATGATGGTGATTCGGAAATTGAGTCACCAGAAAGCGAATCAAACCAGATCATGCCCCGGCAAACTTTGCCTGAGGACGTGACAGACGAAGTCATTATTGCAAAAGAAAGGGCTAACAGATTTCCTGTACTCCAATATGCATCTTATGCCGTGCTTTTGTTTTTGGTAGGATTGTTCATATACCATCTTGGAACACATAGCCATAAGAGAAGAAAAAAACTCTAAATAGCTTGAAGCTTTTAGTTTATTGAAAACTCGATAAGTTTTCAATTAGAAATTGCGTCTTGACTAAAGTCGTTAAAACTTGTAATTTAGTAAGGGAATATCAAAGACTTTCAGTTTTGCAGCAATTTCTTCATATGCTAATATAAAATCAATATGTTTTTGAGGGATCAAATTGAAAAAAAGAAATGCTGCAAAAAATCATTCAGCAAAAGGAACAAAAATAAGAAGATGGATACATGAAATGTTGTCCAATCGATTCGTAAAGATTGCTCTTATACTTTTTTTTGCAGGGCTTTTTTTGGGTTACAGCATGCGCTATCTTGATTTTATCAAAAGACCTATATTGGAAAATGTGGGTGTAATATATCCAATACATGAACAATATCTTTCAAATAATCTTCAGTATGCTGACTCTTCTGTGCGTCCTGATGTATCTTATGAACAAGTAGGCGAAAGTCCTATTGACATGTTATATGTTATGAGAAACAACATAATATCTGCATTGATATTGATAGCTACAGGTGTTCTTATAGGCATACCTTCAATCATTTACCTTTTTATAATAGGGATTACAGCAGGAGCATCAATTCCTGAAGTGCTTGAATTTGCTCCTGCAGGCATAGCATTGAAAGTTGTTTTTTTGTTCGTGCTTTATGCGATTGCAGTTATGGCAGCTACATCGATAGGCATTGAACTTGGAAAATTTGTCCTTGATTTCATAAGAGGAAGAGAAATAAAAATCGATAAATCAGTGTATGATAGAGCATTATTAGTTGTGGGTCTTGTAATAGCCAATGTTATACTTCAATATCTTTTGCTGGTGGTATAAGATGGTAAATAATAATAAAAGAACAGTATCAAAAATCATCTTCATGCTATTTTTGATGGAGTTATTTACGCTTGTTATTATCTCAGAAGCATCAGCGGCTCCGGATTATGCAGTAAATCCAGTAAAGACTCAGGCAGAACCTTCTAAAGATGTCCTTAATCCTATTTGGAATTATGTGAACACTACATATGACCTTGATGTAACTGTTGGAAAAGATAATTATGAAGATGCCTTTTATGAGATAAGAGTTTTCAACCCGACTAATAATTCAATAAGACTTGACCTTTCAATATCATTTCCTAATAAACCAGAAGAAATTCAATTAAGGATAAATGGATTAGAAGAAGAGCTTCAGGTATCTTTTGAATCAGACAGTACAAGCCAGATAACTTACCTTAATGAATACACTTTAAACCCTAATTCAGAGATGGTTTTTGAGCTTGATTACAGGAGACTTATTACTCCGAATTATTATAATCTTGGACTATGGTCTATTGATTACTCATATAATGTTCCTGCAAGAATTAGTTATGAAGAAATTCCTTCCTCTGATGGTGTGAATCGATATGTTGACTTTTATAGCAGGGTGTATTATACAGGAGAAGTCAAATTTGATTATCTGCCTGGAGATATGAGTTGCAGCGGATGCAGATTCAATAGAGACGAAAAGATTGCAGAGATAAGTAACCAAGGCTGGTTCAGCCTTGGCTGGAACAAGCCAAGAGTTCCTATAGTAAGCAGTATTGTGTATATAGGAATGATAGCCTTGGGAATTTTCCTGATATATAGGGCAAAAAACAAAGGATGATAATTTTTCATCCTGCAATTATATCCTCAAGATCAAATTCCCTGTCTGCATCTTTGTTGACTGATTCATATACACTATAAAATGATTTGCAAAGGCTGTTATAATGTCTTATATGTCTTTTTCTTTTTTCCTTAAGATTATCAGCAGTTTCAGGCCATTCAGGCAGTCCAAAACGTTTGAGTTCTCGCATGTCATCAGGCACCTTTACAGTATATGGGTGATTTCTTTCTGAAAACAGAAAAAATCTCTTAGAATGTCTTAGGAAATCTTCAGCATGTACCGGGTTTTTTGTAGCTTCATATTTTTCAGCATCTTCCTTGAGATATTCCAGCATGAATGATTCTAACAAAGAAGATTTATGCAAAAGAGATAATTCTCCTTCAGGATCAATTCGTTGGTTTTTACTTTTTTGGCCATATAGCTTTTCCTGTGTTGAGCTTATGGCTTCTTGTATCCTTTCTCTTTGCATCTCTCGTCCATAATCTCTTCTTGTATATGCAGTCCATGGCATTTTTATTCACCTATTGCTTTTGAAAACATTTCTGCAACCTTTTTTTGTCCTATCATTATTATGAAATGTGCGAGTTTTGGACCTCTTTCCTTGTTTACAAGTATATTATATGCTGACTTAAAAAAATCAGGAGGCTCTACGTTATTATTCCTTGCAATTTCATAAAACTTACTGTGCAAATCTTCTTCATTCCATTCTTTTTTTTCAAGTATACCTATGATCTCAGAGAATATTTTTTTCATGTTTTCATCCATATCCTGTTTTTTGATCTCAGTTTGTATCTCATACTTGAAATCATCAGGAGCATATTTTTTAAGCCAGTTCTCTGCACAAAGCATCCTTTTCTTAAGCCTTCCTTCATCATCTTTTGATTTAAGGTTATTTTTGTAATAATCAAGTATTCTTTTTTCATCAAAAGAGTAAGTCTGTATTACGTTGGTCAGGTGCCTGAATGAAGGCTGGAAAGGCATTTTCTTAGGAACTTCCTTCACACAGCTTAATTCATAAATTCTTTTTTCTTTAGCAAGCTTTTTTTCCTTGATGGTCTCCTCACCGAAATAAACTCTTTCGCACTTGTCAAAATCTTCATATATCTTAATCACGTCAAGATCAAATGATATTGCAAATTCACTTTTAGGTTGTGTTCCAGCAAAAAGATATCTTACTATTTCTGGTTCGTATATCTCAAGACACTCTCTAAGTGTTATCACATTTCCTATCGATGAAGATATCTTTCCTCCAAGTCCCTTTATGCTTACAAAATCATATTTTTCATAGCTTGGTGCTTCCCAATCAAATAATGTTACTATGTCTTTGGCTGTATAATATGATCCTCCCACTGTGCTGTGGTCTTTTCCTCCTGGTTCAAAATCGACTCTTTCATGAGCCCATCTCATAGGCCAGTCAACTCTCCATGGAAGTTTAAGATATGGCGCTTTTCTGATATCAACATCATAAGTTTTGTTGCATTCAGAACATGTCATCCTGAGCATATTGTTGCCATCATAATCTGAAAATGTTACATCGTATTTATTGCATTCAGGACAGTAGCCTGAAAGAGGCATCCAGCCTTGTTCTAATGGCTCTTTTCTGTATTGATCGAGTATCTCTTTTATTTTTCGGGTGTTCTTAAGTGCTGTTCTTATCCCGTCAACATATTCAAGTTTTCTGTATTTTTTTGCCTGATAAAGAAATTCAGGTCTAATGTCAACCTTGTCGATATCATTTTCAACATCTACTTCATGGTGTCTTGCATAACTGTCTTCGGTTCCGAAAGGATCAGGTATATCAACAATAGGTTTTCTAAGATGTTTCTTTAACATATCCTGATTAGGCATGTTCTTAGGGACTTTTCTTAACACATCGTAATCATCCCACGAATAGATAAATCTAACTTCTTTTCCTGCATCCCTGAATGCCTTTGCAACAAGGTCCACAGTAATTATCTCCCTGAAATTTCCTATATGAACTACTCCTGAAGGTGTAATTCCTGCAGCAACAACATATTTTTTCTTATCTCCTTTCTGGGCGATTACACGTTTAACTACTACGTCTGCCCAGTGTACAAGTCTGCTGTTGTCAAGTCCATTATCCTTATTTTTGTCCTTTTTATTGGTTTTGCTCATTTTGTTGGGTAAAATGAAGTTCTATATTTAAATATTGACGTTAATACTAGAACAAGTTTTTTAAATAATTAAGATATAAATATTTAACATGGTCAAAAATATTGTCCAAAATCTAAAAAACCTTGACATTTCTGATTATAGGATGAAAAGTTTTCTAAAAGGGATTATTTTTGGTATTAGTCTGGGCATAGTTATCGGCTCAATATTTCTGATTGCATTATAGAAAACAGAATCAATAATTTATAAGGAGATGAGTCCATGCAAACTGTGACCATTCTTCAAACTTGTCTTTTATCTTTGCAATCTCTTCTTTGGTCATCATGGTTCCTTCAAGTTTGTGTTTTTCTCTTATCTCGATATCGTCTGAAAGATCTATAAGATATACTATTCCGAAATGTACTCTTCCAACCTCATTACCATCATGATTTATGTAACCTATGATTTTGTAATTTAGCTTTTCTTCTTTATGCTTTATCTCTTCTTCTAATTCTGTTATCATTCCATGATCTATTATTGATAGTTCTGAACCTTTCCTGATAAGTTTGTTCATCCTGCGCATGCTTAAAGGATTGATGTGGCCTCCAACACCCAAAGAAAATTTCTCATGAAGCCTTTCTTCGTTTCCCTTTTTTGTCCTCTTATATACAAAGAACTTGTCTTTCTTCCTAAGTATAGCATATGGTATGATCTGCTTGAAATTTTCATCATTTTCTGCAGGAATTTTCTGCTCTTCAGAAGTATGTTTTCTAAGAAGATACTGGTTATTTTCTATAATTACATCTTCAAAAGAAGTCCCTTTTTTAGGCATGAATCCCTGGAAGAATCGTTCTCTGTCATCACCAAAAAGTTTTGTTCTTGGCACTACAAGCACTTCTTCTTTCTTTTTTTTGAATAACCCCATGATAAATCGATTTGTAAAGATGATATATTAATGTTTTGGAATGATTCTTTTTTATCAGAATAATCTTCCGCCAATATATGCAACCAAAATACCGATAATTCCCAATATCAATCCTACAAGAAAGAAAGATTTAGATTTTTCATTTTTCTTCCTGAAAAAATACACCATGGATGTTATTCCGTTTATTATGAATATAAGGATGGATGCATAGGACAGATATAGTGAGAAAACAAGACCACTGAACTTCCCCAGATTAAGAGATAAGTCAAATATTATCAGTGCAATTATCAGTAAAATAATAATTATTGACTGGACTATCAGGTTTTTTTTGATTTTCATAGTTTAAACTATAGTTTTTTAAATACTTTAAATCTTACCTTTTATTAGTTTATTATTAATTATCGGGGTCGTAATTTTAGCATTTGTTTAGATATTAAATTTCTGTGATAATAGAATATATGGAGGTATATATTATGGGAACAAAAGGTAGAGAGATAGTCGGGATGGATGTACAGGAGCTTATTGATATGATGAACAAGGCGCTTGCTGATGAATGGCTTGCAGTTTACCAGTATTGGATAGGTGCAAGAGTTGTAAAAGGACCTATGAGAGGAATTGTTGAAGAAGAACTAAACGAGCATTCACAAGAAGAGCTTAAGCATGCCAATATGCTTGCAGAACGAATAATACAGTTGGGAGGAACACCTTTGCTAAGTCCGGAAGAATTGCTGAAAAAAAGCGGATGCGGTTACGATGCGCCGGAAGATTCAAGTGTTGGAGCAATACTTCGCCAAAATATAGAAGGTGAACAGTGTGCAATCGAGACTTACAAGAAAATTCTCGATAAGCTTAAGACTGGAGATGATCCTATATCATTCAATATGATAAGAAAGATCATGGAGGATGAAGTAGAGCATGAAGAGGATCTCGAAAATCTCGAAGAAGATCTAAAGAGCATGATGAAATGATTTTTTTCTTTTTTCTAAATTTTGGGTTTGCCCTGCAAGGGTACTCTTCGAGCAGGTTAGGGAAGAGCCATCGGTTTGAGTTATTGGATCTTTAGAACTCAATTTATCCATTACATTTATAAACAACATCTGATTAATTCTATCTATGAGTTCAAGATTTTTTTACAGGTACAGTACATATAACTTCAGGTTCTAGTTAGTTTTATTTCTGCGATCAATTAAAAACAACAATTGTGTTTCAATTTTGACAAAATTTTAAATCATCAATTTTAGATATTATAAATTATGTGCAATACCCAACGAATGAATATTATCAAGACATTATAATAATGGAGAAATAAAAAAATGGCTTCAAATTGGATTTCATATAATGAGTTAGCATGGACAGAGGATTTTCTTGCTGATTCCAAAAAATACAAAGATGAAGTAAATAAATATGTTGGCTTGATCAATGATACAGCTGAAAAGCCGATTAATACTGTATTACATCTTGGATGTGGTTCAGGAGGGCATGATTTTCATTTTAAAAAATATTACAAAATTACAGGGGTTGATTTAAGTACTGGAATGTTGGAAAAAGCGAAAAAAACTAACCCGGAAATTGAATATCTTGAAGGAGATATGCGTACAATACGTTTGAATCGTCAGTTTGACTGTGTCATTATTCCAGATAGTATTGATTATATGGTATCATTAGATGATTTAAAACAAGCCATACAAACATCAGCTGTACATTTAAAACCTGGTGGAGTTTTAATGATAGTGGGTAAAACAAAAGAAACTTTTCACAATAATAATTTTGCTTATACTGGAGAAAAAGGTAAAACACAAGTGACTGTGATAGAAAATAATTATGTTAACCCTTTTGTTCCAAATACATATGAAATTACATTGCTTTATTTAATACGTAAAAACGGAAAACTTAGCAAATATATTGAAGAATCTAAAGCAGGTCTTTTTCCTGAAAAAATATGGGATAATGTTTTAAAAAATGCTGGGTTCAAAATGAAAATAAGATCTTTAGATGGTATTTATGATGACTATTTACTTGAAAAAGGAGAATATCCATTAACGATTTTTATTGGAAAGAAAGGAATGATTTAGTCAGATTATAGAGGTATAAAATGCAGTATGTAAATGATTTCAAGTGGAAAAAAGGTATGAAAGTTAAGGATCTTGTAGATCGCTTCGGAGAGATTGGGTTCCAAAGCATTGAACTGAAAAAAGCAGGAGACTGCATAGTCAAGATGAAAAAGAACAGTGCAAAGATATTTCTGACATTCACATCAAACATGGTGACATCTGGTTTAAGAGGATTTTTTGCACAGTTGATAAGGCTTGGCATACCTGATGTAATAGTCACGACAGCAGGCGGCCTTGAAGAAGATATAATGAAGTCGCAAGGTGAAAAGTTTACTGTAGGAAATTTCGATACAGATGATGTAGAGCTTCATGAAAAAGGTATAAACAGGGTGGGAAATCTTCTTATAAAAAATGAAAGCTACATGAATTTTGAAGATCTCATAAAACCAATGCTTGACAAACTCTACAAGAAGCAGAAAAGATGGGCAGTCTCAGAACTTTTGAAAGAGATTGGCTTCATGCAGAAAGATGAAAACTCAATTCTTTATCAGGCAGCAAAAAATGATGTTCCGATATTCTGTCCTGCGATAACCGATGGGGCGTTGGGATTTCACCTTTATCTATATCAGCAGAATCATCCTGATTTTATTGTTGATGTTGTAAAGGATTTTGGAAACATCCTGTTTGCAACAAGCCAGGATGAGAAAAAAGCTGTCATAGCATTGGGCGGAAGCATTTCAAAGCATCATGCAATACTTGCAACACTTCTTAACGGCGGAGCAGAGTATGCAGTCTATATGACAACAGCGCACAAAAGTTCAGGATCAATGTCTGGAGCTACAACTCAAGAAGCAAAATCATGGGGCAAGGTAAAAGATGAATCTGACATAGCAACAGTGATTGGCGATGTAACAATCATGTTTCCTCTTGCAATGATAAGGGCCCTTGAAGAACTGAAAGAAGACGGGTTATTGAAAAGATGAAAAAAGCATATTTTGAATTATCTAAAAAAATTGTAATTGAGCAGTACAAAAAGATAGTTGATATATCTGATATTGTGTCATATAGTTCCAAGACAAATCCGCATATTACAAAAATACTCGAAAAATATACAAACTGCCTTTTTAGCATGCATCTGGAAAACGAACTTAAAAACGTGGCTGATAAATCCAGGGTCTTGTTTCTTGTCCAGGGCTGGACAAAAAATGACATAATAAGGCTTTTGAAAAAAGGAGTCAAAAGATTTGTTGTAGATAACACCTATGATCTTGAAGTGCTTGAAAGTTTTCTTGAAAAAAATGACGCAAAGATAGATCTTATGCTAAGGGTAAAACTAAAAGAAAATACTATCAGGACAGAAAGGTACTTTGTTTTTGGAATGAATTCTGAAACAATAAACAAGAAAATACCTAAACTAAGGCAGAACAAGAAAATAGTATCATTAGGGATCCATTTTCATAGGAAAACACAGAACATGGCAGAGTGGAACCTGAAATATGAAATAGAAAACATGTTTGGAAAAGGAACACTGGCCTCCATAGATGTTATAAACATAGGTGGAGGACTCCCTTCAGAATATGCAAATACAAATGTTGACGTAATCTCCTCAATACTAAAAAGGATAAATGATACAAAAAAATATCTTAACAAAAAAAATATCAAGATGATGACAGAACCCGGAAGGTTCATCGCAGCACCTGCTGTAAAGCTTAGGGCAAGAATTGTTGCGATATACGAAAATAATATAATCGTAAATGCATCAGTATATAACTCAGACATGGATGCGATAATCGTTCCTGTAAAACTCAGAATCAAAGGAGAGTTTGAGAAAAGCAAAGGAAAAGCATATGCAGTAAAAGGCATAACTCCATGTTCTCTTGATCTTTTCAGATATCGCGTGTATCTTGACGAGCCAAAAATAGGAGACGAACTTGTATTTCTAAATGCAGGAGCATACAACTTTACAAGCGATTTTTGTGATCTTGAAAAACTGAATACAGTTATAGTAGATTAGAAACACATTAATATGAATAAAAAAATAATGATGATATAAAATGAATTTTATGAACCTTCCCCAAAAATATGCTGGAAAGAATTCTTACAACTATATCCTGCCAGTAGAATATGAAGGTAACATGACTGGAGATAAAGGGGCTAAACACGGCTCAGCTGCAATTATAAAATCATCCTATCAGCTTGAATACTATGATGAGTTTACAGGAACGGAGAGCTATGAAAAGGGCATACGTCTTCTAAATCCGCTCAAACTTACTTCAAAAAAACCAGAAACTGCTATTGCTTCTATTGCAAAATCAGTATCTAAGATCAAAGATAAATTTCTTGTAACATTAGGAGGAGATCATTCTGTAACTATTGGAGCTCTTAAGGGCATGGAAAAGAACCATGAAGATTTTTCAGTGATCTTGTTTGATGCACATGCTGATCTTTTTGATTCATGGAATGGTTCAAAATACAATCACAGGTGTGTCTCGAAATATGCATCTTATAATCATGAAGTTCTTATCATAGGAATAAGATCTTTGGATAGAGATGAGGCTGAAACGATAAGCAATAAAGATCACATAAATGCAATACCTGCTTTTGGAGGCCACAGGAAAAATCTCCTGCATTTCTTATCCCGGCTGAAACATAAGGTATATGTTTCGATAGATGTTGATGTGTTTGATCCAAGCCTTATAAGAACAACAGGAACTCCTGAACCAGGAGGATTATTCTGGAATGAGATGCTTGAATATCTTAAAGTGATATTTGATACCAAAGAAGTTTTGGCCTGCGATATAGTAGAACATTCTCCTAAAAAGACTTTTGCGCATGAAAGCTATTTTTTAGGAAAATTATTGTATAAACTATTAGGACTAAAAAACAGCAAAAGTATCAATCATAGTTAAGGTTATTTCTTTTAACATGTACATAGAATTTTCTAAGACCCCAATTTGCAAAAAAATATTCAGGAAAATTTAATTGGTAGTCTGGATGTTCAGTTCTGTTTTCAATACAAGATTCAGCAATATCATCCCATATTTCCATCGCTTCTTCTATAGATTCAGGATTTTCGTTTTTAATTCTTTGAAGGAGATATTGTTTTTGTTTTGTAAAATGATATTTTTCAAACTTAGCATATCCTTCACTTGTTTTTAATTCATGAAGAAGGCTGTCATCTATTTTTTGATATAGTTCTCTTAATTTTCGATTTGCAATACTAAAAGCTATCATGTCAATAGCATCATCAGGCATGTTTCTGTCTTTATTATTGATATATGTGCCCTGCCATTCAGAATCAAGATAAGCATAATATCTTGGATATTCCTCTTCGATCAAATTATATAATATGTCTCTTTGAGATTCATAATAATCTTTAGGGTCCAAAAACCTGAAATCAGATTCCATCAAAATAATGATGATCAAGAATTATTTAAATTTGTCCAGAATGATATAAATATAGGTTGTTGTTCACTGAATTTGTTCATATACATATTTGGTTTTTTATCTTATTATTCTGAATTAAGATATAATGTCTCTTCAGATATATGGTTTATCGCATAAAACAATTGATTTATGAACCCGATAACAGCTATTGATTCTTTTGATTTTAATCCTGAAAATATTTCATTATACTTTGTCCTGAATTCATCTCTTTTTTTCTTGGTTTCAATTATATGTTCTGGTGTTGCCTTGGAATAATAAATCTTGTGGGAATACTTGATTAAGTATATAAGTCTTTCAATAAGATTAGATAATTCTGAAGATTTAGGAACCTTGTTTTTATTGATAAAATAATAGTATTCCTTGAATATATCACCTATTACTTCATAGTTTTTCAGTGTTGCATATATTGAAAAATTCCTGATTTCATCAGAATAGCTTTTAGTGTACATCATTCTCCTGCAAAAAATATCATATTTATCACTGTCTCTGCTTAGTTTTTCAAGAAGAAGTGTGTTCTTGAAATCTCCAGACTTAAGTTCAGAACTTATCTCCTGAAGACCTACTAATACCACATTGTATAATCTTTCGAAGACATTTTCAAATTCTTCTGTGTCTTCACCAAAAATATTTTTAATTTCTACATAATTAGCATCTTGTTTTACTATTTCGAATCCCGGAGTCTTTTCGAGAGTTTCCTCTATTTTTTCAAGCATTCTTATATCATCAAAGTTAATCTTCAGATAATTATATCCTCTTATGTATGGGATTGTGATTGTTCTTTGGGAAAAAATATCTTTTATTGATAATCTAAGGCTTTTTGTTTCTTTAATTGGATAATTATCCGAGCTTATAGTAAGAATTTTTCCTTCTTCATTGATTTCTAGTTCGTCTCCTTTCTTGATTTTGTTCTTACCAACCCATTTTATGGGAAGAGAAATAGTAAGAGTATTTTGTCCAACAAGGTTCACCTTTCGCTTCATACGATAATTAATTATTTGTTCATATAAATAATTTTCTAAAAGTAATTATTTTGGGCAATTAAATAAATATTATTTGGGCAAATATTGATCTTAATTATTATTTTATTGAAAGATCACATCCATACATAAACCTTATCATTCTTCCTTACGATAGAATCAACTTTTATCCCGCCGGATTGTCCTTTTTTTATTGAAGAGATTTTTTTTCCTTCATATTGTATGGATTCAATCTTTTGTTTGACAACACCTGTGGTAGATCCGATTATAAGGATTGTGTCTCCTTTTTTAAGAATACCTGCTTCAGATTTTATCTCTGCAGCATTTGCTTTTCTGAAATAATTCAAAACAACACCTATATATTTTTTTGTCATAGTTGCCTTTGATCCATATGAATCAGTAAATTCTTTTATCGGCCGTCCCATATAAAAGCCAGTTGAAAAATCACGATTATAGACTTGTTTTACCTTTTCAACTAATCTTTTTTTAGAATCTTCATCATACTTCTTTTTTTCAATAAGATCAATAGCTTCCCTGTATGCCTCAACAACAATTTTCACATATTCAGGACTTCTTCCTCTCCCCTCAATCTTAAGAGAATCTGTGCAAGGATATATTTTTTCAAGAAATGGCAAGGTGCAAAGATCTTTTGGCGATAGAACATAATTATCTTCAATCTCGAGTTCTTTTTTTGTTTCTGGGTCTTTTATGATATAATTTCGTCTGCAGGGCTGTATACATTCTCCTCTATTTGCTGATTTGCCATAAAGATATTCAGACATGAAACATCTTCCAGATTCAGAGACGCACATTGCTCCATGAGCAAATACTTCTACCTTAAGATCAAACTTGTTCTTTTTTATTTTATGTCTTATTTTTATTATCTCTTCAAGTTTTAATTCTCGCGCAAAGATAACTCTTTTTGCGCCTTGTTTTGCATAGAATTCTGCTGCCTCATAATTAGATACAGAAGCCTGTGTACTTATATGAAATTCAAGTTTTAGTTCTTTTGCAATCTTTATTACAGAAAGATCCCAACAGATGATTGCATCAATATTTGCATCCTTTGCTTTTTTGAGAATTGATTTGACTTTTTTTATCTCATCATCATAGATTATAGTATTCATAGCAAGATATGCCTTAACATTCTTATCATGACATTTTTTTGCAATTTTTTTTAGATCAGAAGAAGTAAAATTTCTTGAAGATGCTCTCATGTTAAGACCTTTTATTCCAAAATAGATTGCATCTGTTCCTGCATCTATTGCAGCACTAAGCATCTCAAAATTTCCCGCAGGTGCAAGCAATTCTGGTTTCATTATTTGAATAAACCAGGTTATGTTTTAATATATTTTGCTTTATCTGTTCAGATAAAGGAAAAAGAACACATATATTGCTCCAAGAATTATTAATGAGAATGCAACATATCGAAATATTGTTGCAAAAAACCTTATCTTGCTGTCGTCTCTGTAAGTCATATTATTTGAAAATAATCATCAGAATAATTTAAATCTTATTATTCATTCGATATCTTCATAAGAAATAACTGGTTTTGGAAACTTCATGTAGTCATCATAATTGATCCGGGGACACATTGTGTTTACAAAACATTCTATGAAATTAAAGTTCTCCATCTCATTGAAATCAAGTGTGTTGCATATGAATATGTAGGCATTTATTTCTTCTTTTTTTAGTTTTTTCTTAAGTTCGATAGCTTTATTGAGTCTGCTCTGGCCTGGTTTTGTAGAAACGATAATTCCGATGTTTTTTGAAGTATGATATTTTAATAAAGCACCTTTATATCTTCGTTCAATATTTTTTATTTCAGATTCTTTAACTTTAAAGAACTCTTTTGTTATTGGATTAAAAGAAAAAAGAGGTCTCTTTTCTTCTTCCTGTGAAAGCAAAAGAAGCTTTGGATGGAATAATCCATCACCTATGAAAAGATAGCAATCAGAATCCTTATGGGCCAACGAATTCACCATCTTTCGTGTTATATCGCAACCAAGCATCTGTCCTTTTTCAGAAGAATGTGCACCTTTCATGAGGATAACTTTTTTTCCATAGGATTCAAGATCTTTTTTTATGTTTTCGATAGAACCTATGAACTGTATGGTTGTTGCAAGAGCAATTTTTTCGGGCAGTTTTTTGATCGCCTCAGGTCCTAGTTTTACATTTTCTTTGTAGCTGCTTTTAAGGAATGCTGTTTTCATAACTTATCAAAGTTAGCAAGGATAATTAAATCTTTCGTTGAAATCAATTGTCTGGTCTTTTTAAATCCTATTACCACTTTATAGTTTTACTTCTTTTTTTTAAAGTGTAGTTTTATTTAGATATACTATCATGGATGGAAATCTTGAACAGACGCCAGATTTTAATAGTTTTAGTTCTAGCTCTCCAGAGCCATCTGATAATAACGAAAAACAAACTCAGCAAAGTTCTACCAACACTTCTAAGATAGCTGAAGTTGCAAAAGTAATCGGTCTTCCTGCTCTTATCATAATAACTATAAACTCCATACTAGGTACTGGTGTTTATTTTCTTCCTGCGGTCGGTGCAAGAGAATCTGGCGCAGCCTCTATTATATCGTGGGTAATTATGTCAGTTTATGCGATGGGGATGGCAGCAGTATTTGCTGAACTATCAGGCATGTTTTCATTTGGCGGTGGAGTATATGAATACTGCAAAGAAGCATTCGGAAAATTCACATCATTTCTTGTAGGCTGGATGACTATGCTTGCAGGATATGTAACTATCGCAATGCTTATAGTTGGCGCAATCTCCTATCTACTTCCTCTGGGAGGTATAAGTACGATAGATATACTTGGATTTGAGACATCGCCTAAAGTCCTTATTGTTGCAGTGTGTTTCATATTCATACTTATGTTCAACTATGTTGCATACTTAGGCATGGAAACAGGAACAGTGATGCTTGTCACATTTGGTTTCATTACTATGTCAACTCTAATGGCATTGATAGTGCCTGCTTGGTCGAATGGTCTTCAGCCAGGAAATTTTGAACCATTCATGCCTAAAGGACCATCATCTGTATTCTTGACATTATTTTTCATAGCAGAAACTTTTTTTGGCTGGGAGTCTGTATGCTTTTTTTCTCCCCAGGTCAAAAATGGTAAGAAAAATGTTCCAAGGGCACTATTGATTGGAACTTTTCTGATAGTCCTTATCTCCCTTACCTATGTTTTTTCAATGATGAACGGTGTTGGTGCAAACACTTTAGGCTCTCCTGAATATGTTGCAACACCCATATCAAGATTGGGCGAAGCGTTCTATGGACCCAAAGGATACGATGTTTTCACAATACTTTGTTTTGTTGCTATTATAGGAAGTGTTGCAGGCTGGATAGTTGCAGCTCCTGATCTTATAAAGACCCTTGCTGCAGATAAATTGTTCCCGGCTCAGCTATCAAAGCTTCATCCAGTAAGAAAGACGCCATATAAAGCGATTATATTTCAGACAGTGGTTGTTGCAATACTTACAGTAGTTGCTGCAGGTTCATATGAATCTTTGCTTCATCTTTTACTTCCGATGGTCCTTGTGCTATATTCTTTTGTTATTGTCGCTTTACTAACCCTTCGGGTAAAAAAACCTAATCAGGAAAGGACATTCAAATTGTCATTTGCATTTCCTATAGGAATATTTTTGATATTATTTAACATGGGTATAGTTGGATATTGGGTATATAGTGACAGTCATGCCATGCATACTGTAAATTTTGGGCTTTCGTTGATTGCAGTAGGGATTCCGCTTTTCATACTTCTATTGATGTATTTTGATCCTGGAGCTATCCGTAAAGCAAATGATATGATTGCGCATATCCAGGCCTTGACAGATGTTTTCTTTGTTCCAAGAAAGATAAAGAGGCAGATATTTGAATTTCTCGGAAATATCGAAGACAAAGAAGTACTTGAATATGGGTGCGGTGTGGGTACGCTTACAAAAGAGATTGCAAGAAGAGTCTCTCCAGACAGAAGAGTATATGCTGTTGACATATCTGAAAAGCAGATACAGATTACAAACAAAAGGATCATGAAAGACGGACATGAACACGTCATACTCATCCATGATGAAGAGCAGGTAAACAGGCTGCATCCTGATGTTGGTGTTGTAGATGTGATTATAAGCATGGGAATGCTAAGTTACATGCAGGATGTAAGGCAGATTCTCAAAGACATGAGCAAGAAACTTAAGAGAAACGGCAAGATATGTTTTGTAGATTATGTTGATTTCTTCAAGATACTTCCAAATAATAACTGGATAGAAGATCCTAAAGAAATAGAAGATATATTTCATGAGGCAGGACTATCTGTAAACATAGAGAAGAAAAAAGGATTATTCTGGAATTATCTTTTTATAACAGGTATTAAGACAGAAAGTAAGACTGCTGTTTTTATATGACTAAAGAAATAAATAAAGAACTGATTAAGAAAAAAAATAAGTAAAAGGCTTATTCGCCTCTTTTCTTTTTCTTGGTCTTCTTGATTTCCTTGTCAAGCTTAAGTTCTTCAAGAAGCTCTTTGTACCTGTTTCTTATGGTAACTTCAGTTACACCAGCAACATCAGCGACTTCCCTTTGGGTCCTTTTTTCACCATGTATAAGAGCAGATACGTAAAGTGCAGCTGCAGCAATACCAGTAGGGCCTCTTCCTGAAGTCAATTCCTGCTTTTGCGCCATCTCAAGGATTTCGATTGCCTTTGACTGCGATTCAGCAGTTAAGCTCAGAGCTGAAGCAAATCTTGCAATATAATCAGCAGGATTGCTTGGAAGTATGGTTATTCCCAGTTCTCTTGTAACGAACCTGTATGTCCTTCCGATCTCTTTTTTTTCGATTCCTGAAGCTTCAGAAAGCTCATCAAGAGTCCTTGGAACTTCATGTCTTCTGCATGCTGCGTACAATGCTCCTGCAACCACAGATTCCATAGATCTTCCTCTTACTAAGCCCCTCTGGACAGCAAGAGTATATATCCTTGCAGCTTCCTCTTCAACAGATTTTGGAAGCTTTAGATAAGAAGATACTCTCTTAAGTTCTGCTAAAGCAAGTTTAAGGTTTCTTTCAATAGCAGTAGATATTCTGTACTGCCATTTTCTTAACCTGAAGAATTTATTACGATCCTGATTTCCGAGCTTGTAAAGATCACCTTTCTGACCGACCTCTGTACCAAGACCCTGGTCATACTGAGTATAGCTCATAGGTGCGCCTGTTCTCCTCTTGTGAGCAGCATCGTCACCATCAAATTCTCTCCATTCCTGGTCAAAATCGACCATCTTGTCTTCAATGACAAGTCCGCAGTCCTTACAGATAACTTCACCTTTCTCCTTGTTGAAGAAAAGATTTATCGAACCGCACTCTGGACATTTTTTAACATAGTGCATTCTTACCACCAGAATAATTCACCATCAACCAACCCCCGATCTTACGTGAATTTATCTTTTATATACTAATTTATACATAAATTTATAAATTGTATGAATGTTTCATATATAAAGCTTTTGGTTTTTTGGGGTTTCTCGTCGAGAAATCAAAAAGAATATCTTTAAAAAACTATTGATTTTCACTTTGGAAGTGACATTATGATGGCTGATAAAGACAAGAAAAATAATAAGGATGTTGAAAAATTCATGAGCATATTATCCTGTCCAGTATGCAAAGGAGATCTTCATTATTCTGACGATCACAAGTTTCTGGTTTGTTCAAAATGTGGACAGGAATATGAAATTAAAGATGGTATCCCAATACTTATACCTGATTTTGAAAAGAGCGATTAGATAAGATTATTTTTTCAAGTTCATCCATAAGAGAATTGAATTCGTCAAAGTTTAGTTGTTGATCTTTATCTGAAAGTGCGCTATCAGGATTGTCATGGACTTCCACAATAAGACCATCAGCACCTATTGAAAGGGCTGCAACACTTAGGTCTTTTACATATTTTCTCTTTCCACCTGAATGCGATGGATCAAATATCACAGGATATGAAGACTTTTCTTTTAGTTCAATTACTGATGCGATATCCGGAGTAAACCTAAATGATGAATCGCTTTGCTCAAAGGTTCTTATACCTCTTAGGCAGAAAATTATGTTTTCATTTCCTTTATCTGAAAGATAGCCTGAGGCTGCAACAAATTCTTTTATTGTTGAACCAAAGCCTCTTTTGAAAATAATAGGTTTTTTGTCTTCTGCTGTGAGTTCTCCTATCTCTTTCAGAAGTCCGAAAGATGCCATATTCCTTGCACCTATCTGGATTATGTCTATATAATCAAAGCTTTCTTTAAGTTGTTCTATTGTAAGAACTTCTGAAACAGTTTTCATTCCATGCTTATCTGCTGCTTTTTTTAGAAGCATTGCACCTTTTTTTCCAAGGCCTTGAAAAGAATCTGGACTAGTTCTTGGTTTGTATGCTCCGCCACGAAGAAATTTTATTCCTCTTTTTGAAAGCTCTTGTGCAATCTTCATGATCTGTTCTTCAGATTCAACACTACACGGACCTGCAATTATAATTGGTTTTTTATTTATTTCAAATGCCATAATAACAAAGTCTTTTAGGATTGGTTTAAAAAATTATTGTTTTAGGAAATGACGCCGAGGATGGGATTTGAACCCATATACCATTAAGGAACCGGTTGTTTCGGTCTTTGCTTTCGAGACCGGCGCAATACCAGATTATGCGACCTCGGCAATTATCAAAAATGAATTTTCTTCTCTTTAAAAATCTTAACAAAACCAAACAATACATATTTTTATAAATATGAAGTTTTGAATTATTCTTATGAACAGGATCAAGAAAGTTTGGATGAAAGCGACAAGCCCTTTCAGGACTATCAGAGGAAAACCTCTTTCTGCAAAAAAGGTTCGCTTTTCATACGACAAAAATGAGATTCTAAAAGACCTGAGCTTGAATGTAAAGACAAGCCAGATCGTTGCAATCGTTGGAAAATCAGGTTCTGGAAAATCAACATTTCTTAATCTTGTATCAGGAGCTATAACCTCGCCTTACAAAGGAGATATAAAGGTTTTGGGAAATACAAAGGATTTTGCAAAAGAAGATATTGGTTATGTACCGCAGGAATTATCAATTATTCCAAACATGACGATTGAAGAAAATTTTATATTTTTTGGTTACCTAAACGGGCTTGAAAAATCCAAATCAATGCAGGCAGGGCAAAATTTGATGAATACTTTGCAGCTTAATGTTCCTGTCACGAGATATCCTGATGAATTATCCGGAGGACAGAAAGTAAGGCTTAATATTATTGTTTCTCTTCTTCATAATCCAAAAGTCGTAATACTTGATGAGCCTTTTGTTGGTCTTGATTATTACAACAGAAAATTATTGTGGCATTTTCTTGAGCATCTTAAAAACAGGAGAAAGACAATACTTCTTACAACACACATGCTTTCTGAAACAGAACATTTTGCAGACAAGATTGTAATACTGAATTACGGCAAAATATTTGCAAAAGGAAAATTAAGAGAAATAAAAGCAAAACTAAAAACATACTATATACTTGAAATAAAATTCAGGCAGCTTTCAAAAAAACAGCTTGAAGGAATAAAAAAATATTCACGCTCGCATAGCATAACAATACTTGACATGTTCAAGAACTACATGATGTTTTCAATAACAACAGTTGGACAAAAAAACTATTTTCTGAAACATCTTGATAAGATCAATGTTGATTATCTTGAGAAAGGATTTAGAGAACCAAATCTTGATGAGCTTTTTTTAAAGGTGAGGTCAGTATGAGTTCTGCAAAAAGGATTCTTAGAAAAATAGCAGTCCTGCCTTTGAGCATCACAGGTTTTTTAAGAAAGGATTTCACACTCCTTTTCAGAAAAAAAAAATATCTGTATCTTTCCCTGCTTCTTCCTCTTCTAATAGGAATGATATATGTTTTCACATTAACAGGCTCGCAGTCAGACATAAAAATAATGGTCTGTGATTATGATGATTCTTACCTTACATCTCAGGCGATGCAGTCGCTTGATTCTTTCACTGTTACAAGAAGGACCGATGAAAACTGCACTCTTGAGATGACTGAATCGATAAAACGTAAAGAAAATCTTTTCGGTGTTGTGATAAATTCTGGTTTTACAGAAAATCTTGAAAATTTCAGACAGGAAGCATTGACGCTTTATTATGATAATTCAGAGACATCAATTTCATCACTTGCTTCATGGAAGATAGATATTGCGATACAGCCTTTTAAGGATCAGCTTGTAAGATCATTTTCTCAGGAATTGAAAGACAAGAGTTCTTCTGCTTATGAAAAAGTAGAACTTGCAGTTGATCTTATCGGAGTCTTGGATAATCCTGTTTTTTCAACTGCAAAAGAAAATATTGAAAATGCAAAATCAGATCTTGAAAAGATATCAAAACTTGATCCTGGATTTGTATCATCACCAGTGATAACCCATAAGAAAGGAGTCTATCCAGAATACAAGATGATAGAGATAGGTATTGCTCCATTGTTTTCAATACTTAGCTTGTTTCTTCTTCTGATGCTTTGTTCAACTGGAGTAATCTATGACAGAAAGACAAATCTGTTTTCAAGGATAAGAGCAAGCAACAGTTCTATGTTTAGCTATGTTTTTTCAAAAACACTATTTTTCTTTTCTTTAGCAATGATACAGTTTGTGATAATACTTGTCTTGTTTTTTGCATTTGGTGCAACATATCAGATAAATCTCATTCTTCTTATTAAGGCCCTTCTCTTTATCTCACTCGTAAATAGTCTTATAGGATTTTTGATCGGACTTGTTAGCGACAGTGAAGGTGTTGCAGTTCTCATATCACTTATCATTACTCTTCCGCTGTTGTTTTTATCAGGAATGTTCTATCCTTTAGATCTGATGCCCGGACTTATAAGATTCCTTGCAAGGATCATGCCTCTTAATACAGAAATAATGATGCTAAAACAGGCAATGCTTTTTGATGGTGCAATCTCAGGATATTATTTTCTGATTCCATTAGGATTATTTTTCTTAAGCTTAATACTTTTGAAAAAACAAAGATAAGAAATAAAAAATAAATTTGTTTTTATCAGACTTCGTATAATTCTCTTTCGATTTTTTTTCTGCTGATTGTAGAAAGATGCTGTGTATGCTCTATCTGAAGTACTGCGTGAGCAAGTTGTTTTCCTCCAACAACTTCAGGCAGAACAACAATTTGTGCTCCCATCTTGTGAAGTCTTGTAACAGCAGTTTCGTCATCCGCCCTTGCAGCCAGAAGAAGCTTTGGATTAAGTTCCTGGGCATTCATCACAAGATAGATATTATCTGCATCTGCTCCCAGCGATGCGATAAGTGCTGTTGCTTCCTGGACATATGCCTTTTCAAGGATTTCTGTCTTGAGAGCATCTCCCTGGATAATCGATTCGCCTTCTTCAAGAAGTTTTGAGCAGACATCAGGATCATTATCTATTATTATGTATTTTTTCTTTTCGGCTTTTAATGTCTGGCAGATGTATTTTCCAAGCCTTCCATATCCGCAGACGATGACATGATTTTTTTCTTTTTTCATTCTGATTATTCCTCCCTTTATTCCCATAAGGAGCATCTTTGTTCTTCCTTCAATTATCGCAGATGCGACTATCGTAAGAGTATAAAGCATTGTCCCTACGCCAAGGAAAACTATTATGCCTGTTATGAACCTTCCCATGCTTGTTTCCGGGACAAACTGAGGACCAAGCGTGGTTATGCTTAAAAACGAATAATAAATTCCATCAAATACAGATATATCTTCAACATAATGTATTGCAAGACCTCCGAATACCATAATAAGCACTATAAAAACTAAGCCTATCATGAAATTTCTGAAAAGTCCCACACTTGCACCTCTTTTTAAAAATTATTTTTGATTCGATATTATTAAAATCTTTTGCTTGCTTTTCGTTTTTTGCTGTTTATTTATGTAAAGCAAAGTTTTAAATACAGAATATTTTTTCAAGATATTTATGGAAAACCTAAGAAGAGAACTGCCTGAACTTACAAAAAAGAATATGGAACGTCTAGATAATATTGATTTGAGAAGGATCGATACAAAGATTTTGCTTGACTATGCAGGCCAGACATCAGAGTTCCTGAAAAAAGGAGATATAAAATCCGATTTTAGAAAAGGTCTGTTCAGATCAGATTTCCTTAAATAAATTTATTTTTAATGAGGTCTGAAAATGCGTTATATTGCGTAAATAAGGTCTAAAAATAGTATTCTTCTTTACATTTTCAATAAGTTTTATAAATGAGATACTACTACCATATCTTAAATTATACTTTTTTTGTTGATAAATTTAGAAAAAGACAAGACAATAATATAATTGAAGGAGTACAAAATGGGACGAATAAAGACAAAATTGATCAAGAGACTTACAAAAGACATCTTCAAGGAGCACGAAGACGAGTTGACAGAAAATTTTAGTGAAAACAAGGAAAAGATAGAGAAATACGCAGAGTTTCCTTCAAAAAAACTAAGAAATGTTGTGTCAGGCTATGCTACAAGGATGGTCAAAGAAAAAGAAACAATCTGATTCATCAGACACATAAACAACACGGGTGACGAATATGACATCAGACAACTCCATATTTATTGGAGGAAAGCCTTTTATGAACTATGTGACTAGCGTTGTCATGCAGTTCACGACAAAAAACGCAAAAGAAGTGATTGTGAAAGCTCGAGGTAAGTTCATATCAAGAGCCGTAGATGTTTGCGAAGTCGCTTCGAAAAGATTCCTTGAAGATTCTGTCAAAGTGGAAGATATCCAGATTGATTCAGAAGAGTTCAAGAATCAGGATGGCAAGGATGTCAGGGTTTCAACCATAGAGATTAAGCTTAAGAAAAAGTAAAGAAATTGTTGCTTGGGCTTGTCTTTAACTTAAGTTGAAATTAAAAGCTTAGTCGAAGATGTGATTTCTGTTGTCAAATTTTTTAAAATAATTAAAAAAGCTTAAATAAACTTCTTAATTGATTCTTTTACTAATAAGGGCTCATGGTGTAATGGATAGCACAAGCGGCTTCGGATCTTAAGTTATAAGAGAAGCAACCGCTTAATCGGGGTTCGAATCCTCGTGAGCTCACTTTTTGATTATACTTCTATTTTTCCATTTCGTAGGGTTTCTGCAAGAATACCCTACTTGACTACTTTTTACAAGATTTTAGTAAAAATCTTGTGGTAATCCTCGTGAGCTCACTTTTTGATCATACAGTGATGTAAAATAATATAAGAAAAAGAAAATAAAATATCACAAAAATTTCTAATAATCGAATTTTCTTTTATGGTTTTCTTCCCAAGCATGTCCGGAAAGCTTTTCAACAACATCTCTATGTGATGATGCTTCTCTTATGCTTTCTGCAACATCTGCACTTATGCATTCGCCAAGCCAGTTATGAAAATCATTTCTGTCAGCATTCACATGATGAGAAAATTCATCGGGTGAAAGTTTTTTCACAAGATTTACGAACTGACCGAAGCTTTTTGCAGAATCTCCGTTGCAGAACTGGAACTCTTTGCCTTTTGGTGCCTGTTTCATTTTATAGACCTCTCCCTTGCTATAAAGCACATACTCTTTTAGTGAACTGCTTTATTACTCTTCAGATATCGTCAAAACTACTATTTAAATATTTTGTTCATTCCAGGATATTGCACACTTGCTTTTGTTTTTGATAATATGTTTTGAGCGTTTTAAGAGATAGCTTTAATAAATACTGCTCATTTAAACTTGATGTATGGATCGCTACCAAAGACAGAAAATCTACAAGAATTTCAGCAAAACTTCACAAAAGAGATTGAGATCTGCAAAAGTTTCAATAATAGGTGCAGGCGCTCTTGGAAATTCTGTTTCAGATCTGCTTGTCAGAGCAGGAATAGGAAACATCACACTTTTTGATGAAGATTCTGTAGAACTTGTCAATCTTCATAGACAGACTCTGTTTACAGAAAAGGATGTGGGGAAAAGCAAAGTATTGTCTGCCAAAAATCATCTGGAAAAAATAAACTCAGATGTCATTATATCTGTTTGTGAAAAATTTGTTTCAGAAGATGATCTTCTGACAGCAGGATTATTAGATGATTCTGATCTTGTAATAGACTGTACAGATAATATGGAAGCAAGATTATTTCTTAACAAGTACTGCATAAAAAAAAGAATTGCGCTTCTTCATGTTTCAGCTATAGAAGAAACAGGGAATGTGATTTTTTTTGAAAACAATGTTAATAAATCTCCGTGTTTAAGATGTATATATAATGAAAATATGAAATCCCGAAAATGTTCTGAATTAGGTGTACTGAATACAATAACAACTGGAATTTCAGCAATAGCTTCAATGACTGCAATAAAATTCTTAATAAACGAAAAAATTGAAACCAATATTATCCTAAGATTAAATATATGGAACAATAATCTTGAGAAAATAAAGATAAAACATAATCCTTTATGTCCGATTTGCAGCGACTGAAATCTGCTAAAAAATCTTATTAAACACAACCTTTTTAACTGAGTACTAAAATGCATATATAATATTGATATTTATTGGGTTGGTGGCAGTCATAAATCATAATGAAGAGAAAGTGATAAGATGGTGAAAAGACGTTTTCATATAGATCATGTTGACAATGACAGATGTACTGCATGCGAGGAATGTGTTCATATTTGTCCTGAAGATTGTTTTGAGATGAAGGATGTTGATGGAAAGATCGTAGCAGTATTTTCACATCCTGATAAATGCACTTTCTGTGGAAAATGTCTTTCTGTGTGTGATGATAAGGCAATAATTCTTAATGATATAGACAACGATAAATATGTGAAAGTTATGCATCCTGAACTCTGTGAAGCTTGCGAGTATTGTGTAACTCATTCAAAAGGTAAAAATTATCAGATTGTAGAAGAAAAAGGGCTTATATTCTCAAAGCAGGTGGGCGATTCAGAAGAATGCGATGGCGAGTGTTTTTTTTCCTGTCCTCATCAGGCAGTTGTCTTTGTCGAAAAGAAAAAAGATAAGCCAAAGAAGATCAAACTTACTCCTGCTTGATTTCGTTTAGATAACTTTCAAGTATTTTTCTAAGTTTGTTCATATCATCACAGTTGTTTATCTTTTCTCTTAATGTAGTTGAGTCGTAAAGTCCTTTTGTAAAATATTGTGCCTGATTCTTAAGAGCAGACGTATTATCTAAAGCATATTTTTCTGCAAGTTTCAGATATTCAAAAAAATCATATATCTTTTCTTTTGCACTTTGTTCTTCTGATTTTTTGTTTTTATTATAGTAAGATAATTTTTTGAATATGTGTGGGTTTCCTATTGCATATCTTCCTATCATTACAGCATCACAGAAATCTTTTTCCAGATATATTTTAATCTTTTCAGGAGAATCTATATCACCATTTCCAATAACAGGAATTTTTACAGCTTGCTTGACTTTTTTTATTATGTCCCAGTCAGCTTTCCCCTTGTATCCCTGGTAAAGTGTTCTTCCATGAACACATATTGCTTTTATTCCGGTTTTTTCAAGCCTTTTTGCAGTCTCAACAGCAGTAATCTTTTTTCTTATTCCTATTCTTATCTTTACAGTTACAGGGACATTTACAGCTTTAACTACTGATGATGCTATTTTTTCTGCCAGATCAATATTTTTCAAAAGGCCTGCTCCTGATCCTTGATTTACTATATCTCCTGCAGGACAGCCCATATTTATATCTATAATATCACAATTTGATCTTTTTTCTATAATCTTTGCAGCCTTTGCCATCGTTTCTGGGTCTGATCCGAATATCTGTATAGAAACCGGTTTTTCTTCTTCTGATATTTTAATAAGAGAACTGGTTTCGATATTTCCTCTGACTAATGCCTCAGAAGATATCATCTCTGAACATACCAATCCTGCACCATATCTTTTGCATAATATCCTAAAAGCAATATTAGTGATTCCAGCCATCGGTGCAAGGATTATTGGATTATCCAATTTTACTTTGCCTATTTTCATTGGAACTTTGATTATTATGAAGATTTATTAAGCTTATTGCTTAAATAGACGATTTAGCCTTTGTCAAGATATTTTTCGAAAAGTTTAAATATGATTTGAACCACAAGAATATATTAATATACAAAAATGTACATTTAACTGGTACTAAAATAAAAAGGGAGGATGTAATTATGTTTACGAAAAAAGGTCAGTCGGCGTTGGAATTCCTGACAACATATGGTTGGGCATTCCTTGTAGCTCTGATAATGATTGGAGCTTTAGCTTATTTTGGAGTCTTGAATCCAAGCAGGTATCTTCCTGAAAGATGCAACTTCGGTTCAGAAGTCACCTGTAGTGACTTTATCTTGGATGCAAGTGGTGAAGATCGTGTCATATTAAGACTTACAAATAATATTGGAGAGACTGTAAGAGTAGGTGAAGTGAATCTTACAACACCCGATGGATTTAATATACCATGTGATTGGGATGAACAAGTGGCTGCTGGTTATCCAGAATTCAACTATACATGGAGAGATGGAGAAACACATAATTTTGAATTTAATACCCAGGCTTGTGAACTTGAAGATAATGGAATTGTTCCAGGCACAAAATCCAAAGTTGTAGTTGAGTTAACTTATTGGGCAGCAAAAAGTTCACCAGAATTTGAACACACAATAAATGGAGAAGTTTATGCTCAGGTAAATTAAACTTTTGATTTTTTTCTTTTTTTTATCTTTATCTTTTTCTTCGCAAATTTTATATACCAACAAGTTAATAATTTATGATATGCATTTTTTTGGTAAAAGAGGTCAGCAGTCAGTAGAGTTTCTTATAGTTATGGGCATTGCTTTTACTATGCTTATACCGACATTATTCATTTTTTCTCAGTATACTTCTTCATCTAATCAGATTGTTGCAGCCAACCAGATAAACAGGATTGGGCGTGAGATGATTGCTCAGTCAGAATCAATATATTTTTTCGGAGAGAATTCCAGAACAACTTTGAGAGTGACTTTTCCTGATAGGATAAATTCAATACACATCAATCCTAAAAACCCTCCTGAATCCAACCTTACAGAGATAGTATTCAATGTTAGTCTTTTTGGAGGGAACAGCGATCTTGTCTATTTCAGCAATGTTAACATAACTGCTAATTTTACTGCTGATTATAGCATGAAAGACGCTGTATCAGAGGGTTTAAAGACATTTAGGATAGAATCTTTTGGGGATTATGTACATATACAAAGAAACATAAACTGAAATATAATGTTACTAAAAAAATCTCAGGCGGGCATTGAATTTACTGTTCTTATAGGTTTCATGATGTTTGTGTTTGTAATGATATTTTTTGCACTTTCAGACAATATTGGTGATGCAAATCAGAAAGATCAAAAAAGAAAAGTCTATGAGCTTGCTGATTATTTAGATAATGAAATTAGGCTTGCAAGCCTTGTAGAAGATGGATATTACAAGGAACTTCAGCTCCCGGGTACTATTGATGGCATGAATTACAATATCAACATAAATCCCTACAATCCGGGAACAGGACCTGAAAACAGCAACAACAGTGAAGTTATAATTTATCTTCAGCCTGATAGTTTTATAGGAAGCGAAAATTTTACAGTCGTAAGATTCTACTATCAGACACATATCAACCTTACTAAAGGGTGCAACATAATAAACAAGACCTCTGGCGAAGTCAGGATTTTTCCTATGATTGATTCATCTGGAAATCCTATTAATTGTGATGGATCTTGTGTTGAAGGATATTCCTGTTGATAATTTTTAATAGCTTACAAAAGTAAGCTATCTGATTTTTCGCTACTTTTGTTTTATAGGTATTTGTGCTATATGGCAATTTTTCTATTTTTCAGTTAGTTTTTTAAATGACGTCTAGTTTTCATATAGAATTACAATGCCGGGGTGGCGCAATCTGGTACCGCGCAAGACTGGAAATCTTGTTTCCTCACGGATGTCTGGGTTCAAATCCCAGCTCCGGCGTTTATTTTCTTCAAGCTTTGCTATTCAATGTTGTTTTCGATAGGGATTTGAACCCTTGGGTTCATGCGAGAAATTCTTTTAGAATTTCTGCACGCAGAAATTTTTTTAAAATTTCTAGCGAATCCCAGCTCCGGCGTTTATTTTCTTCAAGCTTTGCTATTCAATGTTGTTTTCG
>JBKHIF010000061.1:0-7724 GCA_046538795.1 Candidatus Woesearchaeota archaeon | reverse complement strand
TTCTTGGTACACGATTATAGAATAGATGGTTCAGCAAAAAGAAGAGGAAAATCTTCCATGCATTCGTCTTATGATGATCTTGAAGAGGGTAAAAAACAGGCAATATGTGTGGGTGACATAGCTTACACCTATTCGATCCAGGCAATACAAAAGCTTAATTTTAAGGAAGAGATCGTCCTTAGATTCCTAAAAAAATTTACAGAATTAATAGAGACAACGTGTCATGGTGAGATGCTTGACATAAAATACGAAAAAAAATCAGTCTTAGAGCTTTCTGAAAAAGATATTATTGATTGTATCTCATTAAAGACTGCAAATTATACGATAGCAGGACCCCTGCAGCTTGGCGCGATAGTTTCTGAGATTCCTGATTCTGACAAAAACATGAAATTGCTTTACGATTTTGGAATGAAACTTGGATGTGCTTTTCAGGTGCAGGATGATATTTTGGGACTTATCGGGACAGAGGCAGAAATAGGAAAACCTGTAACTTCAGATTTCTCTGAAGGCAAGAAGACACTTCTTATGAAAAATGTCTTTCAGATGCTTCCCTCTGGAGAAGAGAAAAATCAGCTTATGTTTAAGTTTGGGAAAAAAATTTCTCCCAGGGATTATGAGAAAATAAGAAAAATAATAAAACAATCAGGAGCTGTTGAAAAGACAGAACTGTTTGCTAAAAATCTGATGTTGCAGGCAAAAGAGATTCTTGAAAAAATAGCGATAAACCCTAAAGAGAAAAAATTCTTAAAAGAGATGGCAGATTATGTTATTGAAAGAAGCAAATAAAAAGTCACATATTGAACATAATTGGGTCTATTTCCTTTAGTTTTTCATCATATGCCTTTTTTCTTTGTGCAGATGTTTGTGTTATGTTAGTTTTTGAAGGAAAATATGGGATGATTTCAACTGAGGATGTGTTCAGGATATATACAAGATCATTTCTTATTGCACGATTCCTATTATATTCCTCAATTGATCTATATGTTTTATTTTCAAATCCAGATATCTGTCTTTCAGCAAGCCTTTCAAGCTCTCTAAGATAAAGCTCCATATCGCTCATATCAGGAAAAAGTTCTCTTATGGGAGTATATTCCATTTGCTCTTTTAGATTTTGAAAAGTCAGATCCATGTAATCACCAATCATAAAGAATTAGAGTGATTTATTTAAATTTATATGAGGAAATACTTATCCTACAATTTTTTTTTGTTGTTTGCTCCATTTTTTGTTAGGAGTTTTCTTTAGCCATTCAACGTAATTATCTATAAATCTAAGACGTTCTTCAAAATTTTTCTTTTTTTCTTTTTCTAATTCTTTTAGATTTATATTTGGGAGTTTCATTTTATCAAATTTATGATATCTTCTTTTATTTTAAGTCTTTTGTTGAATTCTGTTATTAGCTTATCATTTAATTTGTCTTTAAATAGCATATATAAGAATCTTGCATCTTCAATATCTTTTTCGCTTCCTAGCAGAAGTTTATATGATATTTGCAGTTCGAGAGGCGATATATATAGTATATTATCGTTAAGAATCAATTTTACTCTATTTTTTAAGCTCCATTTGCTTACTTCTGATTTTGGAAATTTTACTTCCATGTTTGGGACATATTCATCTTTGAAAGAGAATCGTATCGCCAGATTAGATTTAAGATAATCTTCATAAGCTTCTATTACGTTATCTGTGATTATACATTCGAATTTTTTTGCAAGTTTTGTCCATAACTTGTTAAATTTTTCAAGATCTATTTCTTCAATAAATATATCAATATCTTCAGAAGACCTATTTCTTCCAAAAAGTATAGAAACATACCCTGAAATAAATACATAATCTATGTCAAGTTCATTCAGAATTTTTGAAAATTCAATTGATAGATTGTCAAGAGAGTTTATTTCTTTTTCAAATATTATCTCCTTTTCAGAATATGATATTTCCATGATGGATAGGTATGTTGAGTACTATTTATTATTTTTGATTCAAATCTATTATATAAAGAAAAAACGAAAAATCAAAAAAAGGCTCTATTTTCCAAGAGCATCTTCTTTTTCAAGGATCTTTAGCGTGGTCTTGATCATTGTATCTGGATTAAGAGATATTGAATCAATTCCACACTCAACCAAGAACTGTGCAAAGTCAGGGAAGTCAGACGGCGCCTGTCCGCATATTCCAATCTTCTTGTGATTCTTTTTAGCAATCTCGATCACATTTCTGATCATGGTCTTTACACCATCATTCCTTTCATTATATACATGGCTTACAAGTTCAGAGTCGCGATCAACTCCTAAGATAAGTTGCGTAAGGTCATTTGATCCTATGCTGAATCCATCAAAGAGCTTGCAGAATTCTTCAGCTAAGATAACGTTATTTGGTATTTCACACATAACATATACCTCAAGTCCGTCCTGTCCTTTTTCAAGACCATTCTTTCTCATCTCAGCAAGAACCTTTTCACCTTCTTCTATGGTTCTGCAAAATGGCACCATTAGTTTTAGGTTAGTTAATCCAAATTCTTCTCTGACCTTTTTTACAGCACGACATTCAAGAGCAAAAGCATCCTTGAAATTTTCAGAATAATATCTTGATGCTCCTCTGTAGCCAATCATAGGATTGTCTTCTTCAGGCTCAAAATATTTTCCTCCTACCAGATTTGCATACTCATTTGTCTTGAAATCAGAGAACCTAAGTATTGTGTCCTTAGGATAGACTGAAGCTGCAATCATTGCAATTCCTTCAGCAAGCTTATCGACATAAAATTGTATGGGATCATCATAAGCTGCTGTAATTTCCTTGATCTTTTTCCTGACAGATGCATCCTTTACTTCATTTGGTTTAAGAAGAGCATTCGGATGGAGCTGGATGTAAGAGTTTATTATGAATTCTTCCCTTGCAAGTCCTATTCCGTCATTAGGTATGAAACTTGACTCAAAGGCCTGTTCAGGGTTTCCTACATTCATCATTATCATGGTCTTTGGGCGTTTCATGTCTTTGATGTTTGTCTCTTCAATCTCAAACTTAAGAAGTCCTTTATATACAGCCCCTCTTGCACCTCGTGAGCAATCAACTGTTGCATCGATGCCTGTTTTAAGGTCGCTTGTTGCAGTTTCAGTTCCAACTATACATGGAATTCCAAGCTCTCTTGATATAATTGCTGCGTGGCATGTTCTTCCGCCCCTGTTTGTAACAATTGCAGCTGCAATCTTCATTATAGGTTCCCAGTCAGGGTCTGTCATGTCTGTTACAAGTATCTCTCCTTTTTTGAATTCATGTATCTTTGCAACGTCTTTTATAACATGGATTTTTCCTGAGCCTATTCTTTCTCCGACTGAGTTTCCTTCTGTAAGGATATCTGTTGGCTTGTCTTTAAGTTCATATTTTCTTAGAACAGTCATATCTTTTTGCGACTGGACTGTTTCAGGTCTTGCCTGGACAATGAATAGATCTCCTGACTCGCCGTCTTTAGCCCACTCCATGTCCATTGGCTTGAATTTTCCTGCCTTTTCAGAATAATGATCCTCGATTATGCATGCCCAGTTGGCAAGTGTTATTATCTCATCATCTGTTATTGCATACATTTTCTGATCTTCAGGAGAAACAGGTACGTTCTTGGTTGGCTTATGTCCATCAAGATTATAGACCATCTTTATTTCCTTGCTTCCGACACTTTTTGAGATGATAGGTTTTTTTCCCTGTTTTAGCGTTGGCTTGAATATATAGTATTCATCTGGATTTACTGCTCCCTGAACGACATTTTCTCCAAGACCATACGCTGCTGTCAAAAAGACTGCATCCTTGAATCCTGATTCAGTATCGATTGAAAACATGACTCCTGAGGATGCCTTATCTGATCGTACCATCTTCTGTACTGCGATTGAAAGCCCAATAGAAAAATGGTCAAATTTTTTGTCTTCCCTGTATGATATTGCCCTGTTTGTAAAAAGTGATGCAAAACATTTCTTGCAGGCTTCGATAAGTGAATGTTCTCCTACGATATTAAGATAGGTCTCCTGCTGTCCTGCAAAACTTGCATCTGGAAGATCTTCTGCTGTTGCTGAGCTTCTTACAGCAACATCAACATCCTCTCCATATTCTTTTTCCAGGTTCTTGTAGCCTTCAATAACTGCTGTTCTTAGCTCTTCAGGCCATTTTGCAGTTCTTATGACATCCCGCACAGCACGTCCTTTTTTCGCAAGATCTCTTACGTCTGATGTATCAAGGCCGTCAAGAAGTTCTTTTATCTTGTCTTTTATACCTGCTTTTTCCAGAAGATAATGATACGCGTAAGCTGTTACAGCAAATCCGTTTGGAACCTTTACCCCTTTGCTTCCAAGTTCCCTGTACATCTCGCCGAGCGAAGCGTTTTTTCCTCCGACAAGACCTACTTCATCAATAGAAAGCTGATCGAACCATAGTACAAATTCTGTGTCTTTTCCCATATTATTACCCCTTTTTTTATTGCATTTTGGGAATTATTCCCTTGATTATGCCAGGATTTCTTTTTTTTGAGATTCTTTATGAAATCCTCACTAACAAAGTTTACCCTTCGGTTATTTTTTAGATAAGTTTAGTTTAAAAAACTTTATTATCATTTGATAGTGGACAAGTGTTTTTGGGATAACCTATAATATTTGTTTGCTTTATGGTGTTGGATGATTTTAGTAAAATATAAATAGCAATGCTTCTGTTTCTAATCTGGTAAAAAAATTATAAAGATTGATAGGATCACTACGGTCTTTGTGTGATGGAGGGATTTTCATGTTTTCAAAAAAGATTTTTGCATTGGTTTTGATTTTAGTTTTGTCTGTTTTCATAATTTCATGTTCTGATGATAATGCGACAGGAAATGTTGTTTCAGATGATTCTGAAGAAGACCTTGATGGAAAAGATTCTTTGAGTGGGGATCAAGAACCAATTGACGGGGATGATGTTAATTCAGGTACTATAATTGATATCAGTGAAGGCAATGCAACTGATGAAGTTAATAATACTGAATCTGATTCTGATGAAACAGATGGTGACGCTGATGAGACTGTTTCTAATGATGAAGGTGATTCAGAAAGTCCATATCCAGAACCTGAACATTCAAGCAGATATGTGATCAACCTGGAAAACGAGGACTTTGAATTTGGAAAGCTTAAGACCATGTTTGAAGGAGATACTCACATAATAAGGATAGGAGAAATAGGCATGAATTAAGGCTTATAAAGGTTGTAAGTGATGGCAAGATGCTTTTTGAGTTTGATGGCAGACCCCTTGATTTTATGGAATACGGAGAAAAGATAAGCATAACAAGGGATTATTTTGTTGAAGTAGGATATGGGCTTTATAACCAACCATGGACACAGCAGTCAAGCATGGGGGAAATAACATATGTGAAGGAAGCATATGAATCATATCCAGATTATCTGATAGAAGAAGACATAGGATTCCAGAAATACATCTATTCTTCAAACAGGAGCGAAGATACTTTCGTGGCACATTATTCTAAAGGACTTGAAGTAGAAGTCGAAACTGATTTTGATTTCTTTGATGAATATGATGATGACGAGAACCTTTATGCATTTGATGGTGATGATGAATATGTATATAGGATACTTGATGAGTATGATAATGTCGAAGAGATTGCATGGCTTTCTTCATTCGGTGAAGAAGAGGTTGTTGTAAGAGTCAACAAGAAATCTGATCTTATTATTGAGCGTTACTTAAAGAAATGGCCGACTATAATAGAACTGGAGGATTACTGTACAGAAGAAGTCAAGATGGTCGAGTTTGAAACCCAAACATTTACTGTGTTGGATGATGATTATGAAATTGAGCTTGTTCAGGTTATCGATGACACATATGAAGTCAAGTTCAGGATAAATGGAGAATTCCAGCCAAGATTTGAGCTTGGAGAAAAAAATGATATTGCTCCGGGAATTGAGATCGACATAAAAGATATATGGCTTGATTATATAGGCGATAAGGACAGGATAAGGTTCTGTTTTATGTATGGTGAGGAATAATGATGTTTTCTGTGAGATTTAATCATTTTCTTGAAAAAAAATCAGTTTTATTTACTTTTTTTGCTCTTTGTTTTTTATTTTGTTTATCTTTGGATATAAGGGCAGAGTGCGTAAATGGCATGACTACAGATAATGAGCTTTCTCAGTATGGCATAACGTGGACTTTTGATCAAAATTATGAATGCGGCCAATTTTTTAATGGCGATTATTATGTCATAGGACCAGTAAATATTGTTGACATAGATCCTTTTCCTGAAAACAGAAGGCATGGTTCTATGATAAATCCAGGACTTGTAATTGATAGTGACGGAACCAGGGTGCTTCAGGCTTATGATGATAGAATAGGCTGGTATGCTCCTGAAGAAGGACGTCCTGATGCACTAAAAGTTCCCCCTTTTACTCTTAGTGTTGATGAGTCGCTTGTATCGACAATAAGTTTGAGCGACAGTGATCCTGAGGTTTATTATGATGCTGTCCAGGATCGTTATGAGGTTCCTGATCTTTTCGGAAATGGCGCAAGGCTTAGCAAGGTAAACCTGAAAACAGCTGCTGTCCTTACGTGCCTTGGTTTACATCCTACTGAAATAAGTTTCAGGCCGCCTTATGCAGACAACCTAAAACCAATAATTCCAGTAAGCCAGGCTGACTTATCAAAACTTCCTGATCTTGAACCCCCTACAGGTATTCAGCTTCCAAACATAGATGATCTTGAAAGATTATATCTAAGACCTTGGCTTCAGCACATACCCAGTTCTGCTGGTGAACTTCTCCATCCCATACAGAATATGCCGCAGTATCATGACACGATAATGGATTATTATAGGGATTCTGTTCTGATGACCCTTCTTGACGTTGATAAAGAGACCATGGTTCTTAATATGATTCAAAATGGCCTTGATGCAGGTTATATGATACAACACGGAAGATGTGCTATTTCGATGGGTAAAACACCGATCGTGATTGCCGGCTATCTTCTTGATCATCCTCATGTAAGAGATGTTTTTACAGATGGGAGAAATATGCATGATTTTAAAGAAGATTACATGACTTATTATGTTGATGATGCACAGACAACAATCTTTAGTTCTATATATGATAATTCTGTAGGAGAAACCTTTCCAGGAGATGCATCTATCGGAAATGACTATCAACCTGAAAAGATGGCTCTTTGGAGACAGAGATCAGGAGATATGGAGCATGAGCATCTTCATCCAAGTGAATGGCATCTCACTCAGGACGGGAATGATCCTGGAGGTATAAAAAGAGAGTCATATAGGAATGTTAATTCTCCAAGCTGGATGGGAATAGGGCTCTCCATGAGCATACTTGGTCTTGAAGAACAATGGAATCATCCTGCTTATTTTGATTATACTGATAGGTGGCTTAATCAGGATTTTTCTCCATTCATCTCTGAAGCGCAGGAAACTTACCCTGATTATCATTCATCCCAGGGTTCTATTGAATCGGATTTTGCTGCTGCAATGTATGACCTTTATGGAGATTTGGTATATGTTCCTGAAGATAATGAGACTGATGACAATGAGACTTTAGATACCTGTTCTTCTTTAGGTGGTTTATGCTGTAATTCGTCACAGAATTGTACAGGGGTTCTTGGAAGCTATTCTGACTGTAATTACTGTTGTATATTGGGTTTATGTGAAAGTCCTGTTGCTGAAGATAAAGAGACTGATGACAATGAGACTTTGGATACTTGTTATTCTTTG
>JBKHIF010000060.1:0-7866 GCA_046538795.1 Candidatus Woesearchaeota archaeon | reverse complement strand
CTCCGGTCTTCTGAAACAGACACCATTTTCAAAACAAGTAAGGCCGGAATCAGGATCTTGATTAGTATATTGGATGCAGCACTGCCTTGATATTAATGCATCATCAATCTCATCATTTGCATCATGTGAAAAAATAGTTGGCTTATCAAGAAGCTGGCACTGATACCTGCACTGTAGCATAGACCTGTCTGTCTTAGGTCCGTTATCTCCAACAAGCCTAAGATATATGGCAAGACCGCTTTGATCAGTAAATTCAGAACATTCCCACTCTCCGTCAACTGTCTGAGTAACAGGGGATGTAGACCCTAAGACAACAGACGAAAATGATATGGCAATGACTAAAATAAGCGAAAATGCAAACCATACAATCCTTTTAAGATTTTTTAAATCATTCATCTTTCACAGACCTCATGACATTTATGAAATAAAGCCTTATCCAGGACATGAAAAACAATATTGCAATAAAGGTTACAAAATTATTTATCCAAAGCGGAAGGTGGGCAAATAATTTTGAAACAATGGATAATATGATAAATACAACAAAGATGACAATCCCTGGAAAAAAGAAATCACAGAACCTTTTGAAAAATAAAGCAACAGATCTTTTTATGATGACAAAGGATCTTTTTTCCATGCTGTCGGCAGACAATATATGCATTATAGCAAGGATAGGCAAAAACAAAATTATCAGCAACATATCTATGTAAGCCCAAAAAGGATCTCTTAAAATCAATCTTATTCCATATACCAAAATAAGCATGCTGAAAGTAAAAATTAAATTATGCTTCGCAAAGACCAGAATTTTTTTCCATGTAATCTTTTTATCATTTGCACGAAGCCAGTACATTGAATTGAAAAGAGAGTACCCTGCAACTAAAAGGAAATATGCAACAACAAGCGTACCTATGAACTGAAATGCTGTCTTGAACTGAAGAAAAAGAGAGCTTGTTTCAGGATTTACACCCACACCCATTATGATATCGTTAAGGTCATTCATCGCTTTTATGAAAAGAAGGTTGTAGATGACATAGACAATAGACGTGAATCCAAGTATAAGTATGTCTGTTATCATTGAAACAACATTTAGCATCGATATATCCTTAAATGAAGAAACAAGAATTTTTGCGTGTTCACTGAAAAAATCAGCAAAATTTCTCCTGCGCATTTTTTTATGAATTCCCGGATTAGTCCTATGCACTTGCTTTTTTCTTTTCATCTTAGCTGTCATCCTCTGTCTTGAAATAAGGAATAAAATAATTTTCGTTTAGTGAGTCTTCTCTTGAAGAAACTTTCCCAAGTTCATCATGGTTCTTTGGAAGCCCTAAGTCAGGGAAAATAAGAACAAGATCATCATTTGAATAAAGATCTTCTTCTGTTACTGTAAAAGTATGATCATAGCTTGATACTACCCAGGTAGAAAAATCAAGCTCAGGATATTCAATCTTTTCTGTGGAACCTATGCATATTCCAAGGATCTCAATTCCTGCACAGATCCTTTCAGTCTTTGAATCTATATGAAGAGCAGGATCAGAACCTGTGCCTTTTAGCGAATATGTAAATTCTATATTATATTGCCCCGGAACAAGCTCAACATAATTCACCAGTTCAAAGAATCCATCTGTGTAATCAGTCTCATCATCAATCCCTAATTCAAGATCCTCGAAAAACTCTTCAAGTTCAGCCGGAAGACCTTCCTGACCTGGAGATATGTGACCTTCATCCTGAAGTTCTGAAATAGTCTCTAAAGCATTGTTTGAAAATTCATCTGCAGACCCTGAAGAAGTATTGCCAAAAATAAATACAGGAACAAGAGGAAAATCAGATTCTCCTGAAAACTCTCTTACTTTAGATATTTCCACAAGAATAAAATCAAGTCCGGTAATATTTTTTTCCTGACCAAAATCAGGCCAGGATTTTTTTCTTAAATGAATCTTTATTTCTTTTGCAGGCCAAAGTTCCAAAGGTTGAAGAATAACATCAGGCCCATTCTCATGATTGTTAAATGAAAATACTGAATCATGATAACCTTTTTTTCTTACGATAATCTTGCCTCCTGACATGCAGAAAGGAAGATTTCCAGAAAACGTATGTTTTCCATCAATTTCTTTTGTATCATCTATGTAATATTCAGTTCCGCATTTATAATAGACTGACGCAGAAGGTATTGATTCATCAGTATTCTTGTTAACAACTTCAAAAGTTATCTTTCTCTGATGTCTCTGTTGTGGAGACGAAAGATCAACAATTGTTTCTCCTGAATTAATTCTGGTTCCAGAAGCTGCATCATGAAGAACACCTGAAAGATCCACATCAAAAGGCGTAAATGGCTGGGTTGATCTGATGTTACCTTCCATAGAAAAGAAATAACAAAATCCATCCTTGTCAAAAGCCAAAGGATCGCATATCTTTGCAATCACAGGAAAAGATATATCATAATCAAACCTGTATATCTTGATGACAGGTCCAAGAAGCTTGGTTAAAAAATTGTCATCATCCATGCTTCCTTGAGTAGTAGGCCTAAGTACTGCATTTCCATTTCCAATCTTAATATGTGGTCTTAGATTTCCTGGATAAAAAAATTCAACACTTAAATCCCAATAATCCTGAGTTTCAGGTTCAAGAAGATCCACAGTAGCAATATCTGAAAGACTGCTCATGGAAATTTTACTTGAAGACTCAGGAGGAACTGCAAAATTCTGCGTATCTTTTATCTGTATCATATTGATATAAGGTAAGATATCATTCCTTATTATAGAAGATGCCTCATGATGTATCCAGAATTTCTCTACAGGATCAAATGTAGTAACATCATATCTTGGGGGAAGGTCTGAATCAAGACCTGAATACATAGATAAAAGCTCAAGAACAAGCCTTTCAATAAAAGCACTAAACTGTTCCTCTTGTACCAAATCTATTGCAAAATCATGCATTTTCTTAAGATTCACATCAACCTTTTCTGCAAAAATTTTCATCTCATGGCTGCTTTCGCCATCTAGGGATCTTATCGTAATAGGCATCTCAAGCTGTATTATGACGCCTTCATCATTTATTGTTACATCTGATACAGGCTCTTGTGCATTTATCCTGAACTGCCTCTTGAATGGAGAAAAATAATTAAGGCATTTTCCTATGTTTTCATCAACATATTTTTCTATCTGGGATTCAATTGAATTATCAGGATCATCCTCTGAATCAAGCCAGGGAGCAAATGAACCAAAAACACCTGTGTCATCATCATAATAGTGCCAATAGGGAAGCTTGTTTGGTCCGAAAACTATCATTTCGGATTCAGTCGGCTCAAAATCTACAGAAAAATCAGCAACAGGATTTACATATCCTGCATTCATGCCAATCTTTTTCACAGCTTCTTTACCAATCTCCTTTATACAAGTATGCACATACATCTGTATAGGCTGGGTATCATCATTTGTCTGGCTTATCCTCTCAAGTATCCTGTCGGTTTCTTCATCAAGTATTCCGCTGTTTAAAAGAGCATATAATAAGACGCCGCCTACTATTATACCAATTCCGATAATAATGAATATAGTTATCTGCGCTTTTTTTCCAAATCCGTTAAATTTGACAAATCTTTGCATCATTTTTAATTTATAATATTATATGCCTTCTAATCTATGAAACCAGGCGTTTCTAAAGTAAACTCATGTGCTCCATTATAGCACTCACAACCTGTTGTCATCTCATTGATATAATCAACTTCATCAAATACTTCATCACAAACATCCCTTCCGAAAAAGGCCTGCTGAGATTCCTCATCTGTAAAAAAATTTATTATAGCTTCAGTATATGCAGCCAATGTCTGTCCTGTCTCGACAACACTTATAGTTGCCTTAGGAACCTCACAAAAAAGAAGCTTCCCTGTGCTTCCTGAAGGAAGATTATCGCAAAACATTCTCCAGCCATTCTCAATCAATATATCAGGCCAGTTCTGTATAAGCCCTGTCATAAGAGATTGTATTGAATCAAGAAGCCTTGATACACCTATAAGTTCAGTTACGCTTCCAACAACCTCGTGGCATACAACGTCGGCTCTTGTTGAAGAACATGCAGATACCGGCTGGTCAGTCATGAGACAGTCAACATAAGTACATTGTATCTTTCTAAAATTATTTACTCCTCTTATCATTCCTGGTACGCATAAAGTTAGTGTTGAGTAAATGAGGTTATCAGTGCTTATTCCTGAATTAAGCTCAAATCCCAGATCATAGTTATATGCCTCTTCTCCTGCTGCACCTTCTGCATATTCAATATATTGCTGTTCAAAACATCTTGTACCAGGACCGCAGGAAGCAAAAGAAACAGTTCCTGGATTTGGCTGCGCAGGACTCCTCAATGGGTTTTCTTCATGAGGTATTTTTGCAGTAAGATGATTTATGCTTTCTCCGTCAAAGATATCATTTGTTAAGCTATGGGACAAAGACTCAAATCCAGAACCGGCAAGATCATTAAAATGATCTGTTATAGCATCACCGAAGACATAATCCATGACACCCATGAATCCGCTGTCTTCAACATCAGATACAGGTTCTTCGCCAAGTATGGCTTTCCAGACAGTAAAAAGATCTTTTGACTGCTGACATGTTATAAGGTTATCGCAGATCCACCGGAATCCAAATTTTCCCTGTTCACCAATCCTGAAGTTTCCAAACCCAAGACCATTTTCTCCTTCCCATATCTTGTCCATGACAAATTCTCCTGGCTTTCTTATGACATTTTCTCCAAACTGGAAAAGCCCTGTTCCTATAGGCTCAATGCCTATTTTCCTAAGAACATCTCCTACAAGCTTAACTGTGACACCAGTTGATTGAAGAACAGATCCTATAGTGGGTATTACTGAACAAATAGATTGTGCAACATTCATAACATCATTTATCTTATCAACAATCTCTGTCTTCTGTATTATATCACGATCCATCTCGCTTTTTATCAGACAAAGCCTGGGTTCGCATTTTCTTGACTGGGTTTCTAAAGAAAATATGATAGGATATTCTCCTGTATCACAATTTTCTTTGCCAAGTGAAGTAGTAAGTTCGAGAGTGCATTTAAAATCAAGCTTGTTGTCATGTTCTTCAGCAAGATCAATAAGTGCATAAGTTTTTAGAGGATCATCAGGATGCTTATAATCAATCTCAATATAATTTGATCCTGAATGATGGATATTAAGATTATCTGAAAAAAATTGCTTATCAACATAAAGATCAGCATCATGGAAATATTCTGAAAAAATGTTCCTGTCACTATAAAGCCTGCATTCTCTTATTTTTGCATCTCCTAGTTCAAGTACAGGAAGAGGAGGATTTCTCATTATGCTAAAATCCACTCTTACACTTCTGAAAGAAAAGTCAGCATTGAATTTTCCCGGAACAATAGAAGTCACAGGATCAGGCGATAATTGATAGAGTTTGTCATAGTCTTCAAAAAGATTGCAGCTACAGTCAGGATCAGGAGGAAGTTCTGTTGAATCTTCAAGAGTTGTTCCTGTAAAATCAGCAGTTCCATCGCAGTCATTGTCAAGCCCATCACTACAGGTCTCAAAATATTCATGGCTTTGCATCTCAAAAGTGATTCCAAGATCTTCATCCTGAACATTCATGCAACTGGTGCCCCATTCAGTGCCATCACCATCTGATGTAATGCACTCAACAACACAATGTTCAACAGGAGAGTTAAGTCCACAGGACTGTCTTGCACCAACAGGATAACATTCACAGTTCTCATCAACAAGCCCATCGCAATCATCATCTAAACCATTATCGCATATCTCTTCTTTAGGAATACAGTCGCAGACATCACCTATTCCGTCAAAATCAGAATCCTTCTGCGTAAGTACGCATTTCCCTGAAATGCATTCAGAATCATCTATGCATTCATTAAGGATTTCTGCCTGCTCATAATCAACACAGGTCCCCAGAAGAGGACCATTGGCATCTTCTATGCAATTATCATTTATGTCACAAATCCCATCCATATCCATATCAGGACAAGGACAGTCTGGATCAGGAGGTATTATTTCATCTCCAAATTCATATCCGTCCCAGTCTATAGTTCCATCACAGTCATTGTCAAGCCCATCGTCACAGGTTCCGCAATCTCCTTCAAAACATCTTCCCTCATCATTTGGATATTCATGAGATGTTCCAAAAATAGCTCCTTCACATTCCCCCCATACTCCGCCTGAACATATCTCTTTACCTGGTTCACAAAGTCCGGGATAAAAAACATCAGGTCCGCACACTCTTTCTTCGCCATCAATACAGTCGCAATTGCAGCCTTCATCTACACCTTCGTCTCCTGTATAGCATACCTTTCCATCGCCATTTGTATCTCCTGGACAATCACAGTCATTATCTTTTCCATCGCAGCAGATTTCTTCAAGCATCAAAGGAACTCCTTCGCACAATCCCCAAACACCATCTTCAGTGCAAGTCTGTATAGCAATGCCGCATTCAGGAGGATCTGCTTCTTCGCAGTCGCATTTTCCTGCAAGGTTCATAAGAAACTCAACTGATTTTGCAATAAATTTCTTTCTGTATATCTCAGGTTCGATCTCAACAAAAGTCAAAAGTGCAACAAGCATAACCCCCATACCATCATCTCTCTTATCTCTTATAGATATAACAGGAACAGGAGTATATTCTGAAAAAACATCACTCCATGAATCCTTGTTGCAGTATCCATAAGCAAGTGTCTTATAATCATCATGTGAAGATAACTCATAGGAAATATCAATATCATCATTATCATACTGGAACTCCTGTCCTGAAAGATCCTGAAGAAGATCTGAATAAGGCTTTCCTTCAGGCTCGATAAAATATACAGTATGATCGTTGTCCCACCCATTATTAACATTAACATATCCAGTAAGCTCTTCTATAAGCTCAGGATTTTGCCTGAACTGGGTCATATCATCTCCCTGCATCACAACAGGATTACCCATCTCAAAATATTGTTTGAGTGCAAGAAGCGATGATTCATCATCAGGAGGAAAACCAGGATTTGAAAACCAGACAAGATCATAATCTTTTATGTCATCCAGATTAAAACCAGAAGAGGAGAATTCTTCTTCTCTCATGAAATCTACATTCACTCCCAGCTCTTCAAGATCAGATCTTATTGTGTCAAGGTCATTAATGTCTTCATTATGATGATTGTCATCTCTTATAAGAAGAACTACTGTCTCAGAACAATCACATTCGCAAGGTCTTGTATCGCCGGGAACACATTCATTGTCACTACATCCTAAGCCTTCATCAACCATGCCATCACAATCATTATCAATTCCGTCACAGCAGCCATCTGGATCAGTAAGGGGATTGCAGTTTTCAATTTCGCCATGCTCTCCAGGACTTATGATAGGTTCACAGACATCATCCCAAACACCATGTATGCTTGAAAATGAATCTTCAGACGAACAAGAATAAGTGTTTTGATCATAGCTTAAAGCAGGGCTCTTAACACATTCCTTTACCCCCTCGCTGCAGATTCCAGGAAAACCTGTGTCACATGATTTTGTCTCGCATATGCTACATTCGCCACAGATTCCTCCTTCTTCTTCAATGCCATCAGAATCAAGATCAAATTCATCTATTTTGGAATCACAGTCATTATCTCTCCCATCGCAAACCTCAACACCAGGAACACAGGAATAAATGTCACATATATCATCGGGATTTGGAGTCAGATCAGAAATAGGCAAATTAAGATAACTTTCGGTTCCTGAAAAAACATATTCTCCATTTACCTTTCCATTTAAGAAAATATTCACTCTTGATCCTTCTGAAGCAAAATTACCTGAAGCACTCATGGAAAGATAATATTCTCCTGAAGAAACAATAACAGGGACAGTTA
>JBKHIF010000059.1:0-7896 GCA_046538795.1 Candidatus Woesearchaeota archaeon | reverse complement strand
TTAGGTTGAGAATTAAAGAATAAAAAAGAGAATAAAAAAAATAAACTAGTTTTTATGCAGCAGGAGCAGCCGGGACATCCTGTTTAGGCGCTGCCTTTTTTTTGGCAGGCCTTTTTGAAGCTTTATTAGCCGGTGCTTTTGCTTTTTTCTGCACTTTTTTAGCAGGCGCCTTTTTCACTGCTTTTGCTTTTTGTTTTGCAGGTGCCTTTACTGCTGTTTTTTTAGGTGCTGCTTTTTTTGCAACCTTTTTATTTGATTTTTTAGGCGCTGCTTTTTTTGAAGCTTTCTTAGCAGACGAATTCTTTTTTGCAGACTTTGAAACAGGAGCAGGCAGAGTATCTACTGACGAAAGCTGATCAGATAGCTTTTTAGCTTCGCTTTTAAGCTTGTTCAGATTCGTTGTATTTCGTTTTACGTCATCTGATGCGCTTTTCAGTCTTTGGTTGGCTTTCTTTAGCATCTGCTTGACATTTGATTCTGTTTTTCTCTTAAGCTCTTTTGCTCTTGATTCTGCTCTTTTGCTAACGTCAAGTTTGCTTTCTGCTTTCTTGACTTCTGATTTTGCTTTGGTGACCCTTTCTTTAAGTCTTGTTATAGCATGAACCACCTGGGCTCTTTTTTTTGCAACAGCTTTTTCAGCACTAGATATTTTTTGAGTTGCAAGTTTTGATTGTGTTTTTTCCTTGCTAAGCTTGTCTAGCTCGGATTCTATCTTTGATTTCTCTTTCTTCATCTCAGAACGTATCTTTTTTGCATCTTCTTTAGCTTTTGTAATTCCTTTTCTTGCAGAAACAACTTTTGATTTCAGGTCTTTTATAACCTGTGCAGCAGATTTCTTGCTGCCCTTTGCTTTTGAGACAGAACTCTTTTTTTTGCTCGGCACTTTATCATCAACCTCTTTTTTTTAGACTTTAAAAATTATAATTTCACATTCATTTATAAAAAACTCTTATTTAAGTCTATCGATTATGTTGTGCTGGATGATCGCTGCTTATCAAGAAAAACCTTATATAAAAATTATATTTTTTTCAAATATTGGTTATATTTGATAAAAATGATATCTAAGAAAAATAATAACAAAAATAAGGTCTATATGGAGACATATGGCTGTGCTTTGAATACTGCTGATTCTGAGACTATGAGAGCAATTCTTGAAAAAGATGGATTTATTTTCACAAATAACATAGATGAATCAGATGTGATAATAATAAATTCTTGTACAGTAAAGCTTTCTACATTCAATCGTTTTGGATACATACTGAAAAAATATGGTGAAAAATATGCATCTAAAGGAAAAAAGATAATAGTTGCTGGATGCATAACCCAGACAAATCCTGAGATGATAAAAGATATTTCTCTTGTAGGCGTCGAGCAAATTGATAAGATTACTGAAGTTGTTTCTGAGACGCTTTTGGGAAATGTAGTTCAGATGACTTCAAGAAAGGACTTAAAGAGGCTTGATCTTCCTAAAGTCAGGCGAAATGAGATCATAGACATTGTCCCTGTAAGTAAGGGTTGTCTTGGAAGCTGCTCATACTGCAAGGTGAAATTTGCAAGAGGAACCTTAAGAAGCTATAATCCCAGGGACATAATAAGGCATATAATAAAAGGATTGAATGAAGGCATAAAAGAAGTATGGCTTACAAGTCAGGACACAGGTGCATATGGTCAGGATCTTAAGATTAGCATAATAGACCTTATTGAAAGAATACTTGCTATCAAAAAAGATTTTAAGATAAGACTTGGCATGGCAAACCCTGATTTTGTGCATAAATATCTTGATGGGTTTGCAAAGATATTTGAAAATGAAAAGATGTTCAGATTTCTTCATGTGCCTTTGCAAAGCGGAAGCGATAATGTTCTAAAAGATATGAGACGAAAATATACTTCATCTGAATATGAAGAGATAATATCTGTGCTAAGAAACAAATTTCCAGATATCACCATAGCAACCGACATTATATGCGGATTTCCTACAGAAACAGAAAATGATTTTAAAGAGACTCTTGATATCATGAAAAGAACCATGCCTGACATAATTAATATCTCAAAATATTCTTCTATGGATCTTACTGATGCGTCAGGATTTAAACAGCTTCCTTCAGAAACAATAAAGAACAGATCACAAAAGATGACGCTTCTTCATAAAGAGATAAGCCTCAAGAGAAATAAATACTGGCTTGGCTGGGAAGGAAATGCAATGATAGATGAAAAAGGAAAAAAAGGCGGCATGATCGCAAGAAATGATTCTTATAAGCCTATTATTTTAGAGGGTGATCATAGTCTTGGAAATATTATTAACGTAAAGATAAAAAAGACAACAGACACAGATCTTAGGACATGAACCAAAAAAACACTTATTTCTTGATTATTGAAAATTTCGCATGAAACACGATTGAAACCTTGTTTCAATGTGCGCAGAAATTTAAAAAATTTCTTTTCGTTTTTGTGGGGTTTGCCCTGAAAGGGTACTCTTCGAGCAGGTCGGAGAATAGTCATAGGTTTGAGTTATTCAAATAGCTTAAGGTATTCTTCATATCCTTCTTCTTTAAGCTTGTCTTTAGGTATGAATATTAAGGCTGCTGAATTTATACAGTAACGTTTTCCCTCAGGTCCTGGTCCGTCATCAAATACATGTCCCAGATGCGAACCTGAATTGCTTGATTTTACTTCTGTTCTTGTCATGAGAAAACTTTTATCTTCTTTTGTCTTTATGTTTTTCATGTCTATAGGTTTTGTGAAAGAAGGCCATCCTGTGCCTGAATCATACTTGTCGTTTGAGCTGAAAAGTGGCTTTCCTGATACTAGATCCACATATATCCCTTCTTCTTTGTTGTCCCAGTATGCATTGTCAAAAGCCCTTTCAGTACCGCCTTTTTGGGTAACCTCATACTGCTGCGAAGTAAGCTTTTTTTTAAGGTCATCATCATATATTTTTTGGTATTTATCTTCCTGAGATTGATTTGCATCCTGGCATCTTGTGCAATAACTATAATCCCATATACTTTCTTTTTCATTCCACGTATTTTCGATAAAATCTTTTCTTCCTGAATTTTTTTCATATCTGCTGTACTCCATAGGATTTTTTTCATAATAATCCTGATGATATTCTTCTGCTTTGTAGAATTTTTCATATGGTATTATCTGCGTTGCAATCGGTTTATCAAACTTGCCTGATTTATCAAGCTGTCTTTTTGATTCTTCTGCTATTTTTTTCTGCTCGTAATTATGATAGAATATCGCAGTTGTGTATTGGAATCCCTTGTCTGCAAACTGTCCCATATCATCTGTCGGATCAATAGATTTCCAGAATATTTCAAGAAGATCTTCATAGCTTATCAGTTCTGGATCGTATGTTATCTGGACTGCTTCCCTGTGTCCGGTTCTACCGGCTGAAACAGTTTCATAAGTTGGTTTTTCTTCTTTTCCTCCAGAGTATCCTGATACTGCATTGACTATTCCTTCGTGTTTTTCAAAAGATGATTCAACACACCAGAAACAGCCTCCTGCAAATGTTGCTTTTTCATATCTTGCTTTGCTTATATCTACAGATATGCTTTGTTTTTGTTCTGTTGCAGTTTCCATCTTGCTCATATCCCTCCTGTTGTTGAAAAGATTGCCCTGTGATGCAGTATGTGAACATCCTGATAAGACAAGTGCTGAAAAAAACAGGGTAACTATTATTGCAATTCTTGAATTTTGTTTTGATCTTTTTTTTGAGCTGTTTTCAAAAAATGTTATTACAGACATCAAATATAACAGCAAATGTCCATTTATAATCATTATCTTGAATGTTAAAAAAAATCACGAATAGAAATTTTGATTTTGTCCAGGTAAAAGAATAGTTTTTTAATAAAACTGACTTTTTCTGAAAAACATGTGCGGAATAATTGGATATGCGGGAAAAAAAGATGCTAAAATCACCGATCTTTTAGTAAGAGGATTAAAAAGGCTTGAGTACAGGGGATATGATAGTTATGGGATCTGTGTGTCAGCTGAAGGCAGGCTTAATCTTCTTAAAAAAAAGGGAAAAATTTCTGAAGTGGAGGAAGATATATCTGATTTTAGTTCATCTGTAAAGAATCATGGTGGAATAGGAATAGCTCACACAAGGTGGGCTACTCATGGAGAACCAAATGAAATCAATGCTCATCCGCATACAGATGAAGATATTGACTTTGCAATCGTACACAATGGTATTATCGAGAATCATGATGCTCTGCGCACACTTTTGATGCGTGAAGGATTTTCCATGAAAACTGAGACTGATTCAGAAGTTATTGTACATCTAATCAAAAGATTTTATTCTGAAAACCTGAAAGATGCAGTCGCAAAGGCCGTAGAGCTTCTCGAAGGTACTTTTGGAATAGCCGTTATGAGCAGGAAAGATGATGAGATCGTGGTTGCAAGAAAAGGTTCTCCGCTCATACTTGGAATAGGAGAAAGCGAGATGTTTGTCGCGTCAGATGTTTCTGCTGTTCTTGAGCATACTAGAAAAGTTATCTACCTTGATGATGGGGAAGTCGCATCAGTTAGGCCTGATGGATATGATGTCATGGATATAAAGGGTAACAATAAGGATAAGGCCATACATGATATTAAATGGGATCTTGAGGAAATCGAAAAAAAGGGATATAAGCATTTTATGCTCAAAGAAATATTTGAACAGCCTTATTCTATATCGAATACTCTGAAGGGTAGATTAAGGGACCAGAAGGTGAAACTTGATTTAGATATAGATTTGGAAAATGTAAAACGGATAATCATAACTGCCTGCGGAACGAGCTGGCATTCGGCACTTATTGGAAAACTTATCATAGAAAAGATCAACAAGATTCCTGTAGAGGTTGATTATGCCTCTGAATTCAGATACAGAAATCCCATGATATCTTCTGATGATCTTGTGATTGCGATATCACAATCAGGAGAGACTACTGACACTCTTGAAGCCATACGCGAAGCAAAGAGAAAAGGAGCAAAGACATTTGGTATAGTGAATGTTGTAGGCTCAACAATCGCAAGAGAGGTTGATTCAGGAATGTATCTTCATGCAGGTCCAGAAATTGGTGTTGCAAGCACAAAGGCGTTTACAACACAGGTTGTAGATCTTTTGCTTTTCTCGCTTGAGATGCAGGAGAAAAAGGGTCTTTGCATGCCTTCGTATTGTCATGATGAGATCATAAAGCTTGCAGAAAATATAGATAAAGTATTGTCTCAATCTGAAAATGTAAGAAAGGTTGCAGAGAAAATCAAGGATTTCAATAATATACTATATCTTGGCAGAGGATTTAACTTTCCTGTTGCCCTTGAAGGAGCATTGAAACTTAAAGAGATATCATATATACATGCAGAAGGATATCCTGCTGCAGAGATGAAGCATGGGCCAATTGCTCTTATCGACAAGAACATGCCAGTAGTATTCATCGCTCCAAGAGATCATACCTATGAGAAAATATTAAGCAATATGCAGGAGATAAAAGCACGTGGTGGAAAAATAATTGCAATTACAAATGATGATTCTGATCCTGCTCTAAGGACCCTTGCTGATGAAATTCTTGTAGTGCCAAGGACTATTGATGAGCTTTCTTCTGTAATTAATGTGATTCCTCTCCAGATGCTTGCATATCATGTCGCAGACCTGAAAGGAATTGATGTAGATAAGCCAAGAAATCTTGCAAAATCAGTTACAGTTGAATAGAACAGAAATTATTTTTTTAATTTTTTATAATCCGAATTTTTTATAGAGTTTATCAAACGATCTTTTCTCTTCGGGCAACTCTATGTCAAGCATAGATTCTTCTTTTCCAAGCTGTGCTACCCTTATCTCGTCTTTTAGCCATTTCGGGATTTTTGAATTTAGTATGGTCTTTGAATCAGCCCAGCTGTGTTTTTTTTCTGAAGAATTTGAAAGCATCTTATCATCGTCTGTAGTGCAAAGGAAGGTTATTCCTATTAGATGTGTGTCTTTTTTCATGTGGCTCCAGACATTTGTTGGTTTTAATACATCTACTTCAAGGCCTGTTGTCTTTTTCACATGACCATATAAAGCCGCATAAGGATTCTGACCGAACTCAATCATCCCTCCTGGAAGGTCCCATAGTTTTGAATCTGCATCGTCTGCCCCTTTTTTCACCAAAAGGAATTCACCGTTCTTGCTTTGTACGACCCCTTTTATGACGACACCGATCTTTTTGTTCTGAAACATGTTTTTGGAAGTATCTTAACATGTTTATTAATCTTTTGATGGCTTTGTTTTAGTTGAAGGTTTCATAAAATATATATAATAAAATAACATCCGAATAATCTATCTGAGAGGTTTTAATGTGAAAGAAAGACTTACAGTAACGATAGATAAGGACATAATCAATATTGTCGATCATTATGTAGATGGCATTAAGGTGAAAAACAGGAGCCATGCAATCGAGGTTCTTCTTAAGGAGGCTCTTGAAGATTCAATTGCAAGCAAGGCGCTTATTCTTGCAGGAGGAAGAGGAACAAGGTTAAGGCCTATAACACGAGAAATACCAAAGCCTCTTATTCCCGTTCATGGCAAGACTCTACTTGAGCACATATTTGATCTTCTGAAAAAATATCATATAAGAAATGTTATCTTAAGTATTGGTTATCTTGGTGATAAGATTAAAGAATTTTTTGGCGATGGTTCTAAATTTGGCATGAAGATACAGTATATAGAAGAGAATGAGCCTATGGGAACAGCAGGACCTTTAAGGCTTGCACGACCATTTCTCAAGGGAAATTTCATTGTCTGCAATGCTGATGAATTAAAAGATATAAACGTGGAAGATATGATGCTTTTTCATAAAGAACACAATGCGATGGCAACTATTGCACTTACTACGCTAAGCGATACTGAATGTTTTGGAGTTGCAGAGATGCAGGGAGATCATATTCTTAATTTTACAGAAAAGCCAGAACCTGGAACAAAGCGATCAAATCTTGTGAATGCTGGTTTCTATATAATGAACATGTCTGTTATAGATATGATTCCTGAGGGAAAGTCAATGCTTGAAACAGATATCTTTCCTAAGATTGCAGGTAGGGGGAAGCTTATCGGTTACCCTTTTACAGGCCAATGGTATGCTACTGACACTCATGAAAGATATGAATATGCTCTTGACAATTGGAAAGATATAAAAGGCTAGGGTCTACAGGAATTTTAAAAAATAATTTGGGTGAGAACATGGGAGGAATTTTTAAGGCTTATGATATAAGAGGAATTTATCCAAATCAGCTTGATTCTGAACTGATATTCAATATAGGAAGAGCTTATGCTGAGATACTAAAAAAGAAATTATCTAAAGACAAAATAACAATTGTTGTTGGAAAAGACATGAGGCTTTCATCTCCTGAACTTTCTGAAAGCCTGAAAAAAGGGATAACAACACAGGGTGTTGATGTTATAGATATAGGTCTTTCAAGCACTCCTACTTTTTATTATGCGGTTTCTTTTCTTGGTGCTGATGGAGGAATGCAAGTTTCTGCGTCGCACAATCCAAAGGAATATAATGGTGTTAAGATTGTTGGTGAAAAGGCATATCCTGTCGGTTATGATACCGGCATTAATACTATAGAAGAAATGGCTTTGGCAGGAGAATTTCCTGAATCACAAAAAGAGGGTGCTGTTGAAAACAAAGAAGGAATACTTGATTCAGAGGTTGAGTTTGCTCTGAAACATGGGAAGCCTGATGCTATCAAGAAGATGAAGATCGTATGTGATACTGCAAATGCCATGGGTTCACCTTATCTTGAAAAATTGTTTGGCAATCTTTCATGTGAACTTGTAAAGATGAATTTTGAGCTTGATGGAACATTTCCTGCCCACTTGGCAGATCCTTTCCAGGAAGAAAATGTTGCTGATCTTAAGAAAAGGGTTTT
>JBKHIF010000058.1:0-7922 GCA_046538795.1 Candidatus Woesearchaeota archaeon | reverse complement strand
TGAAAATCAAGAAATAAGATTTCCAGGGTTCTATGGTTCATTGATAATAGATGATAAGGATTTTCCAGAATATTCCTGCAAAGAACAGCTTAAGATTCTTGATAATCCTTATTTTGATAAGATTAAAGAACAGCCAGAAATAAAAAATCTTATTGTAAATATAATGGATCCCGACAAAGATATAATAAACAACAATAAAAAAATAATATCAGAACAATTTTCTCTTAAAGGCTACTATGAAAGATTAATATCTGTAATAGACAAGGGCAGATCTCTCATGAAAAATCCTATAGCTTATGAAGTTGACAACAGTTATCTTATAGATTTTTTTTCAAAAAAGTGATATTTATGAAAAATATAATAATAACAGACATGGATGCAACTTTCATAAGTGCAGATGATTATTCTTTTGATGATTCCATAGATGCTTACAAAAGAGCAAAAGAAAATCAGATACCTGTTTGTTTCTGTACATCAAAATCTTTTCCAGAAATAGAGTTTTTTTCAGATATTCTAAAAAATAGAGATCCTTTCATATCAGAGAATGGCTCAGCTGTTTATGTGCCAAAAGATTATTTTTCGTTTAAATTAAAAAAGTACAATTGGAAAAAAGAATACAAAATAAGAAACATAAAAGAAATAGAAGACTATGACATAATTGAACTAAATGTGCCTCATGAAGAAACATACAATACCCTAAAAAAAATTCAGGATAGACTTTATTTTGAGATTAAGATATATACAGATCACACTCCGAAAGAGCTTAATGAATACATGAATATTCCTATAGATATGGCAAGACGTTCTTTGAAAAAATACTATGCTGATGGATGCAGGATACCAGATCTGACAAAAGAAAAACTTTCTGCATTTATAAAAAAAGCTAAAGAATATGGATTTGATACAAAAGTAGGCGGATTTTTTATTGGTATAAACAAAGGCTGCGATAAGGGAAAAGCAACAGAAATTCTTCTTGAGCTTATGGAAGCAGAGTATACAAAGATATTTTCTCTGGGGGTGGGAGATTCACCTAATGACTTTCCTATGCTTAAAGTATGCAATGATTCTTTTTTGGTTCAAAGACAGGATGGATCTTATGCAAGTGAAAAATTCAGTCATGCAAAAGGTATAGGGCCGAAAGGGTGGAGTTATGCTGTGATAAAATTTCTTAAAGACATATAGGATAATCAATTTACTGCATAAGTCTTTAATGTATATTCAATAGAATTTTCAAGAATTTTTTGAAGAATATCTTTATCAATATCACTTAGTCTTTTGATATACAGGCATGATTTTCCATGTTTATGTTTTCCTAATTTATCAAGAAGAGATTGTTCTGTATTAATGTCGCACATAGTGTAGATAGAAAGATCATTATTTCTTGGAGAAAAACCGATAAGCATCCAATTACCTTCCTGTCCTGAAGCATACTTATAATGATACGAGCCAAATCCGACAATCCTCTTTCCCCACATTTTTGGTTCTTCTTTTGTTATTTTTTTCATAAGTTTGACAAGTTCTTTGCAATCTTTTTGCCTTTTTTCAGGAAGTGTTTCTATGAATGCAGACACATCAGAATCATTCTTTTTTGTTTTTAGTTCATATGCCATTTTTCTATAAAATGAGGAAACACATATAAAAAATATGTTTAAAATCAAAATGTTTAATTATAATGATTGCTTATGTTATAATATGAAAAATTATTCTGGTTCGACAGATATTTCCAGAAATATATTTCTTTACAAACTGATCTCTTTTTTCAGAGAGTTTTGGTTTTTCGTACCTGTTGTAGTCTTGTTTTGGCAATCTCGTGGGCTTAGCATGACTGAAATCTATATTATAGAATCCTTTTTCGCAGTATTTGTGATACTTCTTGAGATACCTTCAGGAACCTTTGCAGACAGGTTTGGAGAGAAACTGACTATGGTGATAGCGGCAATAAGCTTGATTGCAGGATTTATCATGTATGCCTTATCCTATACATTTATCCAATTTCTCATAGCAGAAGGAATACTTGCCATAGGAATATCATTTTTGAGCGGGGCTGATTCTGCTTTCTTATATAATTCATTGAAATCAGTAGGCAGGGAAAATGATTTCAAAAGGATAGAAGGCAGAGCGGAATCATTAAGATTTATTGGATGTGGCGCCGGAGCATTTTTTGGAGGTTTTATTGCATCTGTACATTTTGAATATTCTTTCTATGCAACAGCATTAAGCGTACTTGTGACTTTTGTTCTTATATTGTTTACAAAAGAACCCAGACATTATACTGATGTTAAAAAAACACACTATATGAGCATCCTGAAAGAAAGCATAATTTTTCTTAAAAAGCACAAGCTTATCAGATGGTATATAGGATTCTGGGCTTTGCTTTCTTCGATGAATCTTATACTTTGGCTATATCAGCCTTATTTTTCTTTGGTTGGCATAGAACTTAGATTTTTTGGAGTTGTTTTTTTGATCTATAATATAGTTGCAGCAATAGCCGGTAGATTATCGCATAAGATTGAAACATTTTTTGGCAGATCAGGATTATGGATATTTTTTTCAGTGTTGTTTTTGCTTCCTTTTTTTACCATGCCTTTCTTTTTGGGATTATTTAGTGTAGCATTCATATTTGCACACCAGTTTATCAGAGGAGCATTTTCACCAATAATAAAACATAAGATACTAGAACACACATTTGAGAATAAACGAGCAACAGTACTTTCTGCAGGAAGCTTTTTCGGAAGGATGATAAAGGCATTTTTTGGACCATTCATAGGTATAATGGTCGATGGATTAGGAATTCTCAAATCTATCCAGATTGTTGGGTTTGTATTTCTTCCTATAACAATTCTAATGCTGTTCAAATATTATAGAATACCAAAGAAATATTTTGAAATAAAAAAAAATAAGAAAGCCTCACTTAAGGTTTTTTAGGTTATCGATAAGCATATCTAATGCAGAGTGAACTTCATCTTCTGACTTGGTTCCTGTACATACGATTTTTCCGTTGCTGAAAAGAAGGAATGTAGCCTTTGCAGCATTTAGCTTGTATACAAGACCAGGGAACTGTTCAGGTTCATATTCTGTATTTTCAAGCTTAAGTGCAAGCGTGTTCAGATTTAGATCCATTCCGACACTTCCTGATGCAACAATGTTTTGGATAGTTATCTCAGGTTTTATAGTTATTTTTATACCTATCTTCTCAAGACTTTCTATAATCTTCTTTATTGATTCTTCAACCTTGTCAAGTGATCTTGCACCTGTGCATACGACCTTTCCTGAACTGAATATAAGTGCAGATGTCTTTGGGTCTTTTATTCTTATTACAAGGCCTGGAAACTGTTCTGGATTGTATTCTGTGTTTGAAAGTGTAGCTGCCATTTTCTCAAGCGGTATGTCATGCTCAAGAGATGTAGAAACAACAATGTTTACAACTTCAATATTTTTCTCAGCCATTTTCTAACCCCCATTTATAACCATTTATAAGGCTTTATAAAGGATATAATCAGGGTCTATTTATAAATCCTTTCTTTTTAAAGAGAGTTTTATCCTCGAAAACACTACATTTTGAAAATCTAGATTTTCCAAAATACCAAAGACTATTAAATGAGTAGTTCATAAGATGATTTATGATAGACAGGATTTTGGGCATACTCGGAGCGCTGCTTTTGGGCATCTCATGGATTCCTGAAACTATAAGGACAATAAAGACAAAATCAACAGGGCTTGAAATAAGGTTCATATCAATATATATGTTGGGCTCTCTAATGCTTCTTTTCTACAGCATCGCGATAACTGATCCTGTCTTTGTTGGACTAAATCTTTTTGCATCTGCGCTTGCAATAATCAATTTCATATATACTATTTCTGAAATAAAAAGAAACAGCAGGAATAAAAGCATATCAAAAAAAAACCAGAAAGAAAAAAACAAAAAAATAAAATAAGCGCATTTTTCTTGAACATGATGATGGAAATAAAATTTGATTCATACATTGTAAGGTATTCTGAGATTGCGCTCAAAAAAAAGAACAGGTCTTTTTTTGAAAGAAAGCTTATTGATAATATAAAGAGGCAGGCATATTTTCAGAAAAAAGTTATAAAAAATGTGAAACGACCCAGAGGAAGGGTAATATTTGAGTCAAAAGATGAAGTGGATCTTACAAAAGTTTTTGGCATATCTTCTTACAGCAGGGCTGTGAAGGCCGATCTCGAGATGGAAAAAATCAAAAAAATGTCTCAAAAATTCATAATTAACATGAAAGAAAAAGATTCGTTCAGAATAAGCTGCCAGCGCCTTAACAAAAAATTCAGAAAATTATCTCCCGAAGTTGAAAATGAAATAGGAAAATTTGTGCATGAAAAATCAGGAAAAAAAGTAAGGCTTAAAGATCCTGACTATGAACTTATGATAGAGATAATAGATGAAAATGCATATTTATCAGATCACAAAATAAGGGCACATGCTGGTCTTCCTTATGGTGTTGAAGGAGCGCTCTTTGCATTGATAGAAGATGAAAAATCTGTTCTTGCATCCTGGATGATGATGAAAAGAGGATGCAAGATAATACCTTTTGCAAAAGACAAAAAAGACCATGAAAAACAAATGGCAATTCTCCAAAAATATTCTCCTGAAATACTTGATCTAAAAAGGATCAATAAGTTTGATGATCTGGATGACCTAAAGAAAAGATTTAAGATAAATGCCATAGTAACAGGGCATACGCTTGAAGATAAAAAAAATCTGGATACTGTTCTTGTAAATTTTTCACCGCTCATTTTCATGGATAAAAAAGAGATAAGCAATAAATTAGACGAAATCAAATAAGGATCCAAAATGAAAATCTATATAGAAAAAGAAGATAAAGAAAATAAAATAACTTTTTCAGGAAGCGTAAAAGATCTTCTGAAAAAGTTAGGTATTGTTCCTGAAGATGTAATAGTTTCCTGCAATGATGAGATTGTTTTTGATGATTATGATCTTAATGATTCAGATGATATAAAGATACTTTCTGTGATCTCTGGAGGTTGATTAAAAAAATCATCATTGTTATCTGATTCTACTAAAATTATTTATATTACAGAAAATTTTTTTATGCCATGGAAAAGAATCTTTTGTCAAAAAATAAGGTTTCTAAAGAGAAATTCATAGAATATGCAGAATATATGATATTCAAAACCATAAAAGATTATAAGCTTATCAAAAAAAAAGACAGAATTGCTGTTGCGGCATCAGGAGGAAAGGACTCACTCACAGCATTATATAATGTAAATAAGCATTTCAAGAATGTCGATGCTTTGCTTATCGATGAGGGTATCTATGGATACAGGGAATTTTCAAGACAGGATCTTGTGAACTTTTGCAAAGAGCATAAGATCAGACTTGTCATAAAATCATTCAAAGAAGAATTTGGAAACACTCTTGATTCAGTTCTAAAGAAAAACAAAGAGCTTAATCCATGCACTTTTTGCGGCATTATAAGACGGTTTATGATAAACAAGTATTCAAAAAACTATGATGTTGTTGTCCTGGGTCATAATCTTGATGATGAAGTGCAGTCCATAATGATGAACATACTTAGAGGAAACCTTGAGATTTCATCAAGGCTGGGTCCTGTTACAGGGCTTGAAAGATCAGAAAAATTTACAAGAAGAGTGAAACCTTTATATTTTCTTACAGAAAAAGAGATAAAGATATATTCGACACTCAAAGGATTCCAGGACAAGTTTGTCGAATGTCCATATGCACATAAATCATATCGAAATTTTGTAAGGGATTTCATAAACAGGAAAGAATCAGAAAATCCTGGAATCAAGAAAAATATAATAAGAAATTTTTTGAAGATCCTTCCTGATATAAAAAAAAGGTACAAAAATCAGGGAAGCATAAGATACTGTGATATGTGCGGATATCCATCAAAAAAAGAAATATGCAATGCATGCTCTATGCTTGTTAGATATGGTATGGCAAAAAAATGAGAACAGACATAGTTATTCCAAAAGAAAATGAACAAAAATTCATAACCATCGCTGAAAAATTGGGTTATAAAGAACTGATATTTCTATACAGATATGAAAAGAATATGAAATTTGAAGATATAAAGAAAAATCTTGAGATGCTTTCAAAAAAGACAGAACTTGAAATATCTCCTGCAATCATCGTAGCTTCAAAAGATTACCAGAAAGCAAGAAAAATTACCAAAAAAATCTTTATTGATTCCAAAGAACATGATGATGATAAGATAAGAAATCTGATAGAAAAGCAGAACCCTTTCATGATATATAATCTCGAGTACCAGAAAAAGGATTTTATCCATCACAGGAATTCTGGTCTGAATCATGTCACAGCAAGATTCATGAAAGAGAACAATATAGTTTTAGGGTTTTCTTTCAGCCTTATACTTCATACAAACAGCAGGGACTTTATATTTGGAAGAATATCCCAGAACATAAGGTTCATGAGAAAATTCAAGTTCAAGGCATTAATCGCAAGTTTTGCAAAAGATCCTTATGAGATGCGTTCACCTGATGATCTGAAAAGTCTTTTCATAACGCTAGGTATGCATCCCAAAGAAGCAGAAGAATCACTTAATATATGATAAAATATGAAGTAAAATATTAAGAATTATATTCAAATAATTTGGCATATATTTGGATTTTGCCTAATAAGGACTTTACATAGGTTGGCACAGGTTCTATTATTGGAAAATGTAATTATTCTGCTTTAAGAAAAACCTTTGAAAATTGGATAAGAATAAAAAAAACACATAAGAGTGCACATTTTTTGATCGAGACAAAAATAAGAAGAGAACTTCTTTTTCCTATTTTTCTTAAAATTTGTAAAATACCTTCAATAGAAAAAAGAATAGTAAGAACTATATAACTTATTTAATCTTTGATCGAATCACGTTTTGTGCACCGCATGCCATGCATTTAAGATATGGTATTCCTGACTTCTTTACTACCTTTGTATCAGGCTTGCCGCATTCTTTGCACATTACAAATGTCTCAGCATATTTTGCGATTGCGTTATTTACAGCAGACGCAGAAACTTTTCTTCCGAAGATCACAAGCTGTCCTCTCATATCTCCGGGAGTTGCAAGCTCTCTTAGGACAAATTTAAGGATGTGATTTGCATCTCTTCCAAGTATCTGTGCGATCTGCTGGAAATTTGAAATGACTGTCTTTGTTCCCTGTATGTGTCCTTTAGCTTTTGGAATATTGAATCTTTCACTAAGAGATTCCTTTTCAGGAAGCTTTTCACGTCCTCTTTCAAGAAGCTTTTCGTAATCCATAATTCGAAGAAGTTGGTGATTGTTTATAAAACTAATCCTTTTAGGTGATATTTGGGAAAGTTTTATATTCTTTATTTTCAAAAATACATTCATGCCTAAAAAGAATAAACAAAATCTTCCTGATACAAAGAAAATACCTGTATCAAAGATCATGAAAAAATCATTCAGGTTTGTTCATAAGGGTACTGAGATAAAAGAGATTCTTGGACTTTTTCATAAGTATGATGTTGAAGCCTTTCCTGTAGTGAATTCAAAAGGAAAACTGATCGGAGAGATAACAGAGAATCAGATGATGCCTTTTGCGATAAGCACTGAAAGGTTAAGTGAACACGATATTATAGGAGCTTTAGGTACAAGGATACAGACAATCTTTGGCGCTCGTGTTGGAGACATAATGAATATGCATGAGCTTACAGTTGAAAAGACAAATACTTTGGAAGATGCAGCATATCTCATGTGGAAGCACGATGTTAGATGCCTTCCTGTAGTTGACAAGGAAACAAACAAGTTTCTTGGTGTTGTTTTCCAGAAAAACATAATTGATTTTATAAAAAAATACAAGGAGGAACTTATCCAATGAATTTTCTTCTTGCACTAATACTTATTGTTGTTCTTGCAAAAGTACTTTCAGAAGTTTTT
>JBKHIF010000057.1:0-7939 GCA_046538795.1 Candidatus Woesearchaeota archaeon | reverse complement strand
TGCAAATATGTATGAACTATTATGTACTGCAGGATTTCCTATGGTGTTTACGAAAGTACTTGTATTAAATGAGTTAAATACCGTAAGCTATTACTCCTATTTGCTGTTTTACAATATAGTATACATAATTCCATTACTTACGATAGTGCTAATATTCACTTATACTTTTGGAGCAAAAAAATTATCGCAATCACAAGGAGAAGCACTAAAGCTACTTTCAGGAATGATGATGTTAGCATTAGGAAGTATGCTGGTATTTGCACCTGGACTTTTAAATAACATATTTGCTGCAGTTGGAACAATATTTTCAGCATTGCTTGTAACAGGAATCATATTGCTAGTAAGAAAAAAACTAAAAAAGGGAGGGGAAAACAATGAAATATAATGATTCTGAACTGCCTGATAATTTATTATATAATAAAGATTCAAGCTGGATAAAAATTGAAGGTGATATCGCAGCAATAGGGGTGATTGAACCTATAGCAAAAGTGCTTAAGGAATTTTTATTTATAAAACTTCCAGAACAAAAAACGATCAAAGCAGGAGAAGTATATGTATCTCTTGAAACACTCAAGTGGTCAGGGCATCTTACGTCACCATTAACAGGCAAGATAATAGAAACAAATGAATCTCTTTATGATGAACCAAACAAGATCAATGAAAAACCTTATGAGTCTTGGATTTTGAAAATGGAGATTGATGATAAAAAAGCGCTTGAAAAACTTTTCAAACCCGATGAGATAATTGATTGGCTTGATAAAACAATAAAGGGAGGAGAACAAAGATGAATCAAAAAGAAGAAGTACAAAAGATTGATGAATTATTCAGTTATCTTGGAAAAAATTCATTGGAACAAACAAAAACTTTTGCCTCTTTTATGGAAGCAGTAGAAAAGGATGGTAAAGTCTCATCAAAAATCAAGGAAGCTGTCGCTTTAGGGATTGCAATTAAAGCTCAATGTAAAGGATGCATTGCATTTCATACTAAAAAAGCATTAGAGAAAGGATTCTCAAAAGAAGAAATCTTAGAGATAGCATGGGTTGCAGTCCTTATGGGTGGAGGTCCTTCACTTGTATATATGAATTATGTCAAAGAAGCTCTAGAGGAATTTTCAGATGGATGAATGGAGAGTAATCCCTTTAGAAAAGGAACAAGATTCTTTCATGAAGATGGCGGTAGAAGAAGCCATCATGAATTCTGTAAGAATAGGAATAAGTCCTCCTACTCTTCGTTTTTATGCATGGAATAAACCTGCTGTCGCTCTTGGTTATTTCCAAGAAACAAGTAAAGAACTTGATATCAAAGTCTGTAACGAAGATGGAATAGAAATATTTAGGAGAATAACAGGAGGCGGAGCAGTGTATAAATCTCCAAAGTTCGAGTTAAATTACAGCTTCATCATACGAGAAGATGATCAAAAAATACCAAAAGATGTTGAAGCCTCATACGACTTATTATGTGGTGCAATAATCAAAGGATTAGAAAAAATTGGTTTTAAAACAGAATTCAAACCTATAAATGATATCTTGTTAGATGGAAAGAAAATATCTGGAAATGCACAGACAAGAATCGATAATGTATTGCTTCATCATGGAACAATACTTCTTAAGCCTGAAGTTGAAAAAATGTTTAAATATCTGAAAATAGATGATAAGAAACTCCTTGAAAAAAAAGTGAAGACTGTAAATGATCTTGTAACAGGATTGTTAGATTATAAAAGTATCACTAAGGAAGATGTGTGGAAAGCTATAGTCGATGGTTTTAAAAAAACTTTTGATGCAAAGTTCAGGGAGTCAGAACTAAGCCAAATAGAATCTGATGACGCTACAAAGATATATCCAAAATATGCAGATAAAAATTTTGTGTTTTGGAGATAAGATCTATTCAAAATGATGCTATTTTCGATAAATCCTCTAACTTCTGTTTTTGGAGTAATTGCTCCACTTTTTGAAGTTACTATTAAAATCAAGGTACAATGACGTTTTAGTGGGACAAGTTCTATGGTTATTTCACAAAAATACATTAACTAAAAGCAGTACAACATAAAACAGAATAAGGCTTATTCCCTCAACTCGTATTATCGGACTTTCTTTTGCAAGGAATCCTTTTATGATAAAAGAAATCATAAGAAGGTGCATGATTCCCATCCAGGTTATGTCAAAAAATAATATTCTTGGAGTTATTTTTACAGGGCTAAGAGTGATCAGGATACCTAATGTGACAAGCATTGTAAATATGTTTGAACCAAATGTTTCTGCTATCGCAATTGTCTTGTAATTTTTTAGTGTTCCCTGTACTGCCGAGATTATATTTGGTACCGAAGGACCTATTGCTCCTAATGTAAGTCCGATTATCATGTCAGGTATTGTAGTCTGGCTTGCAATCATAGTAAGAGATTTTGAAAACAAGTACGATCCTCCTAAAAGAACTGTTGTTCCAAACAAAAATGTTATCATGCCGGGTTTTAGCCTTACAGGACCCATACCAATCTCTTCCAGATCAATCTCAAGCTCTTTCAGTCTTTTTTTCTGTTCTTCTGGGTTTCTCCATTTTTCAGCAAACCAGACATTCATAGCATAAGGCAAAAACAAAAGAAGAAGTACAATTCCTTCAGAACTTTCATAAGTTAAGTCAATTCCAAAAACAAAAATTATCGCACATACAACCAATGCAAAAAAACCATCACGAACAACCATCTCTTTATCCACATGCAATGGTTTTATTATGGCAGAAAGCCCTGTCATAAGTCCAATGTTACACATAATAGATCCTATTATAACTCCCAACGATATGTCAAGATAACCCATGTAATATGAATATACTGACGTAAATATCTCAGGTATGGAAAGCATTATAGAAACAAGGATTGATGCAACAGCCACATAGCTTGTACCAAGAAATTTTGCAACAGGAATAAGTGAATCAGTCATCCAGTCTGAACCGACCCAGATAAGTATCATCCCTACAATCAACAAAAGTATGGCAAAAAGTATGATCATGATATTTATTTTCAAAAAAGACACTTATATACTTTACTATATAGTTAATCAATTATCAAAAAATCACAACCTAATCAGAAATCTTTTTAAAGTAAATCAAAACAACATGAATATAATTATGCTCCGTTAGTGTAGTCCGGCCAATCATTTTGCCCTCTCGAGGCAAAGACTCGGGTTCAAATCCCGGACGGAGCATTCGTTTCACTCATGTCCGCCGGGCTTTGAACATCGGCGGATAACAAGTTATCCTTGAATTTTCCTTTCTACGAAAGCAAAATAATCCCGGACGGAGCATTCGTTTCACTCATGTCCGCCGGGCTTTGAACATCGGCGGATAACAAGTTATCCTTGAATTTTCCTTTCTACGAAAGCAAAATAATCCCGGACGGAGCATTCGTTTCACTCATGTCCGCCGGGCTTTGAACATGCAACAAATTTGTTCAAATTCAGCACCCAAATTGCGTAGCTATTTCGGGTCTGCAAAGAGCATAACTCCCCTTTAAGTTCCATTTTTTAGAAAGCAAAATAATCCTAGACAATTCAGTCATTGGCAGCATAATAGTTTCAATATTATTATGTGCCATCTATAGCTATATTAAGATGGACGTTCTTTCCGATCTCTCTTATGTCGCTCACATTAATTTCAACATCTTCTCTGGAAAGACCTCTATTAACTATAAGTGAATTTATCTGATTTGTGGGACCAGCCTTATTCAATTCCTTCACAGAACCTATTTTATTTCCTCTTGTATCAAAAACAGTCTTATTTATAAACTCAGTAACAGGAACAATATTAAGCTTAATTCCATCACGATTAAATTCGGCGATATAATCTTTTCCTATAAAATGGTCTTCTGCAAAGAATCCTTTTGTAACTTCTACTGCTTCCAATGTAAGGTCTTTGGGATCAAGGCGAAAACTTTCAACTATGCCAATAACGTTTCCTTTCTTGTCGATTATATTTCTGCCAACAAAATCCTGAAGATTTATTGTTTTTCTTACAGGCAGACTTAATTCTTTTATCTCTACCAACTGACACACCTCCAATTCATAAAAACTATCAAAGTATATTTATAAAACTTATCCATCAATTGTTGCAAAATAATAAATTCAATTTATAAGCAAAATTTATCCCAAATATTCAGGTCGTTCTGGAACCTGCATGTTTTTCATCTGATTCATCAATTGCCCTTCAATCTCTTTGCCTTTTTCTGTAAGTTCCTGAGTCGATATCTCCAGACCGATAAACCGGTTCAAAAAAGAAATCATGTTTGATGAGGTCTGGGCGCTTGAGGGAATCATTATCTTTGATTCACTTGAAACATCATATATGCGTCCAAAAATATAATAAACAGGTTTTATATCTCTAAGCAAAATAGCCGACAAAAGACCATAAAGTACTGCATCTTCAAGTTTCTTAGCTCCGGCTTTTTCAGCATCGCCACTGTCTCCGATATAAAAGATATCATTGCTTTCATCTTCTCCTCCCTGCATCCCGTCGAGATATATTATTTTTTCAGGGTTTATTTTTTCTGAGATATCGTTAAGAATTTCTGCAAGCTTCCATTCGTTGCCTGTGCCGGGAACAAGGCTTTTCAATATAATAAGATTCTTTTCTTTGTTATAGAGAATAGTTATCTGTTTAAGTAACTCCCCTTTCATAAGAGCAGATATAGGAGGAAGCTCTTCATCCCATGCAAAGCCAATCTTTTCAAAATTCATCCTTTCTTCAAGATACTGCAATACTACAGGACCTACCAGCGACTTGCTTTGAAAGCCACATAAAATTATAGCTCCATTTACTTTTTTATCAATCTTTATCATCTTAAACACCCCTTGATTGTTAAAAATAACTCAAACCAATAGCCATTCTCCGACCCGCTCGAAGAGCACCCTTGCGGAGTTTGCCCCGCAAAAACGAAAAGAAATTTTTTAAATTTCTGCGCACATTGAAACAAGGTTTCAATCGTGTTTCATGCAAAATTTTCAATAAGATCTATTTTGTCCTAAGAGAGTCTTTTGTATTCACATCAATTATAAGATCAATATCTTCATTGCAAAAACCGCATTTTGTCTTGTTAAGATTTGTTTCCACAAGATCAAACATGTCGCGCCTCATAATTGTTTTTCCGCATCGCGGACATTCAGTATCTTCTGAAGCTCCTTCATATATGTTACCTGTATAAACATACTTCAGTCCCTTTTTGATCCCTGCATCATATGCTTCTTTTATAGTCTCTATATCAGTAGGTTTTTGGCCCTGCATCTTGTACTGCGGATGGAACCTTGATATGTGCCAAGGGATGCGCTTGTCAAGTTTGTAGATAAAATCAGCCATATTGTCAATCATCTCAGAGCTGTCATTATGTCCAGGAACTATAAGCGTGGTAAGCTCGATCCAGACACATTTTTCATGAAATCTTTTGATTGCATCAAGAACAGGTTCAAGCCTTGCTCCGCATACATTTTCATAGAACTCTTCTGTAAATCCCTTAAGATCAATATTTATAGCATCAAGATATGGAGAGATCTTATCTATTGCTTCTTTTGATATGAAGCCGTTACTTACAAAAACATTCGCAAGACCTTTCTCATAAGCAATCTTTGCTATATCATATGCATATTCAAAAAATATAGTCGGTTCTGTATAAGTATATGATATGCTTTTGCATCCAGACTCAAGCGCATCCTCAACAATCTCTTCAGGCGACATCTCTTTTCCAAAAACAGGTTTCATGGGTTTTGGCATCTGAGAAATCTCCCAGTTCTGGCAAAATTCGCAAGTCATGTTGCATCCGACTGCTGAGATGCTATATGTCTTTGTTCCAGGAAGAAAATGAAACAAAGGTTTCTTCTCAATTGGATCTACTGCTGTACTTATGGTTTTCCCGTAAGATAGAGCAATCAATTTTCCTGCCTGATTTTCCCTTACACCGCACTTGCCTCTCATGCCAGGATTTATGACACAGCTATGTGGACATAAGTAACACTGAACTATATCATCGTTTATATTTTTGTAAAACATAGCTTCTTTCATCATTATCTAAAATATTAGGGCAGGATATATAAATCCTGTTACAAAAAGATTAATAATAATAACAATATGAGCCCACATATAATATAAAATAAGCCATGAATCAAGATGGAAATAATAAAAGCAGGAGTTAAGGATCTGGAAACAATATATGAACTTAACAAGAAACTTGCAGCAGAAGAAGCAAAGCATGATATTAAGGTGGATCCCAATGTTCCTAAAGAAGAGTTCATGAGAAGCTACTCAAAAAAACTGGTTGAAAGAATGTCTTCATGCTTCATTGCCAAAAATAATGACATCCCAATTGGATATGTTCTTGGATGGATAGAAGAGAGTACTTATATCTATAGATACAAGGCAAAAGGCATTATCGCCGAGTGTTTTGTCGAGAAAACTTACAGGAAGCAAAGAATAGGATCAAAACTAATAGAGAGACTTAAAGCTTGGTTTAAAGAAAATCAGGTTGACTGGATACTCGTTGATGTGCTTGCAAACAATAATGCACTGGAATTCTGGAAAAAGATGGGTTTAAGAGAATACTCTATAAGACTTTCTGACAAATAAAGAAAATCACTGCTCAAGCCTATTAGAAATTTAAAAAATTTCTAATCCTTAAAACTGAAAGTCTTAGATATCCCCACACTGAAGTGTGGGGTATTACGGCTTTCGCAGCTGACGTGATTTTCTAATTTCAAAATTCGTATTCAAAGGCGGGGTATTGCTCCAAAGGAGTACCCTTTCAGGGCAAACCACACAAAAACGAAAAGAAATTTTTTTAAATTTCTGCGCACATTGAAACAAGATTTCAATCGTGTTTCGTGCGAAATTTTCAATAAAGAAAAGCACACAGCAACCAAAGACTTTTTAAATCAGTATTATGAATATATAATTGATGAAAGAACAGACAAAGACAGCAGTCATCATAGGACTGATCTCAAACATAATACTTTTTTCAGTAAAGCTTGCCGCAGGATTGTTATCGAACAGCATTGCAGTTATATCAGATGCAGCAAATTCATTTATCGATATTTTTTCTTCGTTTGTCATATCAAGATCTGTCAAGGTCGCATCAAAAAAGGCTGACAAAGATCATCCGTTCGGGCATCACGGAGCAGAACCAATAGGAGCGCTTATAATTGCAATAATTACAGGTGTCCTTGGTTTTGAACTTTTCAGGGAATCCATAATGAGGCTTATTACGCCTATCAAAGAATCCGCAGGCCTGATAGCAATTTCAGCCCTTATCATCTCGATCACTGCAAAAACAGTGCTTTATATTTATTTCAAGAAAGTGCAAAGCTCTACAAATAGCCCTGCTATAGGTGCAGCCATGATTGACAGCAAAAACGATATACTGGCATCAACAGTTGCTCTTGCAGGAGTGTTCACATCTTATCTGGGATTAAACAGATTTGATGCAATTGCAGGAATACTTGTAAGCATACTTATCTTCATCTCAGGCTACAAGCTTGCACTTGAAAACCTTGATTATCTCATGGGCAAATCTCCTTCAGATAATTTTCTTCTTAAGCTAAGGGAAAAAGCCATTTCATGTAAAGGCGTAATAGGAGTCAATGACATAAGGGCGCACTTCATGGGAAACAAGATAAATGTAGAACTTCATGCAGAAGTAGATGAAAAGATAAATACCAAAAGATCCCATGATATAGGAAAAGCAGTCCAAAAAAAGCTTGAAGACATGCATGACATAAACAAGGCATTTATACATGTAGATCCAATGAAAAACAGGAAAAAATAAAAAGGATCAGGCCAATCCATATTTATATATGATTATAAGGTGATCTAAGTTGACAAACGGAATAACCACGCTTATGGAATATCTAAAAATATGCGCTGATAAAGCAAAAAATATTGAAAAATACTTTAGAGATAATGCAAATAATCC
>JBKHIF010000008.1:0-30817 GCA_046538795.1 Candidatus Woesearchaeota archaeon | reverse complement strand
GTCGGTTCATCAAAAGCTTTAAATATAACTTACACAACCTAAAAGACCATCATAAAGTAGATAATGTGATATTTTTACAATACTTGTTAAAAAGTTAATATTGCTCGTGTGAGGTTGATTTTATGGCTGAAGAAGATAAAAAATTTGCAAGACAGCTTCTAAGTAAGACTATTGTTTCCAAGACAGGCAAAAGATTTGGCGAAGTCGGTGATATTGTTTTTGAGACAAAATCAGGAGAGCTCATCCATATGGTTCTAAAGAATCCTACTGCATATACAGAAAAACTGGAGCTTGAAAAAGACAAGTACGGCTATCTCCTGATCCCGTTTTCTGCAGTTATCGCCATAGGAGACTTTATGGTTATTGCAGAAGAAGATATAATCTAGATTTTTGATTTTTTTATTTTCTTTTTTCTGGTTCTTTCATATAAACAGTCTATAAAGCAGATTCTAAATCTTTTTATATAAGCTTTCAATCCGGATATAATCATGGTAGAAGAATCATCTATATGGACAGAAAAATACAGGCCTAAGACATTTGAGGAATTCAAAGGGCAAAAAGATATACTAAACAAAGTAGAATCTTTTGTAAAGAAAGGCAATATGCCTCATCTGCTTTTTTCCGGACCTGCCGGTGTTGGAAAAACCACGCTTTCACTTATTATTGCAAGACAACTTTTCGGAGAGAACTGGAGAGATAATGTTCTTGAGCTTAATGCTTCTGATGAAAGAGGGATAGATGTTATAAGAATCAAAGTAAAGGATTTTGCAAAAACAAGATCTCTTGGAAATGTCCCTTTCAAGATAATATACCTTGATGAATGCGATGCACTTACGAGAGATGCACAGCAGGCATTGAGAAGAACAATGGAAAATTATACCAAGACAACAAGATTCATTCTTTCATGCAATTATTCTTCAAAAATAATTGATCCTATACAGAGCAGATGCGCAATATTTCGATTTAGGCATCTTGATTCTGAAGATGTTTTCAAAATAATAGATGAGATTTCTATAAAAGAAAATATCGCCTTAACACCAGAAGCAAAAAAACTTATCTATAAGATCTCAGAAGGGGATGTAAGAAGGCTTGAGAATCTTTTGCAGTCTGCATCATCGATATCTGAACAGGTTGATGAAAATGTTGTTCTTTCACTTGCGTCATTTGCAAAACCAGAAGAGATCAAAGAACTTATAAAAAGCGCTCTTGCAAGGGATTTCAACAAGGCAAGATCACTTCTTTTTGCGCTTCTTCATGACAAAGGACTTTCAGGTGTTGATATAATAAAACAGATACAGCAGGAAGTAAATGAGATCCAGGTAAATCCTCTTCTCAAGCTAAGAACTATCGAGAAATGCGCAGATGCTGAATTCAGGATAATTGAAGGAAGCGATGAGTTTATCCAGCTTGAGGCACTTATTGCGTCAATTTCACTTCTTTCGTACAGAGTAAATTCAGGAAAATAGACATTTAATGCCTGAATTTTTTTTAAAAAACCTAAGATATAAATATAAATTCTTCAATAAAAACTCTAATGGGGAAAAAGAGCGCTGTAGAACAAAAAGTAGATCTTCTGGAAAAGGAGCTAAGAGAAAATACCAAGCTGATAAATTCTTTAAGATTAGGACAGCAGATACTGATAAACAGGGAAAAGGTTGCAGAAAGCGATGATTTCAGGCTTGACCGCATCCTTGAAGCCCCTGATAAAAAATCAATAAAAAAAAAGATAGAAAAAATATCTTACGCCCTTCAGAACACTCCTGATCTTCTTTCTGCATTCAAGGAAATTCTCTATGAAAAAGATATAGAGATGGAAAAGATGACTGATATGCTATATGCATACAGGGCAAGACTAAAAAATCAAGATATGATGAAAAATCAGCTCACTGAGCTAAAATATTCTGTAAATCATTTCAGGGATCAATTCAATTCGCTTAAAGAAGAAATAAAGAAAAAATCTGATGCAATATTCTCTTCAGAATCTGAGATTGCAAAGATGCAGCATATGCTTGATAATGCAAAGCGATACAATGGCCTTTTGGTCAAACATATAATTGAACAAGATAATATGATCAAGAACCTAAGGGTTGAAAAAAAGAAATACTTAAATGAATTTGAAAACAGGAATCTTATGAAAAAGAAAGTTCTTGAGCACATAATAGAAATCAACAATCTCAAAAAAAGAGAGCAGGCATTAAAAGATCTCCTTGGAAGAAAGAATGATATAATAATCGAACATTCTGATAATCTTAAAGATAAAGATCAGAAACTGAAAATTCTCAACGACCATCAGGAAAGGATAAGGCTTGGAATCAAGGCTTCTGATGATGCTAACAGTTCTCTCATAAAGAAGATAGAAACACTTGAGAGCAAGGTGAAAGAATTAAAAGCAAGATCTGAGAATTTTGATAAAGAAAAAAAGTCTCTTGAAAATCACTATAAGATGCTTCTTGCATTAAATGAAAAATCAACTCAGAAACGCCTAAGAGAGATGGCAGAAGCTGAATCAAAAAAGGAGATTGTTCTCAACATGAGGATATCTGAACTTAAGAATATGATAAACAAGCAGAAAAGCGTTATAGATCAAAGAACTGACTTTTTGAAAAACCTTGCTTCTTTTGCTTCTGATAAAATAACAAATCTTGATATGCTGGGACCTGACATCGATTACAGGACTTTGGAAGAAAAACAGGATAATTACAAGATCAATTTCAAACATGCAGACCAAAAAAAGGAATCAATATCTTCTGATTCAAAAGATATAACTTCTGAAGTGAAAAATGCTCTTGATGATGGACAGCCTGAAGATGTCATCAGGACCATGATGGCTGAAAAAGGCTATGATTCTGCTGTAATCTCACAGGTTCTTGAAGAACAGAAGAAAAAACTTGGATCAGCAAATTAGCACTAAGCCAGACGAAAATAGAATAAATTCTAAAAAAATTTAAAAAAAGAAAAAAGCCTTATTCATTAGGCCTTACTGTAAGTCCTGTCTCAAGTGTCTTGAAATAATCATATACAAGCTCAAAGCTCATAGACTGCTCAAAATCAGTTGCAATATTTGAAAGATCCAGAGTGCATCTTACTGTCCTTTCTCCATTAACACCAAGGTTGACTTCTCCTGAAGTTGATGATCCTGATGTTATGCCTGTGCATTGAAGACCTTCAAGACCAGTATTTATATCAAGCCAGACCCTGTTTTCTGAACCGCGTTCATCAGGACAAAAGCTTTCAGGAACATATACCTGGCCATCTCCAAGATGGACCACTTTGAAACTTATAACCAGCTTGTTTGTTCCCTGTGCTGCCTCTTTTAGCTCTGTTATATGAACAGGACCTGCTGAGTTCTGTACGCTTTTTTCCCCATTTATATCACAGATTGAATCTCCCTTTGTGCTAAGCACGTTTTTCTTGACACATATTTTAGCCCTTGCCTTTGTTCCGTATTTGTAGCAGACATCTGCAACTACAGGAAGGTTCCCGATTGTCGCATCAAGGTTATCCTGGTAATTAAGATCAAGAAATTCAACGCTTGACGTTGTTCCTTCAAGAATATTTCCTTCTGGATCTTTTTTTGTTGCTATCAGATCATCTAAAGGAGATTTCTGAAGCTCATCAAGACCGAAAAGTGCAGGATTGAATCCTCCTATGGTCACTCTTACATCCTCAGCATTAACATCATATTCTCCCACATTATTCATGGTGACTATAATATCAAAAGGATACTGGTTTCCTGCATATACCTCGCCAGGAGGGGCTCCTTCCTCAAACATGATATCAACGCTGTCTGTCCCGCCTATAAATGGAACAACAGACCCCGAAGAGTTATCGTTTCCGTCGGTGCATCCGGCAATAAAAAGCATCGCCACAATGAACAATAAAATGGATTCCTTTCTCATTATACTCACCTTTTTAATCAATTTTAATTATATTGACCTGTTTCATTATTGATTCTGAATATCCATATGAAAGTGTTATGTCAAGAGGTGTCGTGTATGCATCATTTCTTCCAAGAGGATTGTCAAATGTGCATACTATTACACCACGTCCGTTCTGCAGACGTACAGGCTGATCAGATGTTCCGGCAGGAGTACATTGGCCATTTCCAAGGCTTGATGCTGATACCTGAACCTGTACTGTATCAATATCTCTTCTTGTAAGTTCCTGGCACCTGTCATAGGCATCCCAAGGTATTACCTGGCCTCCGCCCTGATTTTGTATGTGTATCTTGAATATTGTCTTTTGAGAATTTCCTGACTGCTCGAGAGATGTTACTGATACTGGACCTCCCTGACCGCCTGACATAGAAACATCACTCATGGTGCATATCTTGTTCTTTACTGTTGTCGAAGTAGGTGTAGGATCTATGCATACAAGAGGTGAAGCTCTTGTCTGATAATTATAACAAGCTGTAACAAGTATGGTCGGCCGATAGCTGTTTGAATCAAACCCATAGTTGATATCAGCAAAATATGATTTGATCTCATAACCGCCTTCAGGAAAGAACTGGCTTTTACCATTAAGCGTAGTGGGTATATCCTCTCCGCCGTCCCAGCCTCCACTGGTTATCACAGTTTCATCAAATCCACCAATGTATAATTTTCCTTCAAAACCTTCTTCTTTAGGATAAGATCCTTGATTTTTTAGTTCGATCGTTGTCTCAAAAACATCGTTTGTCGCTCCTGACTCGACATAGATATCATCAGGAGGAGCATTTTCCACAAAAGTCATGGTTAAGCCTTTCGTGCCCTGGGGAGTAAAGTCACCGATAGAACCATTATTTGTCGTATTCTGGCATCCTGCTGCAAATATTAATACAGAAATCATAAAAATAACATTAATCAAAATAGCTATTTTCTTCATATCTAGAATAATATCAGAAATTTCGTATTTAAACTTTTTGATTTTAAAGATGCTTTTTTGATCATTTCAGTCTAAAAACAAAAAAAAGAGTGGTTTTTTGAAAAATCATATTTTCTCGATAGTTATCTCTTTTTCTATTGTTTCAATATAGCCGTAACTGAATTCTATTATAAGCTGGGTCGAGAATGTTCCCATGGCAGATGGAATAGGATCTCTTGTCGTGCATCTCAGAAATTCATTTTGAGAGATATCATAATGGCCGGGAAATTCAGAGCTTTCCACAAATGGCGTGCATACTATGCTTCCATCATTCAAGCTGTAGCTTGAGAACCTCACTTCATCTATACTTATGGTGTTCATCTCTTCAGTCTTAACAAAATTATCAGGATCCATAGGACCGCACATTTTCTCTATCCTGTCTGGAACAAACAATATTCCATTTCCTTTATTTTCTATATATATCTCAAAAACTATTTTGGCGCCATCTGTAGTTCCTGCGATCTTTTCCCTGATTTCAGTGATGGCTACAGGGGCTCCCTGACCGGCTGAATCAACTATATCATTCACCTCACATGATTTCTGGGCGGTTCCCATATTAGGGTTTGAATCAATGCAGACTGTTTCTTCAAAATGTGTTGAATAATCATAACATAAATTCATGGTAATTTCAGTATCATGAGAATTAAGTGCGCCCAGGTTTCCTGTCTGAAGATCTATAGTCTCAGTCCTTATCTCGCCTGGAGAATAATCTTCTACCCCAGCCATTGTAAAGGGTATGAATCTTAAGTCTTCATCAACAAAAGTAACATATTCTTCCTCAACTATAGTATTTATTATTCCCTGGACTATGTCATGTTTTCCTGTGTTTTCCAGACCTAACATAACAGAGAACTGGGATTCTTCATAGACCTTGTCAGGAGGAGTTCCTTCATATATTCCCTTGTCAAGTCCTGAGTGGCCGACAATTTCATATTCCATCTGAGAATCGTTAGAAAACAAGCCTGAATCACACCCTGAAATCAAAGTCATAATCAACATAAGTAAGATCACAGGAATTAGACTTGCATGTTTCTTAACAGATACAGTTTTATTTTTCAGGTTTTGTTTTTGCGCATTGATCATTTTCATTTTTCCACAATTATCTTAGCATTCGCCGTCATAACAATTATTGCTGCATGGTATGCTCGTATATTTCACAATATTATCTTCACAGTAATATTCAATCAAAGATGAATCTGATTCACAATAATCAGTCATAGAAACAGGCTCTCCGCTCTCATCGAGGCCTGTGGTTGTTGATTTATAGGAATATTCTTTACCGCCGTCCTCATCTTCACATTCCAGTGTTTCAGTTTCTTCGTTAGGATTTTGAGTGTCAGGATCTTCTTGCGGCTGATCTACTGAAGAGCTGTTTGCTATTACATTATCTCCTGATGATTCTTCTTCTATGCTTGTGCCTTCAGATCCTGCAGTTCCTGAAAAACGGCCATCGTTAGGAAGCATAGTGCAGTGGACATAGTCATTTAATTCTGTAAGACTTGATTCTATCACTACATCACAAAGATGGACTGTATCTGATGATTGATAAGCGATACATGGTATAATGCCATTCTTGACTGTTTCTCCATTTACTTTTATGGTATAGCTTGCTGTAATCTCATCTTCAGTATCTTTATCATCCACAAGCCCCCTGCATACAATATTATCAAAAGGATCAGGAGTACTCGGATAAAGACTAAGAGAATCTATCTCAGGCAATGAATTTTCTACCAGGGCATATCTGGAACTTGTCATTTCTTCGCCTCCATATTTTGTCCTGATTTTCATGGTGCAAAGTACTGTATCTCCTTTTTCCATGTTGCCGTCAAACACTTCAGGTGAATTGAAAAATATCATCTGGGAAGAGACTCTTTTTGCACTTGAATCAGTCATTACTGCATTTCTTGGACCATACTCCATCATCTTTTCCAGCTTTCCGGTTTCAGGATCTGTCTTGTGAAGAGATATTTGATAGGTTGCACTTTCTATCTGACCATCATAATAATTGCCTATGCATTCAACTTCAGCAGCTCTTGTAATTTTATTTCCATAATCGTTGCCTGCCTTAAAGCTTACGACAAATCCTTCATTTTCATTCACAACCAGATATTCACTTTCTTCAACTATGTATGTGTAGTTTATGTCTGCAAAAACAGATCTTTTCACAGGAGTAAAATATGAAAATCCCGAGAAAAGCATTCGTGGATTAGGAGAATCAATCTGGCACTTTATGTTTTCTGCTTTATATGTATTAACATCTGATTCTATATTATCATTCATGTTCTGAAGGCCTGCAACAGACATCCTGTAAGTTTTAAGTCCATTTTCAGCATTGATCTCCTCAAGCTGCTTGTTGCTGTCGCAGTTTATTGAAAGCGACTGTGGAATCATGACTTCAAAATAATTTATCCTCTCTATCTTTCCTTCACCGCGGTCAGTAATAGTAAATCCTAATGTCGGAAGAACTTCAAGGTTTCCTATAGGAACAGGATATGAGCTTGCTCCCATCCCTATTGAGATCGGACCATCGCTGTTCTTTGCAATAGGATCAGCCCCATATTCATCAAATATTTCCGGATTTGTTGTCATAAGATTTCTCATGGTCGTACCCTGCATAAAGCTTGTCTTGAGATATGCTTTTGTAGAAAAATTGTATTTTAAGGAAAATACCATCTTGTTTCTTTCTTTCTGCAAGGCTCCAGGTTCAAAGGTGCATCTTATGTCCACATCTTCTTCCCTATATACAGAAAATGAATCAGGATTAGTTGCACCATATATTTTCTTGTCTTTGTCATTTGGATCCTGAAGATAACATTCAGAAATCACATTGGTATATCCATCCCCAAGGCTTCCCACATGAACTCTTGCCCATACAGTCACAGCCTCATCATACTTATAGCTTGCATCATGGTCTATCTCAAGTATTCTTACTCCAAGATCAGTGCCTGAATTCGCATCAACTTCAGATTCATATGATTGTCCTGTGGCAAAAGCCATCTGCTTTTCCCATTCACCTTCAGTATTTTTTAGAAAATCATCTTTAGCTTCCCAGGCGCGGTTAATTGCATCTTCTCCTGAATCAATACCTGCTTCCTGCGCAGCTATGCCCAGCTTTACAAGAAGCCAGGGTCCAACCTGAGTGATAAGCCAGATTATCCCCAGAATTATTGCGATTATGAAAGCAATTCTCATCCCAAAACCAAATATCCTTGCAAAACTGCTGAAAAAACGACGAAATGGCCTGAGAGGATCGCCGGGAACAGAGCCTCCGCTGTTGACTGATGCGCCTAAAGATGCATTTCCCGCAGGACCATTAAAATCCATATTATACCTCTTTTATAAACATATGAGAATCATAAAAATACATAATCAGTCATACAAGACAACCCTTAGTCTTGTAATCTCAAAACTTCTGAGGGGTTTTATCTGAACAGTATTTTTTCCTTCATATACGATCTCTTTTATGTTCCTTGTAAATTTGTCATCTTCTGTATCAAGATAAAGCCTGTGTTCATTTATCAAAACATAAGCTTCTTTGAATTCCTCATTATCAAGCATATCTATAGTTATGTTGATATCATCATTCCTGTTCTTAATATCGTGATATTCGTCTGCTGAAAGATCAAAGTAATATGTTGGATAATCTGTCTCTCCTGTTTCAGTCTTTATGCTTACTGTATCTATAAGATAATTACCATATGCTGCAGAAAACTCAATGAAATTCTCCTCTTCTTCAAGAAGTGATGCAGAAAAATCAATCCTCGCAGGAAGATTGCAATCAGGTATAGAAGAATATATAGTCCTGCTGTTGATCTTTACTGTAAGCCTTCCTACACTGTCTTCTGTGCATAAGGGCGTAAAAATAAGCCTTGCAGAATTTATGCTTCTTGCCTCCTCAGGTTCCATGAAAAAATTATGTCTTGCATTCAGGTTTTCTGTAGCATCTATGTCTGCTGCGATTATCAGGTTATCTATGCTGTACTCGTTCTTGTCCCAGAACTGCCATTCAGGAGACGAGACAGAGAATACTAAATTATTATTTTCAGAAATATACATGCTGTCAAGAGGTATGGGCTCTATAAGGACATCTTCAACCTGTTTGTCATATATATTATAACCGTTCAGATTTATGCTGAGCCTGCCATCATGCTGCAATGCATTGAAGCTTAGCTGGACATTTTTTGTATCTTTTGGTTCTTTAATCTGAAAACGTATGCTTTTTTCTGTCCCTGAAAACCAAGAACGCTTTATGTAAAATGGATTTTCTTCTGCTATGATATCTGAACTTGTTGATTTTCTAAGATTAAATGAAGGTATTGGATATTCAAAGTTTTTTTCAGGCAGATAATCAAGCGTTCCCGGAGCTTTTTCCAAAAGGACTTTTTTTATATCAGCAGATTCTCCATTTTCTAATGTCTCATTCTCTGGATTAAGAAGTGATTCTCTAATATCAGGAGGTAGAAATAATACATAGAGTAAAAAGACAGCCCCGACAAGTATTATAAAAGTTGCTGCATTTCCTGCATTTTTCTGACCTTTTTTTGAAGGAAACTTTGAAAAGATGTTGTCGCTTTGGTTTTTCATGATCATTTTATCAGGAACCGTTCATTGGATAATTCATTGCCGGCTACAGAACCAGCTATAGTAATTTAATTAAAATTTATATATATATAACTTTTGCTTTTTAATGTTTTTTTGGTTTTTTGACGCATCAAATGATAATATCATAAAACAAAGACAAAAAAAGCTTAAAAATAAAAATATTACAATTTTGTAAAATAAGATATTCATAGCACATATCTTAATAAAATAGACAATATAAAATTATTGGAGTAAAATAACAAATGAAAATAATAACACAGGATTTCAGAAAAGGATTTGTAAAGCTTAAGACAGAGAATCTTGATGATCTTTGGTATCTTTCCCACATACTGGAAAAGGGAGACAAGGTTAGTTCTGTAACTTACAGGAAAATAAAGCTGGGAGAAGGCGATGAGAGAAAGACCAAGATAATAAAGAAAAAACTTAAACTTGAGATTGATCTTGAAAAGATCCAGTTTTCCGAGACTGCTGATTCCTTAAGGCTTTCAGGGATAATAACACAAGGAAGAGAAGATATCCCTTCAGGAGATTATCATACATTAAATGTTGGTTACGATTCAGAGCTTAGCATAAGCAAACCTCAGGAGTTTTTGGGATTCCAGATAAAGAAGCTAAAAGAGGCTTCTGAAAATAAGAACGGAAATATTCTTATATGCACTCTTGACAGAGACAGCGCATATTTTGCAATCCTCAAGAAATATGGATATGAGATGATCTCTGATCTTAAGGGGGATGTGCAAAAAAAGCAGTTTCAGGAAAATACAAAATCATCATTTTTCAAAGATGTGGCATCAAAACTTAAAGAATACAAAGAGCGCCATAAGATAACAAAAATAATACTGGGATGTCCTAATTTCTGGAAGTCATATATATCTCAGGAGATCGAAAAGGCAGGTATTGAAAAAACAGTCTCTTATTCGACAGTCAATTCAGAAGGGGAAAATGCCATAAAAGAGGTCTTAAAGAGACCTGAGATTAAGGACGTACTAAAGGACGAGAGATTTTCACAAGAACTTAATCTGATTGATGAACTTCTTTCAAGGATAGCGAAAGACCAGAATGCTGAATACGGACTTTCTCAGGTGGAAGAGGCGGCAAACCTGGGAGCTTGTGAAAATCTTCTTGTATCTGATAAGCTTATTCAGGAAATGAGAGAAAAAGAAGAATATGAAAGACTAGATAAAATAATGAGAACAGTAGACTCTTCAGGAGGAGATGTGCATATAATCTCAGCAGAAAACGAAGCAGGAGAAAAACTAAATTCATTGAGTGGTATTGCATGTTTCCTTAGGTTTAGGATAAGATAATATCTTGTTTGATAACACACAACCAAAATATGTCATCACTACATTATTAAAAAAAATTAGTACTTCTTTAAAAGAGTAAAAACCAAAACATATTAATAGTAGTAGTGTTCTTGTATTTTTTATCAATAATCATGTATCCATGATCCTATGATGCATCAGGTCTGAAAAAAGACCTAACCGCAATTGCTTTGCAAAAGGGAGGCGTAAAGATGATTGTCAAAGAAGAATTTTTAAGCAAATTAAGAAGATATTTTTCTCTGAATCTATATGAGGTGAAAATATGGGCTGCTCTTCTTTCGAGAGGGGTTTCAACAGCAGGAGAATTATCAGACATAGCCAATGTTCCAAGATCAAGAAGCTATGATGTTTTAGAATCTCTTGAAAAAAAGGGATTTGTCGTGATGAAGCTCGGAAAGCCTATAAAATATATTGCAGTTCCACCTACTGAGGTTCTTGAACGTGTGAAAAAGAACATGAAGCTTGAGGCTGAAGAAAAGATAAAACGCCTAAGTAATCTGAAAGATACTGAAGTTCTTCAGGAACTAAATTCACTTCATGCACAAGGCGTTGAGCTTATCGAGCCTGCTGATCTTTCAGGAAGCCTGCGGGGAAGACACAATCTCTATAATCATCTTGAGCTTACTATAAAAAATGCTGAACAGTCAGTGCAGATGATGACCACAGCTCAGGGTCTTATGAGAAAACTTGAAGGCTTGAAAGGCACTTTTGAAGAGATAAAGAAAAAAGGTGTAAAGATAAAGATCGGAGCTCCTGTAACAGAAGAATCCATGCCTCTTGTAAAAGAGATGGAAGATATTGTTGAAGTAAGACACACCAACAGCAGGGCAAGGTTCTGCATAGTTGACAATAAAGAGCTTATCTTCATGGTATTGAATGATGCTGATGTGCATCCTACTTACGATGTTGGAATCTGGGTCAATACACCATTCTTTGCAAATGCTCTTAGCAATCTGTTTTCCATGGCATGGGATGATATGGATGAAATAAAGGGAAGTTTTAAGCCTCCAAAGGCAACAGCACAGTCTGCTGCAGAAGAGGGATTATCAAAAGCTGCTTCACATATAGGACAGATGGCAGAATCCATAAAAGCAGAAAAACAGATTGAAGATTCTGAAAAATAAATTTTATTTATTTTCTTTTTCTTAACCTATTATTTTTTAAATGAATTCTATTTTCAAACTTACATGTTCAGGAAAAAGATATATGGTCAAAGCAGGGTAGATTCTTGTCCTTTTTGCGGTGCACAGTCAACAACAAAAAACAAGCAGGGTTTAGCAGTATGTTTAAAGCACAAAGATGCAGTTCTGAATGATATGAAATGCGCATGCGGAAAATGGCTTGAACTAAGGACAGGCAAGTGGGGAAGTTACTTCAATTGTCTCAAATGCGGAAATATAAACATGAGAAAGGTCTTTGAATTCAATGAGATCAAAGATGTAAGTCACGGAAATACCGACAAATCCGATAATTCGGTAAAACCGAATAACCCAAAAAAAGAAGTTAAGAAAGAAAAAAATATTGACATGTCAGATGAGTTCATACTCGGAGAAGAATTCATAAGATCAGATGATCCAAGATATTTTGATTGAATAATAATATATTATTAATTCAAATAAAAAAGCTAAACATACATCTAATTGGTGTTAGTTTCAATTGTGTTTAAGTTCTGTTCTTTTAGAAAAAGAAGCAAAGGAAGGAAGTTCTAGTATTCTTAGAATCTTTTTTAAATAAATAGTCATTCATCTCCATATGCGAAGAGATCCAAAATTAGTATTTGAGAAATCAATAAAATGCATCAAAAGAACATTTGACTTGGACTTAACATTAATTGAAAAAGCTAGATTAAAAGAACTAGTAGATAATTCAATTAATGAATTAGAAGCATTGGCGGAACAATGTGAAAAACCATTAGCATATTCTTTTGAATATCTCTATGGAAAATTTAACCCTGCTCCAGAATCAGTCTCAAGATTTATGACAGAATACTATGGTCTCCCTGTTGAATTTGCAAATGTCCATACATCAAATCCAAAAGAAGCTGGATTATATTCACATAATAAAGATGCATTTAACGCATACTTAAAAAAATTACAGGAAGAAATGCATCATCCTTAGAACTTCTTCTAAAAGCATATTAAAACTATTTTTACAAATGCCAATTAAAAAATGAATAAAATAATATCAATACATCTTTGATGGATTTTTTTCATATAAGCCAATAATATAATTCCTTAAGATTTTATCAAAATATGATCCTTTTTTCCTTAGATCTTTTAATTCTTTCAAATTTAATCCATCAACATTATAAACTTCGACAGGAGCAGAAAATGTTTTAACACAATGAACCCAACCACCTACCTCAAATTTTCTATTCTTATCATAAGGTGCAACATCTTTATCCTGAAGCTGATATATTATAACAGTTCCATTTCTTCGTTCTGCATACATCCTGACCATGTCACCATATTTAGTTTCATATTCAGTTCCTTTATTAAATCGAAAAGAATCACTGCCATCTTCTAATAATTGATCAACTTCTTGGTCATTGATAGCTCTGACTAGAAGGGTTGATTGAGAACTATTAATCCTATCCACTAAATCTTTTTCTGAACCGATAATCATATTATTTAAAAATCAATATTAATTTATAAAGTTTTCTTTTGAAACCACTGTGAAGTGTTGACATCAAATCATTTTATCTTATTCACCTATCACAGACCATAGAAAAGCTTTTTATATTCTTGGCTATTTTTTAAAGAAATGCCTAAAGAAATATCTTTAAATGAAATTTCAGAATCATTGCATCCTTTAGAGAAAAAGGTTTTGCCTCACTTAAAAGATAAGATGTTTTTCTCTGATCTCGTTAAAGAATCAAAATTAAAAGATATTGAAGTCATGAGAGCCTTGCAATGGCTTCAGAATAAAGAATTTCTTAATATCGATGAAACTTCTGAAGAGATTATTGAGCTTGAAGATAATGGAATTATCTACAAGGAAAAGGGTCTTCCTGAAAAAAGATTTCTTGAAGCAATAAAAAATACTTCTGAAAAAAATCCTATGCCAATTTCAGAGATAACTGAAAAATATGATGTGGACAAACAAGAAGTCAATATCTCTATAGGTATACTAAAAAGAAAAGTCGCAATAGAGATCGTAAAAGAAAATGGACTTTCTGCATATATTACAGAACAAGGAAAAAAGATGCTTTCAAAGAAATCTTTAGAAGAATCATTCATAGAAAGCAAATTTCCAAAACCTATATCTTCACTTTCAGAAGAAGAAAAATTCGCATTTAATGAGCTTTTGAAAAGAAAACAGATCATTAAAAAATCAATCAAAAAAACAAAATACATAACACTTACCAAAGCAGGAAAATTTGCTGTAAAAGATTCTGATAAGCTTACAAAAGATTCATCTACAAAGATCGGAAAAATAACTCCTGAACTTCTCAAATCAGGAAAATGGAAAAAATCAGAATTCAGACCTTATGACATAAAAGCAAAAGTTCCTGCAGAAAATCCTGGAAAGATACATTTTGTAAATCAGGCAATAAGATATATCAAACAGATCTGGCTTGAGATGGGTTTTGTTGAGATGGAAGGAAATCATGTGCATACAGCATTTCGTGATCTTGATGCATTGTTTGTTCCACAGGATCATCCTGCAAGAGAGATGCAGGATACATTTTACATAGGTAATCCTAAAACAGGAAAACTGCCTCCAAAACTTAAAGAAAAGGTCAAAGCGATGCATGAGCATGGTGGAAATACTAATTCAAAAGGCTGGCAGTATGAATTTTCATATGAAACTGCTTCACAAAATCTTCTTAGGACACATACTACTGTTCTTTCTGCTGAAACTATTGCAAAACTAAAGAAAGAAGATCTTCCAAAAAAATTCTTTTCTGTCGGAAAGGTATACAGAAATGAAGCTCTTGACTGGAAACACCTGTTTGAGTTTTACCAGGTAGAAGGAATAGTTATTGACCCTAATGCTAATTTTAAGCATCTGATCGGTTACCTTACTGAATACTATAATAAGATGGGTTTTGAAAAGATCAGGATAAGACCTGGCCATTTCCCTTATACTGAACCAAGCCTTGAGGTTGAGGCATTCCACCCAAAGAAAAAAGAATGGGTGGAACTTGGCGGTGCAGGAATTTTCAGACCTGAAGTTGTCATACCTCTTTTAGGGGAAGATATTCCTGTTCTTGCATGGGGTCAGGGTATGGAAAGAAGTATTGTTGAATATTTTGCTATAAACAATCTTAGAGATCTTTACAGGAATGATATTAAACAGATAAAAGAAATGAAATATTGGATGAAATAAGATGCCTACAATAACACTTGACAAGGAAACTGTACTTAAGCTTTCAAAAACAAAACTTAATGACAAGGATCTTGCAGAAAAGATTTCCATGATGGGAAGTGATCTTGATGAGATCAATAAAGATGAGATTATTGTAGAAATATTTCCAAATAGGCCTGATCTTTTGTCAGAACAGGGTTTTGCAAGAGCGCTTTCAAGTTTTCTTGCTATCAATACAGGACTTAAGGAATACAAATCTGAAAAATCTGATTATAAGATGATCATTGAAGAATCTGTTAAAGATATAAGACCATATACTGCATGCGCTGTTGTAAAGAACATTAAGATGGATGATGAGAAGATAAGAGAGATTATCCAGATTCAGGAAAAACTTCATGTAACTTATGGAAGAAACAGGAAAAAGACAGCAATAGGGATATATCCTCTGGATAAAATTAGTTTTCCTATATATTTCAAAGCAATGCTTCCTAATGAAATCAAATTCCAGCCACTAGAATCAAATAAAGAGATGACAGGAAAAGAGATTCTTGAGAAGCATCCTACAGGAAAAGAATATGCACATCTATTGGAAGGAAAAAAGCTATACCCTATATTTGTTGATTCAAACAATAAAGTTCTGTCTATGCCTCCTGTTATCAATAGTCATGACACTGGAAGGATTACTGAAGACACAAAAGATGTTTTCATAGAATGTTCAGGTTTTGACAAGAATGTATTAAGCAAATGCCTTAATATGATCGTTACAGCGCTTTCTGACATGGGCGGCAAGATATATTCCATGGAAATAGAAAACAAGCATGAAAATACAAAATATATACTTCCTGATTTTGAGCCTGAAAAGATGAAAATAGATCCAGAATATGTAAAAAAGGTTCTTGGAATTGATATGAAAGAAAAAGAAATAAGGACTAATCTTGAAAAGATGGGATATGGCGTAAAAGGAACCGAAGTTCTTATTCCATGCTACAGGTCTGATGTGATATCACAGATAGACCTTGTTGAAGATATTGCGATCGCACATGGTTTTGACAACTTTTCACCAACTATTCCTAATGTCTCGACAATAGGAAAAGAATCTGATATAGAAAAATTCAAGCAAAAGCTAAGAGAAGTTCTTATTGGTCTTGGGATGTTTGAAACAAAAACATACAACATATCATCATCAATGCAGCAGACAGAGATGATGCATTCTAAAATTTCATTAATCAAACTTGCAAATTCACTTACTGTTGATTATGATTGCTTAAGAGCCTGGATCATTCCAAATCTTATGGATGTGCTAAAAAATAATAAAAGATATGACTATCCGCAAAAATATTTTGATTTAGGAAGAATATTCAAAGAAACAGGGAATGATGAAACAGGGATAACCGAACATGAAAGGCTTGCAGTTGCAATCTGCGATAAAGAAGCAGACTATACAAAAATAAAAAAGGTTCTTGATACGTTATTTAAGGCAATTGGAATGAATTACATAATTAAGGCAGATCAACATGATTCTTTTGTTCCCGGACGGGTTGCAAGAATTTCTATTGGAAAAAAAGATATTGCATACATAGGAGAGATACATCCTAAAGTGCTTGAAAATTTTGAGATAGAAATGCCTGTATGTGCTCTTGAGATAAACATAACTGAGCTTTTTCAATTATTTTCTGAAAACAATTAATCTTTATTTGATTAATTATATAAATAAAAGAATCAACTCTATATTATAATGATAAAATCCATAATATTTGATTTTGACGGAGTAATTTCAGACAGTTTTCCTGTGACAAAGATGATTTTTGAAAATCTGAAAAAGGAAAAAGGCCTCTTCAAAGATATGAAAATCGAGAATATGCTTGATGATGGCATAGAGGAGACAATAAGAAAAAGTCCTCATCCTAAACTCTATGTTTTATGGCTGATGCTCAAGGCGCAAAAAGATTATTCAGAAGAATTATCCGATACAGATCTTATTCCAGGAATGGAGAAAGTAATCAAATATCTATCCAAAAATTATGACTTAAACATATTAAGTTCAAACAGAAAAGAAAATATTGAAAAATTCCTTGAGAAAAAAAAACTGAAAAATTATTTTTCAGATATATATTCAATTAAATCCCTATTCGGAAAACACAGGAGCATGAGAAATATACTCAGGAAAAAAAGACTCAAGGCAAGACATATAATATATGTAGGAGATGAGGATAGGGATGTATTATCTCTGAAAAAGATTAATGTAAAAGTCATATCAGTTACATGGGGATATAATTCAAAGAAAAGGCTTGAAGAAGTTAATCGCCTATTTATAGCTGAAAAACCTGAAGAAATAATCAAGAATGTAAAAAAGATAGATAAAAGAAGGATTGAAAAAAAATGATAGGAGAATGCATATGCACAAGATGCGGATTTAAGATGAAAGCTCCTGCAGGAGACTGTTCATTGGTAAAATGTCCAAGATGCGGCTCTTCAATGAAAAATTCATCAGGCATGAAAATACATAAGATTGATTGAAAATGACCTATTATGATGAGATTGCCGAAGGCTATGATGAATTGCATAAGGCTGAACAGCTTGAAAAAATTTCATTGATAAAGCTATTTGCAAGACCAAAAATAGATGACAAGCTTCTTGATGTTGGATGCGGTACTGGTATTACAACTGAACCCTGGGACTGCAAAAGATTTGGGATCGATCCAGCAGAAAAATTAATCGAAAGGGCAAAACAAAAAGACAAGATTGAATACAAGATAGCAAAGGCAGAAAAAATACCTTATCCTGACAATGAATTTGATTATGTGATATCTATAACAGCAATACAAAATTTTGATGATATCGAGAAAGGAATCAAAGAAATGAAACGTGTCGGCAAAGAAAAATTCATAATATCTGCATTAAGAAAATCAAAAAAGATCGATACAATCAGAAAACTCATTGCAAGATATTTTATCAGTTATAAAGAAATTGAAGAAAAGAAAGATTTTATCTTTCTTATCGGATTATAAAAAATTATTTATTGTCTTTTTTATCTTCTTTTTTTGAAGATTTTTTTTCTGAAGACGTTTTTTTAGAATCTTTTTTCTCAGAAGCAGGTTTTGATTCCTTTTTCCCAGATTTTTTAGGTTTAGATTCTTTCTTTGGCTCTGCTGCCTTTTTAGCAACATGCTTTCTCACTTTTTTAGGTCTTGGTTTTGATTCCTTTTTCTTGGATTCCTTAAACTCAATTCCCAGCTCTTTGAAAGCTTTTGCAACTGTATCATGAGAAGCCTTTTTCTTTATGTCAATCGTCTTATCAACAGGCTCAAGGTGCTTAATATTGCATTTTCTCCTTCTTGTCTCGCCGTCTATAAGAACAAAAGTGTCATCTAATTCATCAACAACAACACATAGCTTACCTGCATCTCTGCCTGCAATTTTCATAAATATCTGTCCTATCTGAACCATTTTTTGTAACCTCCATAAAAACTCTAAAGGGATGTCGCCAGCTCCCTTAAGGTTAATCACATAAAAGATTATAATTTAGTCTTTCTGGCACGTTCCTTCATGACCTCTCTCATGGCTTTTGAAGAAAGAACTCCTCCATAAGGCCTTTCGGGTCTCTTTTCACTTTTTGCCATGTTTTTGATCTTTGAAGGCTTATCTCTTGGAACGCCATGAAGCTCCTGGCCTGTTACAGGACAGGTTGCTTTACCTGGTTTTCGTTTCTCATAATGAGTAACGTTTCTTGCACCAGGAGTAACTTTCTTCACTCTCCTAAATGTTCTTGATTTTAATCTTCCTTGAACCATAATCATCACTTTTTAGCTTATAATCCGAGAAGAAATTGAAACTATTTAAAAATATTTGCATTTTAAGTGAAAATTCAAAATATAAGCAACTATTAACTTTTCACATATAATTTTTTAAAGGATCATCCCAATAATGTTTCATCATCCAGATAAGCTTCTTGTATCTGCCTGTTATTGACTATAACATTAATTTTATGACCTTCTATAAAAGTATGATTTCCTTCCTGATATCTTGTCTTAAAATTATATGTATATTCCCAGCAGTTTCTGCATCCAAGTTCATTTATATTTATAAGCTCAAGATCTTCGCCGCCTGAGGAATATATATCTGTATCCATAACAAAACTTCTCGCAACAATCTCTGAACTCTCCTCACTTATGCCTGCAAAAACATCAACCATATCCCTATAGTGAAAAGCAACAACATATAATAACGCCAAAATAAGCACAATTTTTAGAATATTATTCCACTTTATCCGTTTAGCCATGTTTATCCACTAAAAATAGGTATATTTTCAGGGTTTATTAGGTTTATGGTTTAGAATAAGAAAATAAAAAATTAGCTTATGCCCATGATTTTTCTAAGCGTCATTCCCATTATTACTGAAAATAGAATATATGCTCCAAGCCAACCCCACTTAAGCCCGATAAATGAGAGCGGCATCACTTTTTCATTTACAATATTTCCGCTAACAAAATTACCCTGATTTATCTCCTTGTTGGGAGGCGCATACTTTTTTTCTGATATTATCAGATCCTGCTGCTGGGTTTCAGATTCATGTGTATATGATAGCAAATATTTTCCTTCAGAACCTTTTAATGACCATGTGGCTTTTCCATCAACAATTTCAGTCTCTCTGGGAGATATAAATTCAACCTGGCCTGATGGAGTTATATCAAGTATTGCAGTGCCTTGTGCACCTTCCTTAAATTCAGCATAGACATCAAATTCCTGATTTGGAACTATAGGATAAAATGCAAGATTTGCATTTAGCCATGTAAATATTATCAAAACAGGAATTATAGTAAAGAGAGTTGCTTTCATAGAATGCTTCATATACTCCATGTTAAGAGACATCGCTTTTTTCTGGACACCCAGAGCCTTTTCAGGATCATCTTTTGAAAGGCGCTTCATCTCATCCTGATACGATTTCATCCTGGTTTTAAGCTCTTTAAGTTTTTTCTGGTCTGTAACAAGCTTATAGATAAATGTCGTAATCAAAGTCACGATCAATGCAAAAATAGCTATAGCTAAAATAGACGGAAGACTTGCTATAGGTCCAAAAATTGCATCAAGTATATTGTCAAACATTTTAATTTAAGTTATAATATTATTATCTATAACCCATAAAAACTCTGGAATACTTATAAATTTAACGTTTTTTTATGGCAATATCCGACGAGAAAAAGAAAATTTCATGAAAAAATCAAATCATTTGCCCATAAACTTTCTCATCATAGGGTTCATATCCATCATATGCTGTCTTGCGATATCTTCATAGAACTTATAGATTATCATGACAGTAAGAAGTATTCCTGTACCCTGACTCAAAGCACCCAATAGATCTGCTGATGCAGCCAGAAATCCAACAGTCATCGCCCCCATCACAGTCAAAGGCTTGATATATCTTTCAAGGACTTTTTCAAGCACACGTTCATCTTTTCTAAAACCAGGCATCTGTAGTCCTGAGGAAAGAATCTGTTTTGCCTGAGATCTTGCATCCATACCTGAAGTCTGAACCCAGAACAGGCTAAACAAGACTGCACCGCCAACCATAACTAATGTGTATATGAGCGCCTGGAGATATGGTCTTGAACCAATGAATATAGTCCCCTGCCTTATTATCGTACCCAAAAGATCAGGAGCCTGAAGCCATGAGACGATTCCTGAGGTCGCATACGTACTTCCGGGAGAGAACTGGCCTAAGATAGGATTATTTATGAGCCGCGCCCATAACTGTAGATTCGCAAGGAGTGCTGCAACAAGTATTACAGGAATGTTGCTGGTATAGATGAAATTAAGCGGCCATCTTATTCCCTGTCCTCTTACTCTTCCAAAGGAAAGAGGTATTTCGACTTTCATGGATTGCGCAAATACTGCAACACCAAATATCAATAATGTTGCAAGCACCATCGAAAGCAGATTGAATGCGCTTGTAATATCTTGATTCTTAAGAGCATAAAACAATCCAGGAATAGCTCCTGCAGGTATATTCGGGTTTGTTGGACTTGGCAAAGGAGATAGCGCCCTGTAAAAGATACTCTGTGAAACACCAGCTGCTATGAACAAGCTGATTCCTGAACCAATTCCCCATTTCTGGCAAACTTCATCCATAAGCATTATGAGAAGACCGCCTAATATAAGCTGGAATACCAAGATAAGCTGCAACGGAAGATATGAGGCAGTGCCTGCAAAAGCATTTGATGGAGCCAATCCTCCCATAAATACATAGATAAATGCTTCAAACACAATAAAAAACAGGGCAAGAAGCTTTTGTACTCCCTGAAAAAACACTCTTCCTTCATGTGTTGAATTGTCAAATTTCAATATGCCTGCTCCATTAAGAAGCTGTAGCACGATAGATGCTGTTACGATTGGTCCTATACCTAAAGAAATAATAGAACCAAATTTAGCACCGAGAATTATGGATAAATATTCAAATCGCTGAAGAGCATTCTCTCCAAGGCCCCAAAGAGGTATCATACCTAATATGAAGAATGCAACCAGCACTATAAGAGTCCATTTTATCTTTTCAGAAAGAGGCAACCTTTTTTGCGTAGGTTTTGCAACCTCAGGAAGGCTTGTTACAATCTTATTGAATAGTGGATTCACGATCTCATTACCCCAATATGTGTTTTAACAGCAATAAAAAAGAGCTGATATAAATAAGTTATTAAAAAATAATGAAAATTTATTCTGCGTCTGATGATTCTTCTTCAGAAGCTTCGTCTGCTTTTTTTTCAAGCAGCACAACATTTCCGCCTGCTTTCTTGATCTTTTCCACAGCAGAATCTGATGCATATCTTACTTTCACATCAAATTTACTTGCGACATTTCCTGATGCAAGAAGCTTGTCAACTTTCATGTCGCCAAGATTAATGACATAAGTTTCTTTATTCTTTGTCATGACGCCTTTAAGCAAGAGTGATTCTTTTCTTTTTTCAAGATCAGAAACGTTTATCGCTTCAATCTTAATCCTTTTCTTTCCGAATCCATTTTTTCCAAGCTCAAACTTCTCTTTGACCCTGAAGAAAGGTTTTCTAGCATCGCCTTTCTTTCCTGAGCCTGCACGGCCACGTCCTCCACGGTTTCCTGCTCCTCTATTCTTTTTCATAGAGCCATAACCATGGGTTGTATTTGCTCTTGCTCTTGAATTCTTTTTTCGTTTGTTGACAGTCATTTTGATCATAACCTTAAATTATTATTATATTTTCATCTTCTCGATAAGATCAGCCATCTTATCTCCCCTATCGCCTAAAGCACCGCCTACATTGAAAGGTACTTTGATTCCTTTTCTTTCAAAGCCTCCTCTGGGAGGATGCATAGGGATTGTCTTTTTAAGACCATACTTATCTGCAAGATCTTTGGAAACATCTCCAAAAGTTATGAAGCCGCTTGCTTTTTTCACCATTCCCATGATCGAAGAAGTCTTCTTATGTATAGCCATATTGTTCTTGTTTGGCACACCAAGCATCCTTAAGGTATCCTTGATATCGCCTTTAAGAGCTACTTCTCCTCTGATCCTGATGACAGCAACATATGCCTCATCTTTTTTATTGTTATTATCTGTTGTTTCAGCCATTTTTGATCAATATATCGTATGATTATCCTACATATTTGCCGTCTACTATATTCAGACGCTCTTTATCTTCAGGCTTTACCCTGGTTGACATAAGCTTTTTTAGAGCTTCAAAACATGCTTTTACATGATTAAGTTTAGTCTTTGTCTTTCCTTTTGTTTTAGACCAGACGTCTTTTATTCCTGCAAGCTCAAGCATTTTTGCACATTCTTTCTCTATGCAAAGGCCTGTTCCTATCGGGGCAGGTATCAAAGTAACTTCAACACTGCCTGTTTTTCCTGTAACCTTGAAAGGTATGGAGTCAGGATTTCCACCACCAGATTCCCAGGATCCTGAACCTCTTCTTATCTTGATAACATTTAGTTTTGACTGCCTGAAAGCCTTCTCCCTTGCAGGAACTGTTTCCCTTGACTTGCCATAACCTATTCCTATGTAACCATTTCTGTTTCCTATCACAGCACAGGTTGCAAAGCTTGGTTTGTTGCCTTCATTTGTCTTTTTCTGAGTCTGTTTGAAAACACGTCTCTGACCGCCTCCAAACTTACCTTTAGACTGTCCTATCAAAAGAAGATCAATATCTGCACCAGGCATCAACACATCAATAATCTCAGGTTCTAGTATCTTAAGACCCTTATCAAGTATCTGGTCAATATCTGTAATTTTCCCTGATTTTACCCCTTTTCCAATCTCTGTTTTCGGAGTCCAGGAATCCATATCAAACCCTGTCTTTTCAGATGTAGTTTTCTTGATCTTCTTCACATCCTTTTCGCTGATCTCTTCATCTGCGATAGGTGCCTCATCTTCTGAAGAGTCTTCTGATGAACTATCTGATGAATCATCATTTTCTACAGGCTCTTCTGAAGCCTCTTTTTCTGAAACATCTTCATTCTCTTCATTAAGGGTTTCTTCTTTTTCCTTGATTTCTTCTTTTTTAGGCATGATCATTCACTTTTTTGTTTGATTATTTTATCTTTAGTCTCATCAAAGATTTGTGTTATCTTTTCAGCATCAATTTTTTTCTTGATGTAATATGAAAATATCTTATCATAGGCAGCTTTGTCTTTTGACCTTAGGTCTTCTGCATAACTTTTGATATGTTCTCCTCTTATCCTCTTCTCATCAGGAAGAACATCTTCTGAAACATTAACCTTAACACCTGCATCATTTATGCCTTTAAGCACTGCATAAAGCCTTGAACCTTTTGTTGAAGGATAAAGACCTATATTTGCAACAGCTTCCTTGATATCTTTTTTTGCTTTAGATCCTATAAGAAGACCTGTCAGATAACAAGCAGGAAGATTATTTTTTTTATAGTTCCAGCCAAACTTTTCAAGAGAGCTTGATTTCTCTGAATAAAGTATCCTGTCTCCAGCCTCATCATATTTGACTATCTGGACAATCACAAAATTGACAGATTTTCTGACAACAACAATAGGTTTTCCTGACTTAAGAAGATTCAGTCTCTTCCTGTAATTAGTTTTTCCTTCCCTATATCTTCTGTGTTTTACTACAATCTTATTTTTTTGTGCCATTTTCTTTCTTTATCAGCAAATCATGCTCATTTATGTATAGTTTAATATGTCTCTTGTTTCTGAAAAATCCGCCTTTTGCTTTTGAATATAGATTCCTGTAGGTCTTTGGACTAATCAGAGATTTCTCTTTTAGTTCAGCAAGAAGAGTCCTTAAGCTTCTTACTTTTGTTATCCATTTCTCCTTGTCACTAAGCCTTGAGCTTGGAGATCCTTTCTTTGAACCGCTTCCGCCTCTTCGTCCCTTGACTTTCTGATCATGAACAAACCTTGCTCTTGCTCTTGATTGCTCAGGAAGCTTTTTCTTTGCTACAAGACCTTGTTTTATAAGATTTTTCATATCTATCTTGGTTATAGCTTCCTTGATCTCTTTGCTTTTCTCTGAATCCAGCCAGATCTTATCCGGCGAGCATTTCAGTATTTCAGAGGCGAGTCTTTTTTGAATAGTAAGTTTCATTTTCAATCACATTAATTATTGCTTTTTCTGAAGGATCTTATCTTTCTCTTCTTTTTCCTTCTTTTTCTTGTCGTCTTCAGAAAGCTTTTCTTCAACACTCTCTTTCTTTGATTCGCTTTCTTTTCTCTTCTTGGTTCTCTTTGCCTGTCTCTTGTCAAGCTTTTTCTTCTTAGCTTCCTTCTTCTGCTTTAAAGATTCTTCTATCTTGGCAATAAAATTTTTTGGATCATTGACATTTTCGATAGTGATTTTTTTCTCAATCGCTTTTTTGATTATCTCGATTTTTTTCTTGTTTCCTGTTGAACCTGAAATTATTATGCATTCTGATTCAGGTTTAATATTATCCAGTTCAAGAGAGTTTGACACTATGAATGGAACAAGACCTTCTTTAGTCATATGCCTCACATCTTTTGGCGCACCATAACCATGCTTGGGCCTTCTTATGTAACCTTTCTTCTGAAGCCTCATCTTGGACTGAAGTCCTCTTGGCCTTCTGTAGTTTTCACTAAGCTTAGGTTTTTTGTGGCTATCCTGTTTCCTAAAAACAGGTTTTTTCGCCTTAATTCTTTTTCTGGTTTCCAAAAGTTTTTTAATTTCACTCATTTTAAGCATAATAAGATCGTCTCTTTAATCAGATCTTTTTTCCTCTCTTTTCTATGATAAAAATTCCATCCTGAAAAATCCTTCTGTCCCTGTTCGTGATCCTTGTTGCAGATTCTATGTCTGCTGCAACCTGTCCTGCAAGCTCCACATCAATGGACTTCACAGTTATCTCGGTGCCATCTACTTTTACGTCAACACCGCTCTTTATCTTGACTTTTCTTGGATTATTTTCACCAAGATAGTTTTTTATTATAAGTTCACCATTATTTACACTCACATTCATAGGAAAGTGGCTTGAGCAAATCTTAAGCTTATACTCATGACCGGATTCAACTCCTTTAAGCATATTGTTTATGTGGGCCTTGAATGTTCCAATAAGAGTCTTTTCTCTTTTTGAAGCATTTTTGACATCCATCATTATTTTTTTGCCATCTACCTTTATCTCAATCTTAGGACTTGCAAGTTTTCTTTCAACAGAACCATTCGGCCCTTCAACTTTAACAACATCCTTTTCTACTGAGATATCGATATTTTCAGGAATCTCAATCTCTGCATTAATTTCGTTTTTCATTTTAATCCTAATAACAAAATGCTATAAGCCTTCCTCCAAGATTGTTCTTTTTGGCTTCTGTATGGGTCATAAGACCTTTTGATGTACTGATAATAATTATTCCAAAGTCCTTGGCAGGAAGATACCTCTTTTCAAATTTTTCGAATTCATTAAGTGTCACTGCATATCTTGGTTTTATTGCATTGCACCTGTTGATTCTTCCCAACAGATTAATTTTATAGGATTTGACTCTTGTGCCTTCTCTTTCTTCGATATCTCCCACATAGCCATTATCTTTCATAACATTAAGCACGCCAAGTATCATCTTTGAATATACCGGCATATTGCACTCTTTTTTTGACTGCCTTTCTGCGTTTTCTATTTTTGAAAGCGTGGCTGCTAATGGATCGTTTAAGCTCATTTTATTTACCTTTTTTTAGTTGAATTTCTTAAAACCGAGTTTTGTCGCATTTTCCCTGAAACACTGTCTGCAAAGATTAAGACCATACTTGTCTATGTGCCCTCCAATTCGTCCGCAAAGCCTGCATTTCTTATTAGCAGATCCTGTAGATCTTTTTTTAGGAGCACAAAACTTAAGATATTTTTCAGCTACTTTTGGTTTAGTCTTAAGCTGCTTTAGTGCTTTTCTATGATTGCTGACAGTCATTTTTATTCTTCACCCGATTCTTCCTGGATTATGATATTATAATTATCTTTCATGAATTTTATTGCATCATCTTTAGATACACTATGCTTATGGGAAACCTTGCGATTTTCAATGCGTCTCTTTTTGATCCTGTATCCTGGTCTTTCAAGAGTAAGGCAGATCTGAAGACCCATCATACCTATGTCAGGATTGTACTTGACACCTTTGATATCTATGTATTCCGGGATACCGAAAGCCACATTCCCATTTTCATCAAACTGTTTGAGTGAAAGCTCGTTATTCTTTGCATCAAGGAATCTTTCAACAAGATCTCTGATCATTTCAGGATCTCTTATTGTAAGCTTGCAGCCGACAGGAAGACCTGGCCTAAGACCCCATGCCTGAAGCCTTTTGTAGGTCTTTGTTTTCACAGCATCAAGTCCTGTAATGTGTTTTATCAGCATCATGCCTTTATTCAACACATTCTGGTCTTTGCCTGCACCTACATTAAGGGTTGCTTTGGCAATCTTTATTTTCCTCATTATGTTATCTTTCGTGTCGGCCATTTTTACTCTTTCTTGCTTGTTTTAGCTTTAGTTGATTTGGTCTTTTTTTCTGAAGATTTTGCTTCTTTTTTTTCTTTTGAAGCACTTTTATCATCTGATTCTGATGTTTTCAGCTTGAATACTGAAAGTAATGGTTTTGTCTTTCCAACAACAACCACCTGATTTTTTGCAAGCTGGAAAGTACCTTCTTCAATATTACACATGATTTCTGCACCATCTATCTTTTCAACAACACCTGTTTTTCCAGTATGTTTTCCTCTCAAGATATATACAGGAGCTTTTTCTGAAAGTGAAAGCTTATCTTTTATCTTGTAATCAGCAAGGTTCAAAACCAAACTGTCTCCAACTTTATAATCATCCTTATCAACAAGCACATTGATACCATCATGAAGATTCAGCTGGAACTTATTTTTTCCCAGCGAAGTTTTTCCAATGATTTTGCTTATCTTAAAGTCTGCTTCTTTATCATCAAGTTCCTTTATGTCAAGCTTTTTCCTTGAATTCAGGACCAAGGTATAGTTCTTCTTAATCTCTTTTATGGACAAAACATCCAGGATTCCAAAAGTTCTTTTTATATCAAAGACTTTTTTTCCGTTAATATTCACAGTCTTTGACGATAATATTTTCTTGACTTCTGAATTGGTCTTTGCAAGCGCCAAAAACTCTTTCATAGCAACTGCTATCGGAAGACCATTTTCCAGAGCATGAGCGCCCTTAGGCTTGCTTACCCAGACGAATTCTTTTCGTCTTATAGACCAAGTGTTTGGAGTTGCAATCCTTTTCAAGTGAGATGTTCCCATTTTTATTTCTCCGATTTTGCCTTTTCTTTTCTTTCGACGATCTTTTTACGTTTCTTATCACTCATATCAAGATCCTTTATCATTATGTTTGTGATCTTTATCGGGTAAAATGCTTTTGAACCATTTTTCTTGACAAAGTCAATCCCCGAGATATTAACGCATTCTCTTTTTGTATCGACAGAATCAATACTGCCTTCCTTACCCTTGTGAGTTCCTCTCTGGACAATAACCTTGTCGCCTTTTCTCACAGGCATGGATCTCTTTTCATATTTTTGGCGAAGCTCTTTTGAAAGATGAGCTGAAAGCATCTTCCTTTTGATATGCAAAGGAGCATTCGCTCTGTATTTGATTTGTTTGCTTGGCTTCTTGCTAGCCACCCATGATTTTGAAAATTCACTTTTCATTTTTATCAGTCTTAATAGTATTATCTAGTATTGTCTTAAACGATCATGCTTGCGATCTTGGCGACTCCGGGCCACCTTACTGTTGCCTCTTTTGCGACAGGACCTTTTATTATTGTTCCCTTAGGGTTTCCTTTTTCATCTTTAAGGACAACAGCCGCATTATCTTCAAACTTAATTCTTGTGCCATCTGGCCTTCTGTACTCTTTTTTCTGCCTGACCAAAACTGCATAAAAGGTCTGTTTTCTCATATCAGGTCTCCCCTTAATAACAGCCGCCATGACAAGATCACCAACACCGGCAGCAGGTTTTCTCCTTTTTGTAGTCTTGTGATTCAAGACAGAGATTATCCTGATTATCTTAGCACCTGAATTATCACATGTTTCGATTTCACTGCCATGATTAATGGCCCTTGTCACGCTTGCTTTTACAGTCTGCATTTTTATTCACTCTTCTTATCTGAGTCTTCTTTGATTATTTCAACAACCACAAAATTTTTAGTCTTGCTTAAAGGCCTGCATTCCATCACACGGACCATGTCGCCTTCTTTAGCATCAATTGATTCAGGATTATGGGCTTTGATTTTACTCATCTTTCGTTCATATCTTTCATATTTAGGAAGATATCTTCTCCTAGTCCACGAAACAGTAACAGTATTTCTCATCTTATCAGATGTAACTGTACCTACAAACTCTCTTCCTCTTAGTTTCAATGTTGGTTTTTTTGCCATTTTTATCCTTTGATCCTGTCTTCAGGCCTTTTGATAATATTTTTTCCATCGATTATTGCATTTTTTTCGCAACAATCCAAAGCGAACTTGATTTCTTTTTTAAATATTGTTATTACTCTATCGTCGACGAGTTTTAATCGGATAGTTTCCTTTGTCTCATCGACAATCTTACCCTCAAGATCCTTGAAAGTCTTGTTTTTCGAATCAAAGATCTTGATCTTTTTGCCTATGAATTCTGATTTATCCAGATTTTGGACCTTCATCGTCTTTTTCTGGGACCTTTCATGTTTTGCTCGATTGCATCTTCAGGAAATCCCAAATCAACCAAAGTATCCTTGATTTTTCCGATGTGGTCACCTTGAAGCTCGATCATCTTTTCTTTTGATGTTCCGCCACAGGCAAACTTATTCTTGAGTTTTTTTGTTATTTCTTTGATATCAATGTTCTTATCATTGATACCTTCAATCACAGTATAAACTTTACCGAATTTCTTCTTTATCGTGTAGACACTTATTTCCTGACTCTCTTTTGTTATGTTGTCCCAAACACCTAACTCTTTTGGTAAACCAGTAATTGGATCTATATCCACCATTTCCTAATCTTTCCTCCCAGACAATTCTGTTTTTATTCTGGCAATTGTTTTCTTGATTACATTTAGCTGCTTAGGACTCTTAGGAGTTGTTCCTACAGCAACCTGAGCACTAAGCTTCATCTTCTCTTTATTGAGTTCTGAAAGCTTGTTTTCAAGCTCATTTTTTTTCAGCGAATGTATTTCTTTAAGTTTCATTTTAGCTCAATCACTCAGATTTTTCTTCTTTGTTTTCTGAATCCTTGTCAGTTTGCTCTTCTGACTTTTTTTCAGAAGATTTGTCTGAGTCTTCTTTTTTTGATTTAGATCCTTTCTTGGATTTTGAAGATGATTTCTCCTTTTTCTCTTTTTCAGAAGATTCATCTGCAGGCTCTTCACCCACTTCTTCTGTAGTCGTCTTTTCGATAAGGTTTCCATCCCCATCCATCTCTTCTACAACCTCAACCTTGTTCATCTTGACAAGATCAGGAAGTTCAGTATCTGGAAGCATGATCCTTACCTGTATTCCAACAGTCCCACTTTTAAGCTTTGCGTAAGCATAAGCAGTCTTGACCTGAGATACAGCAACATCTCCACTTTTTTTCAGATAACCCTGATAGAATCTCCATCTCTTGGCTCTAGCACTAGGTATCTTTCCTGAAATAAGTATTTCACAGCCCATCGCACCAGCATCAACAACATCACTCATTGTCTTATGTCCAACACCCTTGAACCGTTTTGATCCAAACCTTTCAAGTGTACTCTGTATCTTTTCTGCAACAATCTGAGCATCTAGATTTGGACTTTCGATTTCGCTTATCTCTATCTGCGGATTTTCAAGCTTGAATTTATTTTTCAGGCTTTTTGTGAGATTCTTTATGTTAAGACCTTTTCGTCCCACAATAAGACCTGGCCTTGAAGCATAGATTACGATCTTTTCACCAAGGGGCGTCTTTTGCACCTTAGTCTTGCTGTAACCCACCTTTTGAAGATTATCTGAAACATACTGTTCAACAAGGAACTCTTTCATCCTGTCTTTGATAATTTTTCTTTCAATCATTTTTTATCATCCGGATTTTCCTGAGTGCTTTTTGTTTCTGGCTTTTCAGCCTCATCTTGTTTTGATTCAGTTGATTTTGATTCTGATTTTTTTGTTTCAGGTTTTGTCTCATTTGACTTTGTTTTTTCAGCACCCGAATCTTTAATCTTGTTTTCTTCTGGTTTTTTTGTTTCTG
>JBKHIF010000056.1:0-8426 GCA_046538795.1 Candidatus Woesearchaeota archaeon | reverse complement strand
GTAAGATACAGGAATTCAGATCCTGCAAAGATACTTGCGATAACATTTACAAGAAAGGCAAGGCAGGAGATGATAACAAGGCTTTCAAAATTGATACCTGAAAGCGCTCATCTGGTGCAGGTTGAGACATTCAATTCTTTCTGTGAAAAGATTCTAAAAAAGAACGCTGATATTGCCTATGACAAGGAATACAGGGTCATGGATTATCAGGCAAAAATAAAGATTGTGAATGAGGCATTAGGACAGATCGGCTGGGGAATCGATGATGCTCTTTCAGAATATTTTTCAAAGAAGCGTTTCTACAGAGAAAATAAGAGAGATCTTTATTTTACTTTTGTAAATGACATGTTCAGTCTCATGGATCACTACAAGCATAATGAAAAATCAATTTCTTTTGTTAAAGATATTTCAAATAATACATCAACAGCTTCTGAAAGAAGGCTTGGAGAGTTTATCTACAAGCTCATATCAACCATCTCTGATCTCAAGAAAGAAAAGGGACTACGTGATTATACAGACCAGATAACGCATTCTATAGAGCTTTTTGAGAAAAATCCAGATTCAATCCCTGAATTTGAGCATATACTGGTTGATGAGTATCAGGACGTAAACAACATACAGGTAAAGCTTATTGATATACTTGATCCGAAAAATCTTTTTGTTGTAGGCGACCCCAGGCAGAGCATATATGGATGGAGAGGATCAAAGATAGAAAATATCCTTAATTTTCCAAATAAATATGGCAATCCTTCTGTGATACAGCTTACAAAAAATTATAGAAGCACAGAAAAAATTGTTGAGATCGGAAACAAGGTGATAAAATCAATGGGACTTCCCGGACTTGAGACTCCATCAGGCAAAGAAGATCAAACATGTCCGATAATGTTAGTATCTCATTCTGATGAGAACGCTGAAAGCCTTTTTGTTGCGCAAAGCATACTTTCGCAGAACATACCAAGAAACGAGATATTTGTGCTTGCAAGAACCAACAAGCAGCTTGAAAACATTTCAAGGATTTTGCAGCAAAATTCAATAAAGTTCCTTAAAAGAACTGTTGAAGAAAAAAAAGAAAACCTTGTGCCTAAAGAAGATGAAGTAACATTATCAACAGTCCATGCGATAAAAGGCCTTGAGGCTGAAATTGTATATATGATTGGTGTAAGTTCCCAGATGTATCCGTGCATGGCATCAGAACATCCTTTCCTGAACCTTGTAAAGGTTGATGACGAGTACGACAAATATGCAGAAGAATTAAGGCTTCTTTATGTTGGTCTTACAAGGGCGAAGAAACAGCTTGTTATAAGCTATTACAACACTCTTTCAAGATTCATAACTTCAGATGTCTTATCATTTCTTACTAAAGTAGGAGATGCTTCACTTTCAGGAGCAGTCTCTTCCAGATGTCTTAAAAGATCATCTTCAAATGATAAGGATGTGCCTTTATACAAGCAAAACAAGAAAGGCTCCTCTTCTGACAATGATCTTTTTTTCAGGCTTAAGGATTGGAGGCTTGAAACTGCAAACAAAAAAAGGATAAGAGCTTATATGATCTTTTCAGACAAGACATTGCAAGAGATTGTATCAAAGAAGCCTTCTTCATTTTATGAACTCCAGTCCATATATGGACTGGGAGACAATAAGATACTGAAATATGGTTCAGATATCCTTGAGATCATAAACAAAGGCTAGGTTCATTGCATGCAATCTATTTCTGACCCTGAAAGATATCTTTCGCATTCAAGTTCTTCTATTACATAGAATATCATCCTTGTCTTGATCCTGTAATTGTCATCAAGCTTTTCTAGAAACTCTTCTAATTCTTTCAGGCTCCTGAAGACCATGTCTGCAAAATAATCATATCCGTTATTTATCTTATACAGGGAATTAAGGTTGCAGCTTTTTTTCAGGAAATCCCTTACAGGCTCTCGGTCATCAGGAAGTACCTTTAGTATCATCTTGACCCTTGTTGTCATCCCTATCTTTGGAAAATCTATTATGCATGTATGTTTCTTAATGACTGAGTTTGTCTTGTTCTTTAGCTTGTCAAATATTGTGCTTACCGGAATATTTGTACTCCTGCTTATTTTTGTCAAAGATTCTCTTGAATTTTTTCTTAGCTGGGATACGATTTTCATGTCTTCATTTTTGATATCCATTTAAATCACCTTTTGTTTTTCCGGATAATTTTTGGTTTCTATGAAATCCGGAATATTTACAGAAAACGCATATAATCTATATGATGATTCTCTAAAAGGAGATTAAGCCAAAAAATATGCCTTAAGGAAACTATAAGGTGCTTTTTTCAAGAAGTTTTATGAGAAATATCCTGGCAAATGCAATAAGGGGCAGGCTTAAGAAAAGACCTAAGAAAAGCGTTGCCCAGGCATTTGATATTACTGCCTGAAAATACATGATAATATATGAAGCCATTATGATTATTCCATAGAGCATTATGAACAGGAAGAAATTCTTGATTCCTATCCTTATTGTGTTTTTCAGATTTTCTTTGATGCTCTTATGTTTTGTCGCAAGAGAGAGCGATATAGGAGCAAAAAAGAGTACTATAGGCAGGAGAACATAGCCTGCAAAATATAGTGTTATCGTCTGCAGGGGATTAAGTGGTGAATAGATATCTTTAGGTATTGATATTGCAAGTATAATTATAAAGATCAATCCTAATGCTGTAATCCAGATAAGTGATGCAAGAGAAAATCTCAGGATATATTTGAAGAATTTTTCTTTTCTCTTTTTTTCTGCGATCCTTGTTGCAGTAAACCATGAAGAGCCCTGAACAATTCCCCAGAGTATTGCAAGTATTGCAATGAACAGCAGGGTTATAAGAAGGATCTCTTGTTTTGTCTTTGCAGCTTCAAGGCCGAAGTTTCCTATATCTTCTGCTGCTGCTTGTTCAAGTATGCTTATCTGGCTTCTTTTTTGGGCTGAAATCATAAGCTGGTTTAATGGAGCAATTATGATTCTTGCAAAAAAGCTTCTTATGACTCCGAACAGGAAAACAGCAAATATATCGATAAGGATGCAGAAAAAAAACAACAGAGGCTTTTTCCTTATGCTTTTTAAAGAATCTTTGAGATTATCAAATATCATTCCCATAGAGATTGATTTAGTATAGCTTCTTTTTATTACTTTTGGAATGATTTCCGGAATTATTTTGTTTGTTGAAAATTTTGCATGAAACACGATTGAAACATTGTTTCAACTGTGTGCAGAAATTTAAAAAATTTCTTTTCGTTTTTGCGGGGTTTGCCCTTAAAGGGTATTCCTTTGGAGCAATGCACTGTAGATGTACTCCTATTCAATATGCGTTTGAGGCGAGAATCAATGTTACGTAACTGCAAGCTCTGTTGACAAGCTAATCGTGTAGGGCATACAAAAATGTAGCCCTATTCAATATGCGATGGGCGAGAATCGAACTCGCGTCTCGTCCGTGGCAGGGACGAATTATACCATTAAACCACCATCGCGTATCTTTCATGAAAATTTGAGATTGTTTATAAATATTTTGGTGAACCTTAGTTGATAAACCTGTATTTTATCAGATATAGAAGTGCCTGGACTCCGTCTTTCCAGTTGATTTTCTTGCCTTCTGAAAAATCTCTTGGATGATAATTTATAGGAACTTCTTTTATCCTGAAACCTGCTTTTATTATCTTTGCTGTTATTTCTGGCTCAAAGTCAAATCTTTGTGCTTTAAGTTTTTTTATCTTTTTCAGGACGTCTTTTGTGAACATCTTATAGCATGTTTCCATGTCGCTTACATACCTGAAGAATAATATCGTGGTTGCAATGGAAAGGATCTTGTTTCCGACATAATGAGATGGTATCGCCCAGTTATTGTTGTTTTTCATGAATCTTGAGCCATAAACTACCTTTGCATTACCCTTTAGTATGGGTTTTATGAGTTTCTTGTAGTCTTGAGGGTCATACTCCAGATCAGAGTCCTGTATGACAATTATATCGCCTGTTGCATATTTCAGGCCTGTTCTTATGGCTCTTCCTTTTCCTCTGTTTTTCTTGTGAAATATTACCTTGTATTTTTCAGGAAGATCTTTTATTATATCTCTTGTTCCATCTGTCGAATAATCATCTACTAAGATTATCTCTTTTTTCACCATGCCAAGCTTTACATCTTCTACTTTCATCAGAAGCTTGATAAGTGTTTCTCTTTCATTATATACAGGAATAATTACAGATAATTTTGGCATTTTAGAGAAGGTATTGTCTTTTATTTTTAAAGATAACGAAAGAAAAAAAGAATATTAGAAAAAATTACTTATTTCCATAATAAAATATGTTTTCTATCTTAACATCATCAGAACCGAACATGCCTGTCCTTGGATGATTGCCACTTGACTGTGAGACTTCTTTAGAATCTACCTGATGGCTTTGGGAGAAAACCTTCTGCTGTGAAGCCTGAGCATTCATCTGCTGGCTGGAATTGTTGTTTTGCATCTGCATTTGCTGAGGATTATGTCCTTGATTGTTATTATGGAAATCTTGATTATTTTGATTTGACTGCTGGTTCATCTGCGGATGCATTGCATTGCCTGAACTTTTTAAAGATGAAAACTGTGATTTTAATCCTTCAATTTCCTGTCTTATGCCTGAGATGTTTTGGTTAAAGCAGTCAAGTATATTCTTGATTTCTTTTTTCATGTTCATGAATTCATTTATCATCTGCATTGATTGATTTATATCATGATTATTGCTCATTTCCCTTGCTGAAGTGGGTTGAGAGGGTGTGTTCTGTACAGCCTGGATATTCTGCGGCTTTGTTTCTGCCTGCTGGTTTATCACAGGATTCTCATTCATGACATTATTTGGCTGATCCTGCGGGATATTGCTGTTCATATCATGGTTTTCTGATTGATCAAGGTTGACACTGCCGTTATTGAGTATTCCAAGTGTATTCATAACACGCTCTCTTTTTTCTTTCAATAGGTTTTCTGTGCTGCAATCTTCGTTGTAATTCATTATTTTTTCACCTGTTTCTTTTAGCAAAATTAAACATCTCAGTAAGATCAATACTTTCTTCAGCAGACTGCTTTGGCTGCTGCTGCTGATTGTTTGCTTGATTTTTGTCCTGGCTGCTGTTATTCAAATCAGCTTGGTTTATCGTCTTTTTTTCAAAAAAGCTTTCTCTTTGCTTTTGCATGCTGTTTTGATGCATATTCATTGACTGAGGCTGCTGAAACGAATTGTTCTGAAAATTATTAGCAGGCATTTCATTTCTTTCCTGCATTATGCTTTTGGAAGGTTCACCAAAGAAATCCTCATCAGGAATTTTTTTCTCTTCAAAAGATACCTGATTTCCTGAAGTTGTCTGCGCTTTCTGGCTGTATTGATTGAATATATCTTCCTGACTGTTGTTTCCTGTTTTTTCGTTTTTTTCTTTGAACTGGCTTTCATTTATTTCAGGGATGTCTTCAAACAAAGAGAATTCTTCTTTTTTGTTTTCTGATGTATTTTGTGAACTGAATATATCTTGTTCAGCAACATGGTTATGACCGAAAGTACTGGATTGTTCGTTGATGAAATTGTTATTGCTTACCTGTTCAGCCTGCCTTTGATTTGACTGCTGAGAAGGAAATCCCTGGTTTTGTGTTGCATTATTGTTGTAATTATTATAATTCATATTATCATAATTATTATTGCTATTTTGGTTTTGCATGTTTTCCTGCCTGAAGTCCTGATTTTGTCTTTCATTTATCAATGAGGGCTCTTTTTGGATGATTTCAGGTTTCCTGAACTGAGGCGGAAACTGTGTCTCATGGATATTCATGCTGTTTGCGTTATCCATGTTGTTGTTTTTGTTGTTTTCCTGGCTTCTGTCTGATCCCAGGGAGTTTATTCCTGAGTTGATTTCATTCATCATGCTGTTTCTCTGGTAATCAGAAAATGACATCCTCTGCGAAAGAGTATCAAAAGCCTTTTGCATGCTAAGTTCTCTTGAAAGATCTTTAGCACTTCTTACCTTTGATGGCTCTTCTTTTTTCGGAGGCTGGGCTACAACCCCTGAATTGATTTGGACAGTTACCAGATTCTGACCTGAAAACTTGCTCATTTCCTTGTTCATGAGATCATTTGTAAGCATTGAATCATCAAATCCGAGCATGCGTGTAGCTGTCCTTATTGCATCTTCCATGCTTGCGCAGCTGCCGCAGTTTTTAAGGTTTTCAGCAAGTCTTTTGATCTGTTCCTCTTTATCCATGAATGTTCACCTTCTGTTTTTTTGTTTGGCCTTTTTTATCATTTAAGCAAGATCAGTCCTTGTTGTCGTGAATTTGTCCTTTCCAAGATGTATTGTTCTTTCGGATTCCTTGTTCTGGTTGAAAACATTGACTTTGCCTATGAATATGATGTGATCGCCTGAATCAATCTGGTTTACTACTTCGCACTCGATATGAGCTGACGCTTCCTTGATCTTTGGGCAATCTATTGTCTGAGCGTTATCTTTGGTAAAACCGCATTCCCTGAACTTATCAACATGCGCACCTGAGTGGGTTCCGCAAAAAAATACCTTGTCCTTTAATTCATAGGACATGAAATTTATTGTAAAGCATCCTGACTTAGAGATTATTTCTTTAGAATGCCTTGTCTTTCCTATGCTTATCATGTACAACGGAGGCTCAAAAGATACAGGGCTGTGCCATGTGACTGCAATTATGTTGTCCTTGCTGTCTCTTGAATCTTCATCTTTGCATGTGACAAGTACAGCCTGCCTTGGGTTTGCGATCTCGTTGAATCTCATAGATATGACCTTGTATAAGTTTAACCCTTAAAAGGGCTTTTTATTTCTTTCGGTTTGGCCCGAGTGACATTATGCAGCCCAATACAAAAAATACTGCAAAAAGTACGTAAAAATATGCTTTTAAAACAGGGACTACAGGCTTCATAATGATTCCAAAAGAGAGGAATGTTGATGCATATAATCCTATGTTTGAAATCTGATTTAAACTAATATTGTCTTCAAGCTTTAATATTTTCAGAATCCCTGACATTATAAGGGATGATAAAAGTATGATAAGACCAAACGCAATCACATAAAAAACATATGAAAGCGCTACAAGCGCAGGAAAGAGAAGAGTAATAAGCGTGTATATTGTCTTTTTTATGGCTTCTTTGTTCTTGATTATATTTGTAAACTCATCAAAATACTTTACATTGTTCCCTTTGTTATAGTATATGTTTTTTCCATCTATCAGGACTTCAGTCTGGTTTGGAAGTACATTTCCTTGCGTGTCTATAACTATGGAATCTGAACCTAGTATGAGATTTCCGGGAAGAGTTATGTTGACAGGACTTTTTGTTTCCAGTATCACATCAGCTTTAAGCGTGCTGAAATTTCCTATTATCTCATCAAAGCTTTGTTTTGAACCTATTATTTTCGGAACATATAGAGCAGACATGATCAATGTTGCAAGGAAAAGCGTCGCAAGAAAATGTTTTATGGCATTTGCTTTTATGCTTTCGGAAAGATGACTGTATGAAAATGGATTAAAAGTCCTAAACAGATTAAGGAGATATTCAGATGTCTTTTTCATGAGATCAATATACAAATAAGTATATTGGTATATAAACTTTTTTGTTTGTGGTTCTAGGAAAACTAAATATTTTAGGCAACTTTTTTAATTAAGCTTTAGTACTATTTAGAATAATGAATTTAACAAACGAATATAAGGATTCAGTAAAGACTTTCTTAAGAGAGATTACAGGAGAAAAAAATGTGTATATTATTAAATTTGGCGTCCAATAATACTCGGTGAAAGACTAAAGTCCAATAGAATTTGATGCTTAAATAGAAACTGAGGGTTTCTTTTTCAGATAACTTGGCATGAAATTTGGAGAGCCTTATTTTTCTATCAATTTTGCATATGCTTCTCTAATAGATTCCACAGATAGTTTTTCTGGATTAAATCTTCTATAAGAAAGTGGAGCGCACATTAATTGTGTGTTATCATCTGTGTTTGGACTATCGACATCATTATTTATGTCTACTGTCAAATGGCATAGTTCATGAAGAAGTACGAATTCTATTGCCTTAGATTCAAAGTAATCTCCAACACTTCCGTAACTTGGTTTGTTTGGATGTCTGAAATACATATAGGGTCTTTCAAAATCACCTAATTCTATTTCTGAGTTATAATTATCTAGAAGAATAAAGTTTTTTTCTTCGGTAGAATTTATAGAATTTTGTAAAGCCTTGACATTAGGATAATGTGAAACACAATCTTCATAATCTGGTGCTGGGGAGATTCTCCATAATTCGCCATTGTATCTCATTGTTGCCAATACTTTTGGGAGAAGTTCAAAATGCTCTCTTCTTTCTGCTTTGTTTTCTATTTTGTTTATTGAATGTGCTATTTTCCATATATAATCCTTATGAGGATATTTTCCAATTCCATTAT
>JBKHIF010000055.1:0-9054 GCA_046538795.1 Candidatus Woesearchaeota archaeon | reverse complement strand
ATCTTGATTTACCCATAACAATTCTATATCTTAGAAATAGTTTATAAAATTATCTCTTTTTAGTTCATCCAAACCAGGCACCAAGTGAACTCTGCTTCTCTTTCTCGCGTCCAAATACATCTTCAAATCTTCTTCTTGTAAGATCTATTGTCTGAGAAAGATAAGAATCTACATGATAATTCTTGGCAAGAGATATGCTTGGTTCAAGGTATTTTCCTACAGAACCTTCTGAAATAGTAAATATTATTTTTCCTCCACAAGCAGGGCATTTTCCAAGAAGAGGAGGTCTTCTGTATTTTTCGTTGCAGTGTACGCACCTAAATTGCTGTTGTGAAAATTTTCTTAAATTACCTTTAAGATCTTTCATGAAATGTTTTTCTATAACAAGCCTTGCTACATCACTTTCATCAACAGAAGAAAGTTTGACTGCAAGATCCATCTGACTCTTAAGTTTATCTTCCATAGACGGAAGTGTCTTGTAAGCTGAACACTTGACACCCTTGTTCATGTCAGAAACAGAATGAGTGAATCCAAAACCCTCATACTGGCAAGGAGTGTTTAGGCAATCATTAAGCTGTTTCATTTTTACATCCCATGGCATCTTATATTCAAGACATGCTTCATAGAATTCTAAAGGATATCGCCAAACCATCTCCATATCAAACACCATGTCATCTACTTCTGCAGGAAGAAGTTTTGTGGTAAGTACTAAAGGAGCATCCATCGTACTTCCTCTTGAGCTTGGAAGATATCTTTTAGAGAAATTCAGGAACCCATCCATGAGCAAAAAGAAACAGGATTCATCACCATCTGTATCACGCCTCATAGCTGCATGTATCATAGGATGGGCAAAAAAACCCTGGCTCTTTGAAAATCCAACTATCCTGCATAATATTCCTGCGCTTGTATGAGGTGCAAGTCCAATTACAAGCTGGCCTATAAGATCTTCTTTGCTTTTACAATTGTAGTAAGGCTCCATGCCATAAAGTCCCATAAAAAGCTCATCTATAAACTTCGTGACCCTGAAAAGCACATCATCTGAGGGCTCTTCCAAAGCTTCGACACAGGCAGGAAGAACTATGTCCTGAGGCTTTATCTCAACAACCTGATCAGGATTAGTAAGCTCTGTTCCATTAATGTCTTTTGTATAACCCATAGCTCTCAGCTTATCTACAGAAGCTCCCACCTCTCCGGGCTTAAAATGAGTTATAGGAACTTCAGAACAATCATATCTTACTGTACCATCCTTATTCACGTAAATATTGTGCTTTGCGCGAAGTATTCCTTTTATCAGATGCTCAGGTATGTGCTCTTTGTTTACAGTTCCTCTAACACCTTTTATAAGATCAGGATATATCTTTGTGTCAAGCTTAGAAAGAAATTTCCTGAATATGTCATTTATATTTATCTTCTGTTTGCTGTACTTAAAATAATCTTTATATTTCTCAGGGTCTTTTTTTGCATCTTCTGCCTTTACAAGATTTCCATTTTTCGAAATATAGTGTTGAATAGTAGGTTCATCTGTATCTTCAGATATTGAAAACACAGAATCCTTGCCTGTCGAAGGACATTTGTATATAGGAAATTCTGCTTCGATAAATCCCTGCTGCAAAGCGCCTTGGAAGCTCCTGTATTTTCCTCCCTGCTCTCCGACAGGGAAAAGAACATGAGGACTTCCTGTTAACTTTCTCATCTTTGCTTTCTCAGGTCTTCCCATCCTTGAACCTACAAATATTCCTGCCTTATCTCTCATCTTTAGAGTCGATATCTTATTCACAAGCTCCAAAGAATCATCATCCTGATTTTCATTCATTATTCTTATGATATCAGATAATTTGCTCTTAGCCATAGAAAACATGCGGATAAAAAGATATGCAAAGTCCCTTTCTATTATGACATACTCATTATTGAGAACCTTATGCTCAAGACCTAATTTTTCAAGTATCTCTTTATCTTCTTTCATCAAAAGCACAATCCTTGAAATTCTGTTGTTCTCTTTTATCACCTTTGCCTTAAATATCCAGTCAAAAAATCTCAAGAGCTGATCCCTTGTAATAAGCTTCCAGAATAATGTGTACTTAGGATGAAGAGGAACCTCAAGTTTTGAAGATATATTATATGCAAAATAAACAGACGGCTTATATCTCAATGGATTTCTTACAATCCTTTCTATGTCTTCTGAAGGAATGTCTATGAATTCAGACACTTTGTCAAAATCAAGGCTTCCGAACATATCAACAATCTTTTTTTCAAGTTCAAGCGCCCACCATTCTTCACAGTAACCTGGAGGAGCAAGAATATGAGCTCTGTTAAAAAAGTCTCCATAATTTATCAGAATGTCTCCATTGTAAATTATTTTTTCAATGTCATTTTTGTATTCTACTGCTTTTTTTTCAGATTGCAGTTTTACTACAGAACCGTCTTTCAGTCTTACTATGGGGCCTTCTAAGGAATCGCATGGAGTGTATGCTGCAGCTTTTCCAGGGCGTTCGACCTTAAGTTGTGTGCCTATTGCTATAAAGTCATTCATAACATGCATAGTTGCAGGATGCATCGCCTGGGCGCTATATCCAGAAAGTCTGGTTCTTCCATATCTCAGCCTAAAACCTCCTGATCTTAAAGGATGCCCGAAAACAGGCCTTCCTGCGACAAGATCAGCTATATAAGTGAAATCTGGTTTTATCTTTTGACCATCATTTTCGTTTGATGTTGTTTTTCCTTTTGCTTTCATCTCTTTTTGAATATGGACAAACTCTTCAAGAAAATCCCACTGCTCCAGATCCATCTCATGTCCCCATTTGGAAAGCTGCTTCCAAATCTTAGGAGCCTTAAGGGGAATACAACTGGAATAGATAAGACACATGCCTCCTCTTATCCTGTTTGTTTTTGTCCTTGGAAGATCTTTGTAGTTTGAAACTTCAATCTCTTCAGTAGGATCACCTGATATTTCCAAAGGCATGTTTTTTATCAGAAATTCCATCTCATTCCTGCTTGGTTTATACTGCAGATTTGTAACACGCTCATGATAATCATATACCTCAGTATAACCTCTTCTTATCTCATCTTCTGTTGGATCCCACTGTGCATAACCCATTTTTTTTCTTACAAAATCAGCAATAAGCACAGCAACAGAAGCAGCTGTTCCTCCTGCATTTCTTATTGGACCTGAAAAATTAAGACAGAAATATTCTTTTCCATCATCATTTCGTTTTTTAAGTATTATCTCTGTAAAACCTTCAAGTGGACTTGAAACAACCCCTACAGTAACATATGCAAAACCCATCCTTATCCCGACTTCCATAGCCTCTTTCTTGTTAGGAAATTTGCAGAATCTTTCTTTTGCTATCTCTTCAGCAATCTTTAAAGCTACTCGCCAGTTCTGAGCTCCGTATTCTTTTTCAAGTTCAATTATCCTTGATACCGCATTAGAATCTACAAGCTGAGGAGCGACAGTTGATATAAGCCCTACTACCCTTTCAGCCATGTTCTTTGCAAGCTTTATCTCAATATCTTTTTCAGGATCATAACCTTTTTTCCTTGCAGCTTGTGCTATCACTTTTTCTTTTTCAACCTGGCTTGAAAGAATCTCAAAATAATTTTCCATATCTTCGCTAGCTTCTCTTTTATCTTCAGGCATTTTTATCATTCATCTGTTTCTTTAGGTTCTTCCTTATGCTCTTTTTTCTCTTCAAAATTAAGAAGGCTCATATCTCTTGTCTTAAGATTAGCGATTATTATCTTTGCAGGTTGAGGTTTAAGTCCAAGCTTTTCCTGAAAATCAGTCATTCCTACCCAGGTAGAAGTGTTTATCAAGCTAATATTTCTATATGTTGAATATGTTGCTCTGTGAATATGCCCTGATATAAAAAAATCAGGTATTGTTGAAATAACCAAAGGATCTTCTGTGGTTTCAGGGATATATAATGTTGAACCATGGGTAGGTGCAAGATGTCTTCTCTGAAGAAGAAACTTCATAACAAGATCAATTCTTTCCTGTCCCCCCTTTTCCCTGATATAAGGAACTGCATCTGCATAATAGATAAAACTATAGCCATGATACATAAGAACGTCAAAACCTGAAAAAGTGTCTGTCGCTGCAATATTGATAACAGAAGGACTGCTCACCATAAAAACATTATCCATCTCATAAAGCTCCTGTGCAAAATGAGGATCTATCTTTGGCTGGGGTTCAGCTATCCTTGAAGCATCGTGATTTCCAGGACATATGATTATGCTTATGTATGATGGAATATTTTTTGCAAATTCAGCAAAAAGCTTGTATTGCCCATATATATCTTTTTCAGTAAGATCTTTATCCTGATCAGGGTATATTCCTACACCTTCTACAAGATCGCCTGTCACAAAAAGATACCTTATCTTTTTTGCAAGTTTCCTTTGCTCAGGATTCCCTATCTCTGCATTAAGCCATTTTGTGAATTTGCTAAATTCTCTTTCAAGAAAATATTTTGAGCCCATATGAATATCACCCATAAAAACAGCATATTCCTCAACAGGCCCTTTCTTGAATTCCTTGCTTAAAGGTATATCAGGAAATATTATGCTGTTTGCAAAGATAATGTTATTTCCCATCTGGCCTGTTACACCGATAACTTCATCCAATACAAGATTCCTTGATATTCTTGCAAGCTCTTTGTTTGAAGTATTCTTTGATATTAGAACCTTGAAATTTCCTGTGTCATCTTCTAATGTAAGGATTATATTTTCATTTACTGTTTCAGATATCTCGCTTATCATGCCGATAACAGCAACACTATCTCTTTCATTTTTGGTGTTAAGCCTTGCCAATGAAATAACATTCTGCATCTCCTGCCTTTGCCTCAAGATTTTCATAAGAGCCTTGTATCTTCTGTTGAAAAGCGTTACAAAATCATTATACTGCCTCTTGTGCGGAGGTTTTTCATACACAGACACAATCTTGACTTTCCTTTCTGAAATAATTTCTTTTTTTTCAGAAATTTCACTTTCGGCATTATCAAAATCTGTATAAGAAATAGGCTTTTCAGAAATCTCAGAAAAAGAACCTTCTTCTAAAATAAGAGAGCTATTATTCTTAATTTTTTCAAGGACATCTATATCATCCACTGATTCAAGCCTTCCGAGTATATTTTCCTCTACCAAAACCCCTTTTGATATCAATTCCTGTATTATTTGTTTTTTGATTTCTGCCTGCATTTTCGAGAATAACAAGACATTTATGCACCAAAAAAAACATGGTGCCTAATTAAGGCCAAGGCTCTCTTCGAGTATCTTTTTAAGCCGCGGACTCACTGTAGGAGGGACAGACAATGAAATTCTTCGGGTCCTCCCATATCTTCCTTTTGACATAACCTGAGCATTTATCATACCTAAAGTATCAAATTCAACTATTATATCAGATATCCTTCTCTGTGTAAGCGGTCTCAATCCGCATAAAGAACATACTTTCTTGTAAGATTCATATACATCTCCTGTGTAAAAAGAAGAATCATCTTTTGTAACTGACAATATTGAATACAAAGTGACCTGAAACTGCTTAGGCTGGCTTTTAACTATGTCCATAACCTTGTCTTTTTCAATCTTTCTTTCTGCAACATCAATATGCTTTATTCCTACCTTTCCTGAACCCTCTCTTTCAGCAACCTCTGCAGCCACACGCAAAAGATCAAGAGCACGCCTTGCATCCCCATGATCACGCGCAGCAAAAGCTGAGCATTTTTCTATAACTCCAGGTTCAAGAACTTCTTCCTTAAAAGCAAGTTTTGCCCTGTTCTTTAAGATCTGCTGTATCTGAAGCGCATTGTATGGAGGAAAAACCATATCCTCTTCTGAAAGTGAGCTTTTCACTCTTGGTTCAAGCTCTTCTGAAAAAGTTAGGCTGTTTGATATTCCTATAATTGCAATCTGTGATTTCTTAAGATCTGAATTCATCCTGGTAAGACTGTAAAGTATCCCATCTCCTATTTTTTTTACAAGCTGGTCAATCTCATCAAGTATCAATATAAGAATCTGTTCAGAACTGTCTGCTGCCTCCTGAAACATATCATAAATATTTGAAGTAGGAAGTCCTGTCTTGGGAACTTCAACATCCATCATCCTTGCAAGTTCAGCTACAAGACGATATTCAGTATCTGCTATATTTTTAAGCTTGCAGTTCATATAAAGAACCTTTAAGGGAATATTCTGCTGTTCAGCTATATCCTGCATCTGTTTTGTAACCTTAAGGATAGTAAGCGTCTTTCCTGTACCTGTCTTTCCATAAATAAAAATATTTGATGGAAGATCTCTTTTCAATGCAGGCGCAAGCATGCCTGCGACAGTCTTAATCTCTTCATCCCTGTGGATTATGTTTTCAGGAATATAAGAAGACTGCAGAACCTTCTTGTTATGAAAAATATTTTCGCTTTTTATGTAGTTTTCAAAAAACTCTGATAATGAATTCTTATTCATTTCCCACTCCCCAATTTTTCCATAAGAAATCGAGGTTTATATACTTTTCGATTTCACACCCTCCCCCCTTTATTTCCTATGGAAACAAACATCAAAAAAAGAAGCACCCTTTCAAATATAAAATAATTTCATTAACTTGACAGTTACAAAAATCAATAATGATGATAACAAATAAACATGGATAAAATTTACATATAAAAACCATAAAAAAATATAAAATTGTCAAGAAATAAAAAACAAACCATAATAATAATTTCAAACATTATATGATATTAATTAATTAAAATAAATATTAAATAATAATAATTATAATAAATATTAAATAATAAAATAATGATGGCAATAATAAAATTAAAAAATAAAAAATAGATAAATAAAAGAAACAAAATAGATAAAAACAAATAAACAAAAACATCTAAAAATCATAAAAAAAATAATTAGATAATACTTATTGAAAACTAAAAATAAATATAATTATAAAAATAATCACGTTAAAATAAAAAACAAATTAATTTTGATCTAAAGAATTTAATTTCTCGTCGATAAATTTTTTAAAAATAATTTTTTTTCTTCCAAGTTTTTTAATTTTACATTTTATCCCTTTATTTATTTTCAATATTGTAAATAAATATGTAATAATATAATATAATATAATATATAATAATATAATAATTATAATTAATTAATAATAATATAATAATAATGTAAGATATAATAATAAAAAATATATAATAAGATAAATATAAAATCAATTATAAAAAAGAAAATAATTATTTTATGGAAAAAACTCTTATGAAAAAACTAAAGTTATGAATCATTTTTTTCTTAAATAATAAATTCTAAATTTGATCTTTTTTTTGATCTGTTGTATAAAGCAGATTGTTTTAACAAAATTTGTAGAAATTAAATAAAATATTTTTTGAAATTTTTTATCAAAAATATTTTCTAACATTCTATATATCAGAGCTTGGAACACCATTCAAAATCTTTTTTCTATTTCCATAGGAAACATAGGTTCCCCACCCTCTTTATAAAGAAAACAACACCCCCTTGTTTCCTGTGGAGATTTGTCACTTACTGATAGGTTGTTATTCTTTTTTATAGCTAGCTTGATGATTAAAAACTTAAATTAACATCAATATTTTTTATGAATATTTTTTATCCCAAAGCTTTGATTATGCACAATACTAAAGATATATGATTATAAAATCATTCAAGAACCTTTACTCTTCCCGGCCTGATTTCAAAAATTTCACCTTGCTCAAGAAGCTTGTTTATTATGGATTTGCTGTTATTTATCTTTAGTTCATCGCTAAGTGATTCTATGTCAACACCATCTCCCATATCTAATGATTTTAATTTATCAAGAACGATTTCTGTTTGATTATTTTCTTCTTTTTTATCTTCAATATCCTGTTTTGTTATGGTCTCTTTTTTTTGTGTATCTTTTATATCAGAAAGTGATTTTACTTTTTTTAGGCTTTTTATCTCCAGTTTTCTTAATTCTACCCATTTAAGATTTTTTATAGGTCTTAATATCTCTGGTATGAGATATATATCAGATCCAAATATTCTTACTTTACCTATAACATTTACAACTTGCCCTAATTGATAATTATCAAAATTTGTGATATTAGAATAATCTATTGATCCGGTTCTTAGCTGTATCTTTGCTGTAGAATCATCAATTTCCATGTATCCGTCTGAAACTGATTTTGCAATGATCACGCCAATTATGTTTACTCTTGATATCTCTCCATATTCTGTATCTATATAGCTAGGCTCAAATCCATCCTTATTTACAAAAATCCCTTTTTTGAGTGATTCTATATCTATCTTTACAGCAGTCGCTCTCTTGTAAGATTGCCGGTTGTTAGGCCTTTTTTCTCTTGTATTAATTTCACTATTCTGAGAAATATTTTCAGTATCCATCCCCATAAGAAAGTATATGAAAGGTTTATTTAAATCTTATTGAAAAGAAATGACTGCTTTGAAATTATAATTTACTTATGAATCCTCTTCTTGGTTCAAAAATATCTCCGCTTCTTTTGAGTTTTTCAACAGCTTCTGTAACAGTGCTTTCTTCTATGCCTTTTTGTTTTGCCATCTCAACAATATCTTCAACAGGTATTGTTTTTCCTACACTTTTCTCAAGCTCATTTATTATATTTTTTATGTTTGAGATATTTCCCCTCTGAGAAGCAGTAATTCCTGTCGATATTCTGTCAATATCTATTTTTCCTGTCTTAGGATCCATTCCAACCTGGCTTAGACAGTTGTGAACAAGATCTATAGCTCGCTTAGCATCATTTGTTTCTACATATTTACTGAACCTGAGCTTTGCAGATGCTTCACTTAACCTTATCAGAGCCTCAAGTTGTCTTGCAGAAATTGGAATTGCTTTTACGCCATCTTCATCTCCGCCTGAACCCCTCATCTTTACATAGTATTTTTTTATCTCATCGATTGCATCACGTGTAAGTTCAGGTTTCATTGTTTTTTTAGCATATGAAATATATTTTCTTAAGAAATCAGTATCAAACACAACCTTCTGTGTCTTTGCTTTTGCATCTTTATGAAGAGATAATATGAATTCAGCCATGTTTG
>JBKHIF010000007.1:0-33572 GCA_046538795.1 Candidatus Woesearchaeota archaeon | reverse complement strand
CTTAAGAGCAGACAGGCAGCCTGAACACACACAAATTGATCTTGAGATGAGTTTTGTCGAAGAAAGAGATGTGCAGGAAGTTGTTGAAGGATTGATGAAGCATGTACTGAAAAAAGTTAAAAATCTTAATATTCAAACTCCATTTGAAATACTCTCATTTGATGAATCTATGGATCGCTTTGGTACTGATAAGCCTGACTTAAGGTTTGGCCTTGAATTAACAGATATCAGCGAGATTGCAGGTAAATCGGATTTCTCAGTGTTCAAAGATGTAATAAAAAAAGGTGGAATAGTAAAATGCATAAATCCTGAATCAGATTTCTCAAGAAAAGAGCTTGATGATCTTATCGAGTTTTCAAAATCATTGGGTGCTAAAGGGATGGCCTGGGCACGCATAACAAAAGACGGTCTTGAGTCAAGCATCACAAAATACCTAAGCTCTGAAATACAAAAAGAAATTCTTAAGAAAACAAAAGCAAAAAAAGGTGTTCTTTTATTCATTGCAGATAAACCTAAAGTAACAAATACAGTTCTTGCAGGATTAAGAAATGAACTCGGAAAAAGACTTGACCTCATAGACCAGTCTGCATTCAGGTTCTGCTGGGTAGTTGACTTCCCTCTTTTCGGATGGAATGATGAAGATGAAAGATGGGAACCAGCTCACCATATGTTTACCATGCCAAAAAAAGAACACATGGAATTTTTAGAAAAAGATCCATCAAAAGTAAAGGCTTCGCTTTACGACCTTGTACTTAACGGAACAGAGCTTTGTTCAGGCTCGATCAGGATACACAGAGAAGACATACAGGAAAAAGTCATGAAAGTTATAGGTCTTTCAAAAAAGGATGCTTACAAAAAATTTGGATTTCTTCTTGAAGCATTCAAGTATGGAGCTCCTCCACATGGCGGTGTAGGGATAGGACTTGACAGGCTTACTGCTATTCTTGTTGGAACTAACGACATCAGAGAAGTAATAGCATTTCCTAAAAACAAGGCTGCGCAGTGTCCTATGGATGGATCACCATCTTTATTGGACGAAAAGGTCTCAAAGGAAGTTCATATCAAATTTGAACTTCCAAAAAAGAAAAAGTGATTGCTGATGCTTGATAAGCTTCTCAACACAAAAGAACATCAAAGAAGACTTTTGGAAGATATAGTCGAATCTCAAAAAATCATTAAAGATGATCTTGAGATAGCAAAGGCAAAAGTTTCTTATGATACTATTCAGGAAAGATACAGACAATGTTGTAATGAAAAAGATCAAAAAACAGCAAGAAAGATCGCTAAACTTTTTGAGGTTCAGCCTGAATCAGGGATTCTTGAAAAAGCCATAAAGACAGAAACATGCACACATATCCCTGTTGAATTTGAACTTCCTTACAATTCAAAAACAAAATTATTCAAAGAAAATGTAAGAGAGATTGATGATATATTAAGACAATATAAAATATTCATGTCTCTAAACAGATATTTTCCTGAACAGATAAAATCAGGTGTTGATCTTTGCAGGGCAGTGATAAAAAACTACATGATACAGCCAGGCTACAGATACACAGGACAAATCCCTGTCAACAGAGATTTAAACATACTTGGAAAAACAATAAACAATGTTCATTACATCGCAAGCAAATTAGAACTAAAAAAAGAACCATTATAGATTACTCAAGAAGTTCTTTAAAATAATTTTCATGCTTAAGGATGCTTTCTTGATGAGTTAATTCTGTAAGCAACATCATTATAGGCAATCCTGACCATTATCGTGTGAAAAAAGAGCCTTTGTAAAATGAATAAATCACCGCAATATTTTAAAATAAGATTCTATTTCTTTAACAAATGAAACCGATGAATGAAGATATATCAATAAGAGAAGCTATCAATAAAGGTTCAGGCAAAGTAACAATACATGGCTGGATCCATCGTGAAAGAGGAAGCAATGAAAGAAAATTCATACAGCTTAGGGATTCGACTGCAATAATACAATGCCTGATGGAACGATCTATTCTTGGCGATGATAAATTCGATAAGGCTGACAAGCTTCAGGTTGAGTATTCATTAAGAATTGAAGGAGAAGTAAAAGAAGATTCTCGTTCACCTGTCGGTTTTGAAATACATGTTACTGATTTTGAGATTGTCGGAGAAAGCAATGAATTCCCTATAGGAAAAGATTTCTCAGAAGAATTTCTTCTTGATGTAAGACACCTATGGCTTCGAAGCAGAAAGATGAGTGCAATCATGAAAGTAAGAAGCACTGTATTTGGTGCAATTCATGAATATTTCAGAAATAATAATTTTTACGAGCATCAATCACCAATATTCATGAGCAGTCAGGCAGAAGGAGGTTCAACACTTTTTGAAGTCAATTATTTTGGAAAACCTCTTTATCTTGCACAGACATGGCAGCTTCACGCAGAAGCGATGATATATGCTCTCGAAAAGATATACTGTATTGCACCTTCTTTTAGAGCAGAAAAATCAAAGACTTCAAGACATTTAACAGAATATTGGCATGCAGAAATGGAAGTTGCATGGGCTGATTTCAAGGTCATACAAGATCATGGTGAAGGATTAATAAAACATGCTGTAAAAAAGGTTCTTGAAAACAATCCTGATGAGCTGAAGACACTCAAACGTGATGTTGAAAAACTAAAACCAGTTATAGAAAAACCATTCCTTAGGATGACCTATGATGAAGCTTTAAGAATACTAAAAGAAAAAGCAGACATGGAAGTTGAATGGGGCAAAGATCTAAGGACACTTGAAGAAGAAAAACTTACAGAACTTTATGATGTGCCATTGATCGTTACACATTATCCAAAGAAAGTAAAAGCATTTTACATGATGGAAGATCCAGAAAATCCAGATGTGGTTTTTGGATGTGATTTCCTTGCACCTGAAGGTCATGGCGAGATTATAGGCGGAAGCCAAAGGGAACATGATATCGAAAAGATAAAAGATCGTCTTAAAGAACAAGGTGAAGAGCTGAAAAATTATGAGTTCTATCTTGATACAAGAAGATATGGTTCTGTTCCTCACGGCGGATTCGGTCTCGGAGTAGAAAGATTGATAAAATGGATCTGCGGTCTTGATAATATAAAAGATGCAATAGCATTTCCAAGGACAATGTTTAGATATACTCCATAAAATGATACAAAAGATCTATCTCATAACACATAACAAGAACAAGATAAAAGAATTTAAAGAAGTCCTTGAACCGAAAATAAAAGTTGAAACTATAGATTTTGATTATATCGAACCAAAATCAGATTCTTGTGAAGAAGTTGTAAAGTTATGCCTGAAAGAAGCATATGAAAGTGCAAAAGTTATCCTTGGGAAACAACCTGATGCACCCATTCTTATTGAAGATTCTGGATTTTTCATAGATAAGTTAGATGGATTTCCAGGAGCTTACACTGCAACAGTTTTCAGGTATATCGGGAACAAGGGGCTTCTTAAACTGATGGCAGATATAAGAAATGACAAAGAAAGAACAATTTTCTATAGAAGCTTTATCGGATTTTATGATGGAAAAGAAATGAGAATTTTTTCAGGCGAAGAAAAAGGAACTATGGCTTTTCAGAAAAAAGGAGATAATGGCTGGGGACAAGATCCAATATTTATCCCCCTTGAAAACAATCCTGAAAACAGAACTTACGGCGAACTAAAGAAAAAAAATATATTTGAACCAAGTATTTTCAGAAAAAAAGCTCTTGAAAAGTTGGATGAATATTTGAACAATTGAATTTTCAAAATTATCTCCTCACATTTTATATATAATGCAGGAATTCTTGTTCTAGATGGGGTTGGAAGACCGAATAGAGGAACTTGAACACGAAATCGAAAAGAATTTCCCTGAGAATCTTGAGAAAGTTGAAAAGCTTATTCTTGATAATTACAAAGACACAATTGCCTTGACTGAAGTATTCATCCCTGAAAAAGCGATTCCTGAGTTAAGGCGCATGAACTTTTGCAATTTTCCACACGGTGGTGGCGTTTATCATAGTCGCGAAGAAATTGATAAAAAAAATAAGATCAGCAAAGAAAGATGGGGATTCATAAATGAACTTCTCGAAGCAAGATACTATAAACGTATAGACAAGCTATGGGCAGAGACAAAAGAAAGGCTTGAAGATATGTTCGGACGAAAATTTGCTGACAGTGAAGACTTGGCCATTATGTTTAGAATTGACCGGCAGAAAAGAAATCTAAAGAATCTTATCAAAGAAATGAATGTATCAAGAACTCGCTATGAGCAATTACATGAAGATAACCTTAAAGCAGAAATTTGGAAAAACTATCATCACATCCACACAATAGAAGATACAGCAGAAAACATGATAATTCTTGCAAAGGATTGTCTGGACCCGGATGACTTTCGCAGACCAAAAGAAATTTTCATTAATGACGAAAAAACCGGGAAACAAAGCCTTGATGTTACACACAATATTAGATCCCATACCACAAGCATATTTAATGAATATGATAGACATCGTCACAAGGAATTTATCTGGGAAGAAAATCTTGAAAATATGTTTGACATCATCGATAAGATAAGGGATGGAAGCATAAGTTTCATCGAAGCGCTTTATTTTTCATATCCAGAGATGGTACCTATCGGAGCACCTGAAGGCTATAAGCAATTATCAAGATATCGGTTCAGGCTTGAGATCATGGAAGAGGTACAGGAACTTACAGACAAAATAGTTGCTGAAAAATATGCACGACCAGATACAGACCCTGAAGCCAAAGAATTCCTCTCAAAGGCAGCAGAATTCCTTCTTGAAAGATGGAAAGCCACAGCAGTTGATTATGACAAGCTATTTTATTTCCATAACATAAACCACAGGGACAAAGAACTTCTGAAATTCTTCTATAATATGAAGACAGGGGGGAATTCTGATAAAGAAATCATAGAAAAGGGGAGGATCCCTGAACTTTTGAGAACGCTTGTCAAAGATAATATAATAAGCGAAGAACAGATAGATCCTCCACTGAAAGAAAGATACCTGGAACCTGATGAGATGCCTCAAAACATGGACACCTCAAGAATAGATAAACATAAGATAACAGAATATATCTCAGGCCTTGAAAGGGTGGCTGAGAAGCCAAAGATACTTCTTGAAAGTTCACCTGTAAAGCTGATAACAGGAAAGATAGGCAATGCATTGACCCTTGAAGATGAATTATCAGCACTCGGAGAAGTGATTAATTCAGATCATGAAGAAAATCTTGAATATGAAGTCCTATACAAGGGAAAACATACGATATTTCTAAGATCCAGATCATACTACCCAAGCGGCCGAAGAGAGGGGGGAATCATCTACAGGCTAACCGCACTCCCTGATGATGCATTTCCTGATGACGGCTCAATCGTAACGCTTTTAGGCCAAAGGTTTAATGTAAAAAAGATGAAGACAGATACACGCATAGATCATGATGTGCATAACATGGTTAGTGACACAAATCATGATGCCGTCCCTCTAAAAAACTATCTTGGCATAATTGACATGCCTCTTGATGAATTTGTGTCAAAGTATTTTGCTGACTTCATTTTTCATGTAGGAGTGCTTTCAACAGAGAATATTGGATGCGATAATCTAGACAGATTCCAGAAAATAAACCCCGAAGCAGCCGCAAATATCAGGATATATCTTGGATTTGGAGGCCACAGCGTGTTCAGGACTTTTGAGATCGATAACAAACTAGGCTATACATTTGAATATCGTTCTGACATAAATTCAGGCGATATTATTGTTGCAATCAGGCAGATCACAGAATATCTCAGAGATTCAGGAATACCATTTTATGAGGAAGCAAATCTTGACGAAACAGGAAGAAACCATGTAACATTCAAGAAATTGGAACGAGAATTCTTTAACGAGAACATAGATAATGTCGTCGAAAGCCTCAGAGGAACGAACCTTATCACAGTTATCTCATACCTGACAGAGCAAAAAGAATACAGTATCGATGACTTTGGGATTAGCCGCGAACCATGTGAATCATGCAACCAACATTATCCGATAGGAATGATCTATGGAGAAAAAGAACAATATTTTGAAGGCATGAACTGCAAAGACCTACACACCCTGTCTATCCATCCAGAAACATATGTCAACAAATACGGAGATTTCAGGAAGATCTGCAACTTGCTTGAAAAGGTAAAGGGATCAAACCAAGTTCCTGTATTTATCGAAAAGCCGGAAATAATCCCTGAGATGATAAGCTATTCTAATATCGTCAACGAATATGTGAAAGCATCATCTGAATCGATGAATGACTACATGCAATATGAGGGGGGCATACATATTTACTATGACCTGGAAGAGATCGATGATAACCCTGAACTAAAGAAAATATATGAACATGAGCAAAATCTTAAGAATAATGAAAAAAAATTATTCAAGATGGCAAATGAGAGGGCAGAAAGGCTTCAGAAAATGTATGAAGATCTTGGAGGACAAAATACAACAATTAGGAAAAGATATCACAGTCCAAACCAATTCTGGGACATGCAGGTTCTTCTTCTTGAGATGTACAGGATAATTGCTCCTAAATTATTACCCTCATCCAAAATGCAAACTGAGAATTATGTACATCCTGAATTTGTGATGCGTGTCAACACATAATTCTGATCTAAGCAAAACACACAATATTTATATCACCTGATTTCTAAAACAACTTATGCTTGAAGCAATCACCTATAAAACTGATGGAATGGATATCAAAGAAATCTCTTTATTAAATGATATTCCAAAGACAAAAAAGATAATCTGGATAAGAGCAGTCAACCCAGACAAAAAAGAAGTTGATATTATAATAAACAAGCTTGGCTGGGAAAAAGAAGATTCAGAAGAAGTTTTTGATTTTCTTGCAGAAGGAGACCGTCCAAGGTTAACTAAAGAAGATTATATTGAAATAATATACAGCGTACCACATTATGAAGACGGAGATACTACAACAGAACCTATTGTAATATACCTAAAAGATAATTTCCTTATAACAATAGAAAGAAAAAGACTAAAGGTCTGTGAACAAATATACAAAGCTGCGAAAAGAAACAAGATGAAATTTCTTTTCAAGAAAAACAATGTCTTATTTTTGTCAGAATTAATCGATCACATTAATGATCAGTTTCTGGCAAACGTCAATACCATATCTTCAAGAACAGATCTAATCGCCTCAAAAAACAAGAAGATGACAACATCACAGATCGAAGCGATATCATCAGCTTCAACAACTCTTGCATTTTTCAATCAAGCAATAATGGCTAATATTGAAGTCTTAAATGGTCTTAAGAAATTATATCACAAACTCTTCAAAAAAGATGACAGAGAAATATTCAATGATATCTATTTTGATGCATTGCAGATCCTTGATGCAGAAAAAGTCCAAAGAGAAGTTATCATGAATATTTTTAGTCTTCAAAATATCATAAGCAACAATCATCTGAATGAATTCATGAAAAAACTTACATCACTTGCACTTATCATAATGATACCTACACTTATCACAGGAATTTATGGAATGAATATCAATGGTCTTCCAGTATCTGATAATACCTGGTCTTTTCCAATAGTAATGGGATTCATGACAGTAATAACAGTAATAATATTTCTAATATTCAAGAAAATTGATTGGGTCTAAGCCTCGCATGACTTGCATATCTTTTTCTGATTAAATTTCTGTGCAGCATTTGTACTATGTTGATAATAAAGTGATTTTAATCCAAATTTCCATGCCTTTATGTATAGACTATTGATCTCTTTAACAGAAGTTTCTGGATGAAACATTATATTTATCGACTGTCCCTGATCAATAAACTGTTGTCTTGCTGCTGCCTGAGAAATTATTGCTGATTGATCTATCTCAGGATATGTCTTAAAAACCTCTTTTTCATGCTCAGATAAAAAATCTAATCCCTGTACAGAACCATCATGCTCCCGTATTGTTTTCCAGACATCAGGATTATTTTTTCCCTTTTTTTCCAACAGATCAACCAGGAAAGGATTTTTTATCGTTGTCTTTATTTTTTGAATATCCTTTACATAACAGTTTGACCAGACAGGTTCAATACCTTGTGAAACCTGACCTAAGATAAACGCAGACGATGTTGTCGGAGCAATGGAATTAAGTGTTGTATTTCGTCTTCCATAATCCCTCAATAGTTTTGGTTCTCCAAATAGTTCTGCAAGCTCTTTTGATGCCTTGTATGATCTTTCTTTGATAAACTTAAATATTTCAAGATTAATATCTGATGCATCCTGTGATTCAAAAATTATCGTCTTTGACTGAAGTAAAGAATGCCATCCCAAAACTCCCAGACCCAAAGCACGATGATGTTTAGCAAAATTGTATGCCTTTTCCATGAACTGGAAAGTCCTTTGGTCTTCTTTGTTTTCTGAATCACGATATTCTTCAAGTTTCTGCAAGAATTCTGTTACGACAGCATCAAGAAAATAAACCAAAGTTTCAACAGCATCTGTTTCTTTTATTTCTTCAAAATGCAATACATTAACAGATGATAATACACAAGTAAAAGAATTATCTTCATCACTTGGAAGCATTATCTCTGTGCACATGTTGCTTGCATGTATCTTCATGTTCTTATCCTTGTACACATCAACAGTATTGTTGTTTGCATTATCTGTAAAAAATATATATGGATAACCCTTTTCCAATCTCATCTGAAGAACTTTTGCCCAGAGTTTTCTTTTATCTTCATCACCATCAATCATATCTTTCATCCAGTCATCGCTAACGCACACACCATGAGTCAATTTCTGTATTGGGTTGCCTTCAGAACCTATTTCTAAAAATTCTTCTGCATCACCATGATCAATAGGCAAGTATGGTGAAAAATGCCCTCTTCTTGTAGAACCCTGGCTTACAACATCAACCAAAGTTTCAAACAATCTCATGAAATGAACTGAACCTGAGGACTGGCCATTATTTTTTATAGGAGTGCCTCTTGGACGAACCTTTCCAAAATAACCTGATGTTCCTCCGCCAAGTTTTGACATCATCCCAGCCTCAGAATGATTAAATAAAATACTACCCATATTATCTTCAATACAAGAACCAAAACAACTTACAGGAAGACCTCGTTTTCTGCCAAAATTTGCCCAGACAGGTGATGCCAAAGAAAAATATCCTTTTGACATATAATAATGAAATTTTTCTGAAAACCCTTTTATCTTGAGTATATTTTCAGCATTATCAGCAATCTCTTTGATCCTTTCTTCTGCTGTTTCACCTTCAAGCAAATATCCTCTCTCAAGAAACTTTCTGCTATTTTCTGTTAACCATTCCATTTTTATCCCTCTTATCTAGAATAAGTCATCACTTGTGACACTCTTGCTCTTCTTGGTATAGTTTATTGATCTTTTCGCAAAAAAATCTACATGTTTTGTCGCAATAACCTCATCATCAAACCATTCAGTCAGTTCAAGCAGATCGTTATTAATATCAAATATTTTTGGGATTCCTATACTTTCCAAAGAATTATTGAACCTGTTTTTGATGAATTCTCTTATCACAGATTTAGGAAGAAAATCCAATTCTCCTTTTTCAAAGATCCAGTCAACGATCTTGCTTTCAGATTCAAAAGCCTGTCTGCACATGTTTTGCACAAGCCTGTTATGAGTTTCATCAAACCACTCAGGATTTTCTTGTTTTATGATATTTATAATTTCAATTCCAAAATCTCCATGTATCTGTTCTTCTTTTGATGTCGCTTCTACAACATTAGAGATTCCCTTAAACTGGTTCTTGTACTTGTTAAAAGACATTATGATAAGAAACTGAGAGAACAAAGATACATGTTCTACAAAAAGTGAGAACAACAATATTGATTGAGAATATTCTTTCTTATCTTCTGTCTTTGCGTACTTTACAACAGAATCAAGATAATTGACACGCTGCATTATGACAGGCTCATTTTTCAGATTTTCAAATTCCTTGTTCAAGCCTAATATTTCTAGAAGATGTGAATATGCATCATGATGCCTGACTTCACTTTCTGAAAAAGTAGCTCCAACTGAACCGATTTCTGGTTTAGGAAGCTTACTATAAAGGTTGCCCCAAAAAGTTTTTACAGCAACCTCAATTTGCGATATGGCAAGCATTGTCTTTCTGATTGCATCACGTTCTGTTTCAGAAAGCCTAACCTTAAAATCCTGTATATCACCATCAAATTTAAATTCAGTGTGTATCCAGTAAGAATGTCTTATGGCATCAACATATTCTAATAATCCAGGATATTCATAAGGCTTAAGGTTAAGCCGTGGTTCAAAGATGTTTGATTCTCGTTTTTTTGCTCTTTGATTCCTGTAAAGGATATATGATTTTGCAGTTTTGTGAAAATTGCTTCTCATGAGAACTTCTTCAACAATATTCTGGATGCCTTCTATAGAAGGTATATATTTAGAATCCTTTTGCTTGATCCCTTCAAGAATTTCTACAACCTGTTCCATTATTTTGTTGGAATCTTCAAAACTTCCTTCTTTGCTTGCATCCATCGCTTTTTGCACAGCAGAACTAATTTTGTCTTTGTCAAAAGTCTTGATCGTATTATCTCTTTTCTTTACTTGTGTGATTTTCATAGTTTTTCAAAATGTATTTTTCTTTTAAAAGAGTTTTGTTTAATTTTAAACAAAAGCACAATATATTGTGTGTTATTCAAATTACAACAACAACATGTTGTGTTGTAACTGGTTTAGGAATTATCGCTTTGGTATGAAATTATTGAAGATAATTATAAAAACATCATTTACCTTCTGAATTTTCTATGGATTATCACATTTACATCTTCACAATGTATCAGACACATTGGGATATGGGACCTGCTGTTGTTTCTGCAGAAGATGAAAAAAGCGCTCTCTCTGTACTTGAAAAAAAACTTCAGGACGATTTTGGAGAACGCTGGAAAGACGGAATCGGATTTGTGGATCGAGGAAGGATCATAGATTCAGGTATTAGTTCAGATAAAGAAGGAGTCATCTATGCAATTTCATATAATTATATGCTTCAAAAAGATTTCTGGAAAAACCTTCGTAAATGATAATTTAATAAACACGATTCAACACTGTAGCAACCTTTTTAAATTAATATTTATTTCAAAAATATAATGACAAAGATAAAAATTGGATTAGAGATTCATGGTTACATAAATACTGATTCTAAAAGAAAACTTTTTTGCAACTGTAAGACAGACCAAACATCTGAAGCAAATACAAACATCTGCCCTGTATGTACATCACAACCAGGATCAAAACCAATGCTTCCAAACAATGAAGCTCTAAAAAAAATAATCGCAATTTCACTTATGCTCGGCTGTAAGGTAAATCAAAGACTGATCTTTCAGAGAAAACATTACTCATGGCCTGATCTTCCTTCAGGATATCAAAAGACAATATCAGGTGCATATTCACATCCTGTAGGAATTAACGGAAATTTTCTTGATATTGGAATAAGTGATGTACACTTAGAAGAAGATCCTGCAAAATGGGACCCTGTTACAGGCTGTGTTGATTACAATAGGTCTGGTTATCCATTAGTAGAAATTGTTACAGAACCAGATTTCAGAAGTGTTGATGAGTTAAGAGAATGGCTGAAAAATCTTGTTACAACACTTTCATACATCAAAGCAATCGACAAAGATTCAGGAATAAAAAGCGATGTTAATGTTTCAATAGAACCCAAATACAAGCGTGTTGAAATAAAGAATGTAAACTCATTTTCATCAATTGTTTCTGCAGCAGAATATGAAGTAGAACGCCAAAAAGAGGTCGTTGATAAGGGAGAAGACGTAAAACAGGAAACAAGAACCTGGGATGAAAAAACTGGAAAAACCTTGTTCATGAGATCAAAAGAAAACGCAGCAGATTACATGTTCATACCAGAACCTGACCTTCCTGTAATAAGTATTGAAAATAATACAATCAAAGATATCACAAAAATACTTCCTGAACTTCCTAGTATAAAAAAAGAACGCTATGAAAAAAAGCACAACCTGAAAAAAGAAGATGCTTATGTGATAAGTTCAAATATATATCTTGCAGAGATTTTTGAAGAGGCAATAAAAAATAAAATTGATCCAAAAATTGCTGTACGCTGGCTAAGAAGAGAACTTCTTCGTGTCGCAAATTTTCAGAAAAAAGATATTGATGAACTTCCGATAACTAACGAAAACATGATTAACTTGATGAATCTGATTAAAGACAATAAGATTACAGAAAAGGTTGCTCAAAAGATCATTGAAAAACTATCTCAAAAAACATTTGATGTAAAAGAATATGTTAAGAAAAACAATCTTGAAACAGTTTCAGATTCAGGAGAGATCGAAAAATTCTGCAAAGAGGCAATCGATGAAAACCCTAATGCAATAACTGATTACAAGAATGGAAAAGAAAATGCCCTTAATTTCCTTATGGGTCAGGTCATGAGAAAATCAAGAGGAAAGGCATCACCAAATACTGTAATACCGCTTCTTAAGAAACTAATAAAGTGATTGATATGATAGAACTTGAAAGAACATTTCTTGCAAAATATATTCCTAAAGGATTAGAAAACTGCAAAAAAAAGGAAATCATAGATATATACATACCAAAAAGTGAAAGACATCCAATATTAAGAATCAGAAAATCAGGAGACATAATGGAAATTACAAAAAAATGCCCTGTAGAAGGCAATGATTCTACAAAACAGCTTGAACAGACTATTCCTTTGTCTAAAGAAGAGTATGAAGAACTTGCAAAAACACCAGGAAAAATATCACGAAGGATAAGACATTACTATGAACATAAGGAAAACTTGCTGAAATTGATGTGTTTCTTGATGACCTTAAAGGTCTTGTCTGGGTAGATTTCGAGTTTGAGACAGAAGAAGAAAAAGATAATTTTAAGATGCCTGATTTTTGTCTTGCAGATGTCTCTCAGGAAGAATTTATTGCAGGAGGAATGATCTGCGGAAACAAATATGAAAATATTGAATCTAACCTTAAAAAATGGGGCTATAAAAAATTATCTTTTTAAATTTAAACTCACTACCCTTTATACATGAAATACCAGGACCCATTTATTTTTGAATCATTGGAAAGGGTAATATCTATAGAACGAGAAAGAGATTTTGCAATACTTGAATTTACAGATACTATATTCTACCCCGGAGGCGGGGGTCAGCCAAGAGATCACGGAACCATAATTATAAACGGCATAGAATATGAAGTTAAAGATGCTTACAAGAACAAAACTTCTGTACTTCACAAGATTGAAGTCCCATATAATATAGAACTTATCCCAGGCATGGCTGTTGAACTAAAGATTGACAAAAAACGAAGAGAACAACTTACAAGGATGCATACCGGAGAACATCTGTTCATGGGATCACTGCTAAAAATAATCCCTGAACTTCAAGTTGAAAAAATTCATCTAGAGGAAGATGAATCATCACTTTTCATAATACCCCCCAAACAAAGAGAGATTACATGGGAAGATATATTTAAAGCAGAAAAGATAGCAAACAAAATAATTCAACAGGACAGGAAAGTTTCTATACATATGGTAAACAGAGACGACGTAAAAAGAAGATTTCCAAAAGCAAGAATAAAACTTGACAGAATCCAGTCAGACACCATAAGAGTAATCGAGATCGAGGATCATGATTATTCTGCATGTGCAGGAGTGCACTGTGCAAAAACTTCTTTTATAGGAAATCTTATTGTAATAAAGTTTAGCAAAGTCCAGGACAAGTATGAAGTAAAGTTCAAAGTAAACTCTGCCAAAGATCTTTTCGAGCTTTCAAGATACACACGAGAAACTGCATCAGAACTTAAGATAAACCCGTCAGAACTCAAAGAATTCACAGCAAATCTCATGAAAAAAAACAATGAGATGAAAGCTAAGATCAGGGATCTACAGTCAGGAAAGCAACTTAATATAAAAGAGGAAAAAGCAAATGATGTGACAATCAGATATTCTTTTGTAGAAAATTTTGACAAAAAACAGATTACAGACAAGCTAAATGAAAATTTTGATGAAAAAAAAGAAAAACAGCTCATGCTCATATTCAACAAGACAGATAAAGGTACACAGTTCTCAATGAAGACTTCAAAAGAGATAGAAGATGCAGGAAAGATAATAAAAGACACTGGGATGAAAGGCGGCGGAAGAGAACAATTTGCTCAGGGAATATCAGAAGATCCTGAAAAGACAATAAACAACCTGAAATCATACTTCAGCTAAGGTCAATTATCTTTCCTAGATCAGAAACAAGCCTTTCTTCAAAATCAGAAACTCGTTCTCCTTCTATCTTTTCCTGATCAAGAGATTCAAAAAGCGCCAGGATCATTCTCTTTTCAGTCTCTTTATCCCACGCGATACTATCAAACTTCATCTGGCCGGTATGCTCATCAATAAGCTTATCCTCTATCTCACCTACAGATTCTGACTGAAGCCTTATCTCTTCAAATTCTTCAGATGAGACAGATGCTGTATTTTTCATCACAAAATAAGCCCCCCTGTCATAAAGCTCATTTGTTATCATCTTGAAATCAATATCCGAAACCTTGCCTAACCTAAGTTTTCCAAAAAGCCTGATAAGAACTATGGTATCATAGAATTCCTTGTTCTTAATCTCATCCATAATTACAGAATTAATCTCTTCAGGAGTCTTGTGGGTGCAGTCTATTTTTATCTTATAAGTCTGATAAATAAGTATCTTGTGAAAATCAGGATTCTTTTTTTCAGTATCATATATGAAAAAGCCTCCAGCTCCAAGATCTTCAAGTTCCTTAAAACTATTTGGAAACAATGCTCCCGGATACGTGATAAAACCTCCTAAAGATTCTTCATACCTTGCAAGAGGATAATGAACATGCCCTCCTGCATAATAATTGAACCTTTTTGGCAGAAGAGAAAGCGGAGCAGAATCCATGTTCTCCATGCCTTTTCTCTTTAATTCAGTAAGGGCTGTATGGAACATGAATATCTTAAATCCCTGCTCATTCTCCAGATTTGACGTGTCAAGAGATTCATAGAAAGTCCTTTCAAGCATCCCTCTTTTTCCAAGCAATCCTGTAATTTTTGCACCTGTCTTGGGATCTATCGTAAACTTAAGCCTTAGCTTTCCATCTATAACATCTCCTTTTACGACATTCTTGCAAAGCCCTGCATTTTCAAGTACATCAAGCATTGTCTTTCCTGAAGGAGAAAAATCATGGCTTCCTGCGATTAAATATACAGGGATATTATTATCTTTAAGCTGCCTGAACTTATTTGTGACAATCTTTAGATTATCTATAGCAGGAATTGAGGTGTTGAAAAGATCTCCTGATATAAGTATGAAATCAACCTTTTCTTTAAGAGAAATATTGAGTGCATTTTGAAAAGCCTTTGTAGCTATATCCTTAAGTTTCTCCTCTCTGTAACCTCCTATATGTACATCTGCAAGGTGAGCAAATCTCATAAAATCAAGAGATAAGAAGCTAGTATAAAAATCTATTCTTACATATTATTTCTTAAAATAGGCATCCTTCCATGATTTTGTACTATTGCCTTTGTCCACATAAGCGCAGCACATGAAATGATTAGAACCTTTAAATTTGACATAACAAACACCATTTCGTTCAACACCTTCAACATCAGGGCCATAAAGCTCTTCTGCTGCTCTTTGACACTTGCTTTTCTCAGCTAAAGATAATCCTGTAATATTATCTTCGTGAGATAAATTATTAGAAAAAGCCAGATATATGAAAAAACCAGTGAATACAAACATGAATGAAAAAAAGATAATAATATCCGTACTGGAAAAATCATGAATTTTTTTATGCTCTTTCATATATTAAATAAATAAAAAAAGAAATGATATTAATGATTTTCTAAAAAAAGCCAAAGAAAAAACAAGCAAAAAAGATTTATTCCTTTTTTTTATTGTTTTTCTTTGAATTATTTTTTGCTTCGTCTTTTGGTTCTTCCTTTGCCTCTTTTTCAGGCTCAAGTTCCTCTTCATCCTCTAAGAACCAATCAACTATCCTTCCAAAAAATCCTCTTTTTCTTTCACCCTCTTCAGTCTTTTCTGAAGTTTCTATCCTTATCTCTTTTTCAGTACCCTTAGGACCTTTCTTAGAGATATCTTTCTTTTCAGGCTCTTCTGATTTAGATTCTTTCTTTGTTTCAGATTTTTTTTCTGCCTTGATTTCAGTCTCAGGCTTATCTTTGGAAACTTTTGATTCTTTATATGATTTAGCCACTTTTTTTCCTGAAGAATCGTTTTTATCTATCTTTGAATAATTCTTCTTCTCAGGACTTTTCTTTTCTGTTTTCACTGTTTCAATTTCGTCTTTTTCTGCTTTTTTAGATCGTTTATCTTCAATCTTATCTGAAACAGACTTTTCCTCGTCCTCATCTTCAGGAACTTCTTCAAAAAACCAGTTCATAATCCTTGCGAAAAAACCTTTTCTTTCTTTTGGTTCTTCATCTCTTACTAAAAGATCACTAAGAGGCCTTATTTCCTCTTTGTCAGAAGATCTTCTCTGAGTTGACTTAAGGACGATAGAATCAGATTTAACAGGTTCAGGTTCTTCGTAATCAAGCTCTTCTATATCTCCTTCCTTGTAGAACTCGTCGCTTACCATCCTTTCGACCTGGCTTTCATTAGCTTCATTTGTTATATCTACAACTTCATTTAGCTTTTTCTCAAAAGCATTAAGGACAGACCTGTTCTCTTTAAGCTGGATACCAATAGATGCAACCTTGTCGCTTGGGTCAAGCTTATCCATCTGCATTGAAATCTTGCTGAAAGAGTCTCCAAGCTTCCTTATATCTCTCTCATAATCATCAAGATCCTTAAGCTTCCTGTTGAGATTCTCTGCAACAATCTCAACCTCATTCATCTGATCTCTGAATTTCTTTAGCTTGTCATCAACAAGTTTCTGATAAGATTCAATATCCTTTTTCTTAAGTACCCTATTTTCAAGCTCTTCAATAAGATCATATATCTCGTCCTGTTCCTGAAAAGCCTCATCAAGAGATTTTTTCTTAGCAAATGTCTTTTCCAGATCACTTACCTGCTTCTTGAAAGATTTCACTTCTTTAACTTCCTTCTTAAGATCTTCAGTCTTCTTCATCTCAGACCTTATGTCATCAAGCTGTTTTGAAAAATCCTTCTCAAGCGATTCAACCCTTGAATTAAATTCATTATGATAAGTGTCAAATCGATCTTTAAGACCAGTCACATCTTCGTTCAGAGATGAAAAATTTGTATTAAAGTCCTGTACAATCTTAGCTTCAGTCTTGTTAAGTGTTGCGACATCAACTGAGCGCTCTATCTGCTCATCAAGATTTTTCACATAAGTGAAAAACTCATCTCTTGTAACACTGTTAGCGATATTTCGCCTGATCTCAGCAAGCTCCTGCTTTAGAGTGCCGTCTCTTTTCTTGAGCTTTGTTATATCATCCCTTACAGCTCCGAAGGAACTCTTCAGAGTAGAATGAAGATTTGCAAATTGTCTTGTATTCATCACAATGACCCCCGATCAATTAATTATATAGTTTTAAATTATTTGAATCAAATTGCATAAAAAATGCAAAAACACAGCCATCTATGGATTATTGATTCGCTAATTGAAGATCAATTTCCCCCAATCACACAGATTTATGTACTACTGGCAAATAAAAACTATTATTTAAACTTTTTGATTGGACTTTTTTTAGACGAGAAAAATATCACGTAAACAAACTTACTCAAACAACAACGAAGCATAGCTTACCGAGTTATCATAATCTTTTGTAAGATCTCCTGAAGTATAATACTGAAGGAGACGTACCTTTTCAGCTTTCTGCCTGAATGTTTCTATAATAACTGCAATAGGAAGATATCCGCATATAGTCGCCTGATTGTTTTTTATTAATTTAAGGAATTTTTCAGAATCCAGTGATTTAATGTGCTCTATAGCTTCCATATCCAGATGATTTATGTTCTCTTTTATGTTATATCTGAAAGGAACATAATCAAACCTCTCTCCAAAATGTGTGAAATCAGAACTTGCAATAATGCAAATTCTTAGATTTCTTTCATCTGATATTTGATTAATCGCAGAAGCTATTTTCGTGATCTTATCTGGATTCATAAGAGATATGCATACTACCTTTAGCTTTTCAAGGCGATCCTTTGATGCAAATTGAAGAAATGGAAGCTGTACCTCAATTGAATGTTCTTGCATGTGAGCTGATTGATCTGAGGAAAGGCCTGTCTTTTGTATGAGATCCTGAGCAAATACCCTGTGAGTCTTAACAAGGCCAAGCGGAGTATACCAATTAGATAGCAAGACTGAATCATACCCAAGACCTGTGTGATTCGGACCAAGGATTACATAGACATCAGCCATCCTTGATTCAGCAATCTCTTTATATCCCCAGGCAGCACACATCCCTGAATAATCATATCCTGCATGAGGTGAGATAATCCCAAGAATTTCTCTCGAACTTCTCTTTACTGGAAGAGAACCTGGTCCAAGTTCCTTTGTAAAGCATTTCTCAATCTGCTTGTTTAGCGACTGAAAATCATTTTCATAGAACATTCCTGAAAATACAGGTCTTCTTATATCTATATTCATTTTGTTATTTATCTCAGGGTCCATATAGCAAAGGGCAGAGAACCTATTTTTTAAATCTTTTGAATAGGTTTGAGTATAAATCTCTAGATGTAAGATCGATTCCCCATGATTTCATCATGCTTATCGTAATTATCAGAACCACAATAACCAAAGGTACTATGAATAGATTATCCTTAGGTGCATATTTTTTCCCCTGAACATTTGAAATAAAGCCATTTACAAAATTTTCTATATGTCCTATGAGATTCTTCTTTGGTTCCACATAAGGAAATATTTCTTCTAATTCAGTATTTTCCAAAAATTCAGAAGTATCTTTCACATTCTTTTTTGTAATTACAACATATTCTTTCAGATTAATAGTTTCATCAAACCTTGTCTTGTATATTGCAGTAACATTAACAAAAGCATCCTCATTACCTATGTATTCGGGCTCATAAGCAAGATTAAACACTATCTCCTCGTTTTCAAGTTCAAGTACCGGCTTATAATACTCCATAGATTCTATAAAATTTCCATCTATAAAAAAATAAAGATCCTTTATGAATTTATCCTGGTTCTTGTTTTTTAGAAGCACAACAAGATTTACAGAATCACTTTCATTTATTTTTGATGAGTTCGACCATACCTCGATCCAGGGCATGGTATAAAGAAGCACAGTATCATCTGTATCTTTTGATTCAGAAATAATTCCATCTACTGAAATTTTCATAGATGAAGAGATGTTTTGTCTTATTCCATAAGAGACATTTTTCGATTGTACAGTAAAATAATAGTAGAATTCCTCATAAGGACTCAAGGAATAATCGTGGCTAAAAGAAAAAGATCCATCATATTTATCCAGTTTTCCTATTTTGGAAAGTTTATTTTGATCCTCACCTGAACTCTTGTTAGTGCCTATATAAAATACATCATATCCTTTCGGAAAATTTATAGATGCCTTAAAATCATGGCTCTCGTTTTTTGTATTTTTTACAATATAAAGATAATCCATAAACTCTCCTAATCTTGAAGATGAAGCATTAAGCGATCCATGAGATTCTATGCCGTGAGAAAAATCTATCAGCAAAGGATCAGTCTCAACAGTCTCTTCAATCCCAAGATAATCAAAACTTATATCAGGAGAAATCTCCAACAACCTGGATTTTTTTGACCTTATGCTATATTCAAGTACAATCTCATCATCCATCTTTCCTTCATAGACAAGATTATTATTTTTTATGCTAAGATTCCTTATAGGAACTGCAACAATGCCATCTTCAATTGCCTGAGAAAATTTAATTTGAGTAGGGCTTCCTGAATTTTTAATAGTGATCCTTATATTAACGTTGTCTTTTAGACCAGCTTTTTTGACTGAAGCTTTTTGGGAAATTTCAAGATAAGGAATCTTAGTGTTGATTATAAAAATATAACCAGGTATCTCTTTTAATGTTCCGTTCTCAAGTTTTCCTATACCCCTGTCCAGATCAAATATCCTGAAAAGATATATCATATTAAAATAATCATCTGCATAAGTTTCGTTGCGGTCAATGAAATAAGATCTGTTCTCATTTTGCAGCATAAAAGTAATATGGGCTTTTTCAGATGATTCAACATGAGATATGTAAAACGACATTCCATTCTTAGTTACTACCTCACCCGGATAAAGAGATCCTTTATGTATCTCTCTAAGTCCCCCTGCATGAGAAGTATCAAAAACAGATAATGCTATGATAAAAGATACAACAGCAAAAAACAAGTATTTCCTAAAAGCCATCAAACTGATTATAACCCTACTCATTAATAAAATCTGTGAAAAAATTTTTATAAGATGCAGATACGCCTCATAAAATAAGCTTATAAAAAGGCATGTTATGCCTGAAGATGTATAAAAACCAATCCGTAAACTTTTTATACACTGTGTACAACCGGTCTTTGACTGGAAAAAAGGATTTTTGCCTGAAAAAGGCATGCCCAACAAAGAAATATTGGTGAATATATGGCTAATCAATTCAACATTGAACTTGACAAATATCTCGACAAGAAAAATTTCCCTCTTGAAGAAAAGGAAAAAGGTTTCAAAAAGATAATCAATAAATTTCCTATAGTAAAGGAGATAAGCTACATAAGAAAAAAAATAAAAGAAAGGCATGAATTTGTTGATTTTAAGGATTCTTCGTCTTCTGTGCACGTCGTAGAAAATCATTCCTTTTGGAAAACTGTTTTTAATGCAGTATCTGATGTTCTTTTGTCAAAAAAAACAAAAGATGTTGATGTTGATATAGAAAAATCTCCTGGAAATCAAAATAAATTATCAGGTGATGAAGATTTTTTTTCAAAGAAAAAGGTAGAATTCTATCCAAAGAAAGAAAAAGAAAAACTTGAAGTAGAAGAAGAGCCTGATAACTTCATAGATAATTGGGCAGACAACCTTAACAGAAACGACAGAACAAGAAATGAAACTTTTTCTGAAAAAGAGACGCGAAGCGCAATAATAGAAGAAGAAAAAGAGATGCTTTGCCCTCCTTCATACAACAAGGTCATGCTTTATAAGCCAAGGCTTGAATCTGATGTCAAGGACGTCCTCAGTACAACACACAAGATGATGAAGATGATGCCTCGTCCTGTACTAGACGATTTCAAGAAATCATCTGATTTCAGTAAATATGTGGAAGTTATGAGGAGATACGGCATTCTTGAAAAAAAAAGATAAAGATACATTTAGAATAGAAATTTTTATTAAGTTTCTTTTTAATTCAATATATTATGAGAAGCATAGGTTCTGGTGGGATTAAGACTATTTTTCTGTTCCTTGTGCTTATTTCTTCATTTGTATTTATCTCAGGATGCTCATATCCTACAGGAAACAGCACTCTTGGATTTAAGGATCCTGAAAATCTTATGATGTTTCTTGAAAACTCCATGAATAAGAAAGACTTCCAGGACCTTGCATCTGTTTTTTCTGACAATGATTATGCTTTTGTCTTAAAAGAACTTTATTTTGCAATGGATGAAAATATAACTCTTATATATGGTTTTCCGAGCGATGAGGATCTGAAAAAACCTATAGTAACTACAAAAGACATAGAGATAACCATACCGGGAAAGATAAAATATATAGATGAATATAACGCATTGAGCGCAATCTATCTTGATTCTACAAGAACAAAACTTTTCGCAGGGATTGTTCTCCAAAAAATCGATGGATATTGGAAAATAACCCGAATGTATGATTTTATGGTTTTTAACTCCACTATGGTTGATATTAAGAACTTTAATCTTGATTTCTTCACAAAAAGATTTAGCATGACAGTCATGCTTTCTGACAACATAAGGAAAAAGGGCCTTCAGACAACATATCTGTACAACACATATCTGATACTTGATAAGATTGAAGTGAATTATCACAATATGAATCTTTGCAATTTTGACAAAAAAAATATCGTGATAAAGGTAAGGGATCGTATTGTGACACCAGATCCCGGCGATCTTATCATAGTTGATGAGATGTTAATAGAAGGCGAATGCGATTATTCTGCGATTGTCTCTCCTGACCTTGAACAAAAATATCTGCTTGAGATACTATTACATCTTGATACTGGAGAAGTGGTAAAAGCATATTACTACGGAGACCTTAGATTATAAATCCAAAACTTTTTTTTTCAAAGAATAATCAAGCCGGGCGCCTATATTCTTTACAACCTCAGCTGATGAGAAAGATGCAATCTTTCCAGCTTTTTCAAAACCAAGAGATTTTGCTATTCCAAATATTACTCCTGCGGCATACATGTCTCCTGCTCCGGTGGTATCGACTGCATCAACTTTGAATATGTCTATGTCAAAACGTTGATTGCCTGAGAATATGACTGATCCATTTGATCCTAGTTTAATAGCTCCAGCTTTGGCATTTAACATCAAGAATTCAATAGCATCATCAGAAGTATTTTTTCCAGAAAGCATCTTTGCCTCCTCTTCATTTGCAAAAAAGAAATCAGCATCTTCTTTGATTATCTTAAGAAAATCTTCTCTTGAATTGCTAACTGCAAAAGGATCAGCAACATCAAATATTATTTTAACATCATTTTCCTTAGCGATCTTTATAGCTTTTTTTAAGGCTTCTTTCTGTGATTCTGTATCCCACATATATCCTGTAAAATAAAGAAACCTTGACTGCTTAAGTTTCTCGATATCGACGTCAGAAGAATCATATTCCCTGCAGGCTCCAAGGTATGTATTCATTGTCCTCTCAGTATCTTCTGTTATGAGGATTATACTTGAAGCTGTTGGTGATTCTTTTAGAGAAAGATTTCCTGTTATCCCAAATTTTTCAGTTGATTTCTGGAAAGCATTTCCATACTCATCAGAACTTATCGCTCCGGAATATACTACGTTGAGTCCTAAATCAGAAAGTGCAAACATAGTGTTTGCACACGATCCACCCGGAACTATATTTTTTGGAATCGATGCGATCTCTTTTAGTATATCTTCTCTTCTTTCTCTTGAAATAAGATGCATTGAGCCTTTTCTCAATGACAATTTTTCAATAAAAGTATCCTCTATTTTTGCAAGTATATCTACAACAGGATTTCCTATTCCAAATATATCATATATTTTTTCCATCTTCAGGTTTTTTCTTCATATCTTTTTCCAAAAAGATCAAGCAAGAATACTATTGAAAATCCAATTATCCCTACAACAATCATCCAGATAAAAACAGGAGTCGTCATCTGGTTTTCAGATATTATTGTATATTGAAGTCTTAGGCTTCCAAGCATAAGTCCTATGAGAAATCCCATGGTAAGATTTTCCTTGCTATGCAGAAGATATTTAAGAAGCCTTGTGAATGCAAGAAGGCCAAAGAAAGCTCCTAAAGCGAATACAAAAATTATTCCTATGTTAAGATCTTTTATCGCACCGATCACATATTCATACTGATTGAGAAGAACAAGCATGAATGAACCAGAAATACCAGGAAGTATCATGGCTGTAATTGCAATAGCTCCTGAACCAAATATTACAGGAAAAGAATGATTTGCACTAACTCCTGTAAAACCTGTAACCAAAAAAGATATCAAAAATCCTATAATAGCAAAAAGAATTGTATTAAGATCAATATGCTTAAGCTTCTTATATAGAAACACTGCTGAACCTAAGATGAGTCCGAAAAAAAAAGCATATGTCTTAACTGTCGCTTCTTCCATGAGATAATGTATAAGATTGGCAAGTGAAAGGAAAGCTGTTGCAATACCAAGGAACAATGGTATGAATAATGCGAAATCTATCGATCTGATAATATATTTTATCTTCTTTTTATCAAATGTGGCAAAGGCCTTGAGAGATTCAAAATTCAGCACCTTGAAAAAATTGCTGATCCCGTCTACAAGCCTTGTGTATATGCCTGTGATAAGCGCAATGGTCCCGCCTGAAACTCCAGGAACTATATCTGCAGAACCCATAAGAAGACCTTTAAAGAAGATTATAATCGAGGAAACAAATCTGTTTTTCTTTGCCATAACGAGAAAGTAAAATTCAATTATTTAAAAAATGTATAGGAAAAAAATAAATGACGGGGTATTTAACCCAAAAAAAACGAAAAGAATTTTTTTAAATTTCTGCGCACATTTAAACAAAGTTTCAATCGTGTTTCATGCGAAATTTTCAATAAAAAAATTTAAAATTCAACCTTTACGTCTTTTCTATCTGCTTCATCAGCCTTAAACATTTCCTTTTTCTGATAATTTAGCATGTTTGCAACAAAGACATCTGGTATCTGTTCGATCCTTATATTGAAAGTGTTCACAGAATCATTGTAGAATTCTCTCCTGTCAGCAATCATATTCTCAATTTCAGATATCCTATTTTGGAACTGTATGAAATTCTCATTTGCCTTTAGCTGCGGATAGTTTTCTGCAACCGCAAAAATTGATTTCAATGTTGATTCCATTACATTGTCTGCCTTAGCCTTTTCACCAACAGTGTTAGCCTTCATGAAAGCAGTCCTTGCTTCTGTAACCTTTTGAAGGACTCCTTTCTCATGCTTCATGTATCCCTTGACACTTTCGATAAGTTTTGTAAGCTCATCATGTCTTTGCTTAAGAAGAACATCAATGTTGCTCCATGCTTTCTCGATATTGTTCTTAAGTCTGACAAGGCTATTATATATAGATATAAAAAATCCAATCAGGAAAAGGATCAAAAGACCAATTCCAACACCTATAATTATTCCGACCATGTTCATTTTGATTACCTCTTGCACCTTAGAAAAGGCCCAAATTATATAAAAATAATATTATTCCAATTATTATCAATAATCCTCCACCTATAAATGAAAGTATCATCTTTGTTTTTAGAGATCCCAAAAGCTCTTTTTCACTCTTATTTGATATTATGAAAGTTGGTTCATTTTCTCCTTTCTTCACAAGTACATTGTTGGGAGCAGATGAATCATTTGCTGCTGTTCCAAGTATATATGTTTCTTCATCAGGTTCAAGAAAATATTCATAATATTTTCTGTCACCAACGCGATTGAATGTTATTCCCTTGTTCACATCAATAGGAACAAGATTAAGAGCCTGCGCACTTACATCTCCTTTCATGTAAGAATCCCAGTTCTTGAGAGTATTCACAAGATTGCCCAAGTTTCCAAAAAGACCTGCTTTTTGTAAAAAAAGCCTTTTTAGAGGAATGTCAAAATTAGCACCATTTGGATTTACATATGCCTGGCCTGTATCATCTTTTAAGAAAAAAGCCATATTTCGTCCACCATTTGCAACAGTTACCCATTTATGATGTGTATGAGTGTGTCCCTTAGAATCTCTTGTCGTATATCTTCTGTATTCTTTGATCTCATACCTGTAATAGACACAATTGCTCTTTGAAAAAGGAGTTATAAGATATTTTTCTGCAAAAGGTTTTCCAGTTATTTCAACAAGACCTATTGCCATGGATCTTATTTTTGATGTAGGCGTATCTTTTATTATCGCTACTTTTTTCATCAGTTTAAATCCAAGAAGAAAAAACAAAAGAAGTCCACCTATAAAAGATACAATAGAACCTATCATCAATTGTCCAGATGTTGATAAACCTGCCATAAGATGCATGCATCACGGAATTAATATTTAAATATATATGAAAAGCTCTAATACTATAAGAAATATAAGCTTATTTAGGAAATTGACATGACTCGTTCAAATTCTTTAAGATATATATCTGCAATCCTCTTGTCATGAATTATCAGGATGTTTTCATCATTGTTCTCATCGGCATTTTTTGTCGGATTATACGATCCTGTAATTACAGTCTCATTGTCTATTATGAAAACCTTGTGGTGCATTGTATATTTGTTGTTGTCGCGGATAGAAAACCCTTTTAATTTTTCATGCTGACTATAGGAACTTCCTGCCTGTGTTGTCTCGAAAATTCCCTTAACCTCAAATCCAGAGTTATATTTTTCCAGAAGAAGATTTCCTATATCATCGTCAGTAAAAGAAAAAGTCATGAAATATATGCTGTTTTCAGAAGCTGACAATTCAGCATAAACCTTTTTCTTACAATCATCTTCAGGGCAAAAATAATTTTCATAAAGCTTATCACCCATGTACACTTCAGGAAATCTTACATTGCTTCCTTCATGAAATATACCTTTGTGCATCTCATTAAACTCATCAAGGTAATTTTTTGCTATATGCTTGGAATTTATTATCACAACGTTATTATCATTATGATTTATCCCTCTTTCTGTCGGATTCATCGAACCAGTAATTACAATCTGATCATCAAGTATGCAGAACTTATTGTGCATAAGTTTTCCTGAAAAATCACTTACAAAATCAATCTGTGAACCCTCTATTTTGTGAGAATATTCATCATCTATAACAACTCTTGCGTTTGACCTTTCCAATGAAGAAATTATCGCCTCATCCTCAAGATCAAAAAAAGCGCAGGAAACATCATATGAAGACAAGATATAAGATGATATTATTTCGCTAAGATTATCATGTGCTGTAAAATATATGTCAATATATCCAGTATCTCTTGGGATAAAAATATCAAAGCCTTCTTCAGGAACAACTGCTATAACTATCGCAGTAAGCGAAAGAAACATAACTATTATGTGGAATAGCTCAATTTTCATGATAGTTCAGAAAGAAATAATCATTAAAATAAGGTTCTGAAGAAAAAACGGATAGTTTACGGAAAATATGAAAATAATTCAAATCAACTTCAAGAAATTATATCCTCAATAACATCAACACTCTTGAGAGTCGCAAACTTTGTCTCAGGAAAATTGTCTTCAAAACTGTCCAGAAGATGCTTTTTCATCTTCATGTTTTTGGGTATTAGCTTCATCTCTTTTGCAAACAGGAAACATTCTTTTTCAGTTATTGTATTAAGAATCGAAAGCGGTCTTTCTTTATGGAACTCTTCAATATCATAAAAGAAAATGTCCTCTAAGAATTCATCTATCACATGATCTGCAGTTATAGGAAATACAATCTTATCAAACTTTTCCAAAGCTTTTTTTGTTATCTTTTTTTGGGTTGATATATTTATAGGAAATTTCAAAGAAAGCCTTTCTAAGATATGTTTTGTAACAAAAAAGGCAGCAGAAGAATCATCAATTATGCAGATATTATCACTTGTGCTGAAAAGATTGTTCGTCCTGATAAATATCCTTATTCTCTTATCTATAAGTTTACAGTAATCAGCAGAATTTATCGTTCTTCCGTAAAAATATATTTCTTTTTTCATATAACTTAAGCCTCATACAATCGGTTTCCATAAGAAACTACAAAAACCTTGTCATCTATCTTGTGTTTCTTTGAGGATACAAGCTCTTTTGCATCATAAGTCTCAGGATCAAGCGCAGTCAAACCAGGATAAACACCAACAACATTGGTTTCTTGAGGTTCAATTTTCTTAAAGCCAGAATCATTTTCTACCCTGAACTTTTCACTGCTCAAAAGATTTTTTGCAAATATATCTTTGCCAACAGAAACAACCCTTGCAATCTCATCATTCTTGAAAATAAAATCTCCTTTAGTATAAGGAGGCATTGTGTATGTCGCATTTACCCTGAATATATCCTTGCTTGTCTGTGAATCTCTTGAAAACAACTGTTCAGAAACATTAAGGGAGCCTCCGAACTTGGACTGTAATTCCTGACCTATCTTCATCACATATCTCTTTGAAGTAAGTTGATAATCATAACCATTCTTCTGTTTCTTGTAGCCTGTGACAAACACACCTTCAGAAGAAGCTTTGTCAAAAAGCTCATCAAGAAAAGAGAGGAGATCTTCACTTGGATTTCTCACATGAAGAACACCTTCAAAATATTGAGTATTCTTCTTGCCAAATTTAGATGAAATTTCATAAACAACCTTTCCTTTCATCTTGAATTCAGTTTTAAGAATATCTGATCCTGGAACCCGTATAACCACCTTGAAATCAAACACATATTTTTTATCATGCTTCTTTATATCTTCAGATAATCCAGCAGGAGTAACAACAGAAACAACAAAATCATTTTTTTTAATATCAAGAGATTTCACAATATCTTCTGTAAGAAGTTCAGAGACTTTCTTTTCCATATCAGAAACCTTGTGCCATTTATTCTGATAAAATAACTGTCCTGAGTGGCTGCAAATCATTATGTCTCTAACCCTTGCTTTCTTTATATCAATCATCTCAGAAAGCCTGCAGGAATCACAAAGACTGCCTGAACCTATACCTTTTCCGCATTTTGCACAAAATCCCATGATGATCAAAATAAGACGACACTATATATAAAGTTTCTTTTTAAAAACTAATTTAGATAGCTAAAAAGCTAAAAAGCATAAACTTTTTAATATGCTTTCCAATTTTCAAAAAGAGATGAAAAGAAATTTGAAGAACTCTAAGCTTGGGAGAGCATGGAAAAAGATAAGAGATTTCCTAAACAAGGATGATTCAGTTCTCTCTTTATTGGCAAATATAGCAATAGCTTTTATTGTCATCAAGTATCTTGTATATCCTGGATTGGGCCTTATCCTTGGAACAAGCTACCCAATAGTTGCAGTTGTTTCAGGAAGCATGGAACATGACGGCTCTTTTGATGACTGGTGGAAAAGCGATGCTATTTATGAAAGCCAAAAAATAAATCAAGACGAATTTTATCAAAACTATGGCATCACCAAATCAGAATTCAAAGAATTTAGTTTCAAAAATGGATTCAACACAGGAGATATAATGATACTTACAGGAAAAGATGCTGAAAATATCAAAGTCGGAGACGTGATCGTTTTCAGAAGTACAAGACCTGATCCTATCATTCACAGGGTTATCGAAAAAAATATAAAAGACGATAAAATCTTTTTCAAAACTAAGGGAGATCATAACCCTACAACCCATGGTTTTGAGAGCAGCATACCAGAAAACGATGTAATAGGCGTTGCAAGATTTAGGGTGCCATATCTTGGATGGGTTAAGATAGGCGCTGTGAATCTAATACAATCTATAATGGGTATATTTTGATGATTTTGGATTTTAAAAATTTTCAACAAACAAACATATAATAATCATAACAAAAATAATAATAATAATAATAATAAACCGGTGATGAAAAAATGATGTTTTGCCCAAAATGCGGTTCAATACTTGTGCCAAAAAAAGAATCTGGAAAATATGTTCAGAGTTGCACATGCGGTTACACTAACAAAGATACAGAAAACACTAAACTTAAGGACACAATCGAAGAGAAAGAAGAGATAGAGGTTGTTGATGAGGACTTTGAAAGCAAGCCTGTTGTAGAAGCAGAATGCCCTAAGTGCGGATACAACGAAGCATATTTTTGGCTGCAGCAGACAAGAAGTTCTGATGAACCCGAGACCAAATTCTACAAGTGCAAGGAATGCAAGCATATCTGGAGAGATTATAGCTGATCTCATGATCAATATTTTTTATTTTTATGTCTTTAATAAATATGGAAATCAATTTATACATAGAAAATAATGATTCAATCAGACTTTATGTTAAGCCTAATTCTCCAAAAACAATGATTATTGGTTATGATGAATCAAAACAGGCATTAAAAATGGATATAGCAAAACCTGCAGAAAACAATAAGGCAAATATAGAAATCATTAAATTCTTCAGAAAAAATTACAAGAAAGATATAAAGATAATATCAGGGCTAAAGTCAAAAGAAAAGCTCATAAAAATGTTATGATAAAAATGGTTTCAAAAAGAGATCTTTCAGTTACGCTTTCAAGACTTAAAGGATTTGAAGATCCTTCTCTTAAGGATGAGCAGTATGTTACTGATTCGGAAATTGCAGGAGATATACTCTGGACTGCTTTCATGTCAGGAGAGATTGAAGGAAAAACTATTGCCGATCTTGGAGCAGGAACAGGAGTCTTAGGAATCGGATCTCTTCTTCTTGGAGCAAAAAAAGTTTATTTTGTCGAAAAAGACAAAAAAGCAGCAGACATCCTGAAAAAAAATCTAACAGAAATATCAAGTATGTCAGAATTCAAAGGAAAGTATGAAATAGTCGAAGAAGATGTTAAAAAATTCTCTAAAAAGACAGATCTCACAATACAAAATCCTCCATTCGGAACAAAGACCAAACATGCAGATAAAGCATTTCTGGAAAAAGCGTTTGAAACATCAAATATGATATACTCTTTCCACAAAACATCAACAGAAGATTTTGTGAAAGCGATCACAAAAGATCATGGATTTAAGATTCAAAGGATATATGACTATAATTATCCACTAAAAAATACGCACATAATACATAAAAAAAAGATCGAAAGGATAAAGGTTAGCTGTTATAAGCTTATCAGACAATAATTAAGAAGTCATCTCTAAACAGCTTTTTCAAAAGAAAGGTTTTTAAATAAATTGTATTTCGTTTTAGTAAATTAAGGTGATTCTAATATGGAAATCAAGGTTATCGAAAAAACAAAAAGCAGGATGGTCTTTGAGCTTCCGGGCGAAGGGCATTCTTTCTGCAACGCGCTCAAAAAAGAACTCTGGAATGACAAGCACATAAAAGCAGCAGGTTACACAATAAAGCATCCTCTTGTAGGCATCCCAAGAATAGTACTTGAGACCGATGGATCAAAAACACCTGAAGCAACCCTGAAAGATGCAGCAAAAGCAGTCAAGAAAAAATGTGAAGAGTTCAAGAAAGAGTTCGAGAAAAAGGTCAAATAAGCGAAAAATGCTTACTTCTAATCAAGGGAATAGGCTTATCGAGCTTGCAAGAAAAAGTATTGAGAGCGCTTTTGAAGGAGAGCATCTCAAGACAAGCGATGAGATAAGACAGGAATTTTCTGAAAAACAAGGAGTGTTTGTAACACTTCATAAAAATAAGAACCTAAGAGGATGTATAGGATATCCTATGCCCACGCTGCCTCTTTACGAAGCAATAATTTCTGCAGCAAGAAGTTCTGCTTTCCAGGATCCGAGATTTCCGCCGCTGTCAAAATCTGAGCTAAACTACATAGATATAGAAATATCTGTATTAAGCGTCCCTGAACTCATAGAAATCCAAAAACCAAGCGAATATTTTGAAAAGATAAATATCGGTGAAGATGGACTCATAATAAAAGATAAAGAACACTCAGGGCTTCTGCTTCCACAAGTCGCAACTGAATATGGATGGAGTCCAGAAGAATTTCTCATGCACACGTGCAACAAGGCAGGGCTTAATTCAGATGCATGGAAAGAGCCTAGCATAAAACTTTACAAATTCCAGGCACAGGTATTCAATGAAGAAAAAACAGATTAATAGAACATAATTTTATATAATATCACAAATCAAAGAACATATCTAAAATGGAAACAAATTATCCAAAACACGTCGGAATAATACTTGACGGCAACAGGAGATATGCAAAAAAAAATGCATGGAAGCCATGGAAAGGCCATGAAGACGGTGCTAAAAGAGTCGAAGAACTTATCGAATGGTGCCAGGATTTAGATGTAAAAGAACTTTCATTATTCTCATTTTCTCATGAAAACTTCAAGAGACCAAAAGAAGAAGTCGATTTTCTTATGAGAATATTTGAAAAGGAATTTGAAAAGCTCGAAAATGATAAAAGGGTTTATGAAAATCGTGTGAAGATAAATTTCATAGGACGCCTTGATCTCTTTCCTGAAAATATAAGAACTAGCATGAATCGTATCATAGAAAAGACAAAAGAACATGATAATTATATCCTCAACTTCCTGATGGGCTATGGAGGAAGGACAGAGATAATCGATGCAGTAAAAAATATAGCAGGAAAAGTGAAAGAAGGTCTTGATCCTGATTCTATCGATGAAAAACTGATCTCAGAATCCATGTACCTTGATTCTGAACCTGATCTTGTTATAAGGACCTCTGAACAAAGATTATCTGGTTTTCTTACCTGGCAGACAGTCTATTCTGAAATAATATTTCTCCCAGACATGCTCTGGCCTGAATTTACCAAAGAAAAATTTGTCGAGTGCCTTGAAGAATACTCAAGAAGAAAAAGAAGATTTGGCAAATAAGCACACCACTTCTAAGACAAAGCTAAATAATAGAATAGTATTATCTAGATAAATATAAATGCAAAAGAATTAATAAAAAGCAAAATAAAAACAAAATATCAATAATCAAATAATAATATAAGACTACTAAATAGAAAGCTTTAAATATAAGTTGACCCCATATATTATATGATGTTTTATTATGGGAGGTAAGGCCGCTTCAGACCAGGATTTTTTGATCGAAGGCTTCTTGAGTCTTCTGGAAAAATATCCTGTGAAGGAGCAAAGAAACATCATTAAATCTCTCTCCAGGAAGTTTGACGAAAAACTTCTCACCCCCGACAAATTGTTTTTGCCTGCCTCTATTTTTTCTTTTAAGCTCGGCGCTTTTGAATCTATTTGCAGATATCTTAAGGACGAGCTTGGTTTTTCTTCTAAAGATATTTCTATACTTACAAACAGGACACAGTCAACAATCGACAACACTTACAGAAAAAGTCTTGAAAAATTTGAAGGAAATCTTGACATAAGTGAGAAAACATATCTCATACCTCTCTTTGCAATAGCAGATAAAAATATAGGCATACAGGAATCGATAGTCGGTTATCTTCATGAAAATTACAAGTTGCAGTTCAATCAAATATCAGATCTTCTTGAAAGAAATTATCAGACAATAAGAACCGCTTATTTGAAATATGTTGAAAAGAAAGCCTAAAATTCTTAAATCATTATGTATTACCCCATGAAATGCAATGGAATCATATTGATGATCTTGTAAGAAACAGTCCTGAACTTGAGGATGGACTTAAGATAAAAGCTATATGTGACGATCTAGGATACAGGGGATTTGAAAAATCAACTATCCAAAATGAGATCCATCAGACACTTCTAAAAGCTAAAGCAGAATTTTATGATAGCTTATTTAATTATCTTGATAAAAATAAAGATGTCCACAGAAAAGCGATAAGTGTTATTACAAATGAAGAATATCTTTTAGCTCTAAAATCACAAATCATAATAAATGAAATTAATAAAGATGAACATAATAAGAAAAAATATCAGAAAAAACTAGAAAGGGCAAGATCATTCATACTTGCTGATCACCTGAAAAATCTTGACAGATATCTCAAAGAAAACGAAGGCATAGAAAAATTCTTTGAAACCCAGCTTGAACAATCTTTAAAATTGTATGATGACTTAGATTTCAGAGGAGAAGAGCTTTCTTTCTATTTCAACGAGATCGTACCAAGACTTCCTGAATACAATCTAGAAATGGTAAAACAGTCATTTGAAAAATCAAGACATACATCATATGGATCTGATCCTGAACAAAGCAAATAACTCAAACCGATGGCTATTCCCCGACCTGCTCGAAGAGTACCCTTTCAGGGCAACCCCCACAAAAACGAAAAGAAATTTTTTAAATTTCTACGCACATTTAAACAAAGTTTCAATCGTGTTTCATGCGAAATTTTCAAAAAAAAAC
>JBKHIF010000006.1:0-34029 GCA_046538795.1 Candidatus Woesearchaeota archaeon | reverse complement strand
CCATTCTTGCAAGGACAGTTGCAAGCGCAGCTCCCCTGATTCCCATCGCAGGTATTATTCCAAGTCCAAATATGAATATTGGATCAAGTATGATATTCATAATTGCAGCTATGGTCATAACCACCATAGGGGTTTTTGTATCACCTTCAGCTCTGAGAATATTGTTGCAAATGAATGTGAGGAAAAGAAAGATGCTTCCTATAAAGAATGTTCTTGTGAATTGAAGTATCATATCCAAGATGACTCCTTCTGCACCCAATAGCTGAAACAATGGCCTGGAAGCAAATAAGCCAATCATGGAAAATGATAGATATAAAACAACGGCCAGAAGTATTCCATGTTCTGCAACATTATCTGCTTCTTTTTTTCTATCTGCTCCAAGATATCTCGAGATAAGAGAATTTACTCCGACTCCGGTTCCTGCAGCTATGGCCATGAAAAAGAATACTATCGGAAAAGCGATAGTCATGGCTGCAAGAGCATCAGGTCCTAGCCTGCCTACAAATATAGTATCAACTACATTAAAAGCAGTCTGAATAAGCATACCTACAACTATAGGCCATGAAAGTTTTAAAAGCGTAGGAAGAATGTTTCCTTCAAGCATCTCTTTGTTTTTCATCTCAGCCATGTAAAATCACATCTAATTTTGCATGAAATCATAATATATTTATCTGGATATAAAAGATTCTTTTCAATAGAAAGTAATAAAAAAGTTTCGAAAAAAGAATGTAAAAAGGGTATATAATCTAATCTTCTTCGACAAACTCATCAAATGGAATCTCTTTTTCATCATTGAGCCTTTTGTTTGCCTTAAGATATTCTTTTGTTAAGATATAGAAAAATAATCCCAGTGATTTCTTACCCTTGTTATTGCATGGAACAACCAAATCAATATTGTTCGGCTGATTATTGGTATCACAAAGTCCTATTACAGGTATTCCAACCTTGCTTGCATCTTCAAGTGCATTTCTGTCAGGCCAAGCATCTGTAACCATGATAACTTTAATTTCCATGAAATCTTCAAGAGTCGTATTTGTAAGAAGTCCAGGCGGATATCTTCCTGCATAAACTTTACATCCAATAAATTTTCCTGCAAGCTTTACTGCTTTCCAGCCATTTTCTCTTCGACTGACGATCAATATCTCTTCAGGTTCATACTTTGAAAGAAGATTTGCTGCAATCTTTATCCTTTCATCTATTTTCTGGATGTTAAGGACTGAAAGACCATCAGGTCTTGTCTTGTAAATAAAAGGTTCCATATATTTTGTCCTGAACTTAGTTCCAATATGAATTCCAGCCTTCAGGTATGTATCCTGAGGTACCAAAAATGATTCTGTTTCTGCCATTTTATGTCTGGAAATTTGATTTATTTAAAAATGTTTCTCTTTGAGGTGTCATAAATGCTCTTTGTATTTCCGCTAGATACAGTTCTTAGGAACATTAATTGTTTTTTTAGGAAAATTATCCTAAAAATCATAAAGGATCTTTCAGGTCTTCATCCCATGAATCATCAGCTTTTTCAGCAGTTTTAGGCTTAATATTTTTTCTTTGTTCTGTTCTGTCGTTTATTTTTTTTATTTTTGTTTTATGAACCTTTTTCATGTTAATGCCAAATAATTCAGCAAACTTGGAAAGTATTGACCTTAATATAAATTTCACAAAGACAAAAAAACCAAGAGGCCTTGTCATAAGAATGACTTTATTGTTCTTTATGGCACGTATTATAGATTCTTTATCTTTTTTTGCATCGACGAGTGTGTATGTGCGGCCAAATTGAGACAATAAATGACAGTCAGTATTTCCTACCAAAGGAAGATTATGGGCTACTGAAAACTTTTTTGCCTTTCTGTTCGCTGAATTAAGAAAAGACAAATAAACTGAATTATATTCAACCCCATGGAATAATGACGGATTTTCCTTAAGGAACTTGCCTACTGACCGTCCTATAAAATAAAATGGATGGGGAGCTATTATTAACGAGGATTTGGGAAGTTTTGCCAAATCTTCAAGCTTATCTATATCAGGATATTTATCTATGTTAAGTATAAGTACGTGCTTGTCTTCAATTTCTTTCTCTATTCCCGGAATAAGTATTATATCTCGTGAATCCGCATATTTTTTAATATCTTCATTGTAGAAAAACTGGTCATGAAGAGTTATAGCAAGAGCATCAAACTCAAGCTCTTTTGCCCTATCTATAAGCATCTTTGCATCGTAGAACATTACAGGTTCGCGTTTGTCTTCTGAAGCATGAAGGTGAAGATCTACTTTTAGCATAAATGTTTTTTACTCTAACATACTTATAAATATTGTGTAAAAGCAGAAAAGAACATAAAATATTATAAATAATATGTGAACACTTGTCAATATGAAAAATACAGAGTTGGATTCTCTCAAAAATTATTTTATTTCGATAAATAAGGTCCCTCTCTTGACACCTGAAGAAGAAAAAGAATTATTTTCTTTATATGAAAAAACAAAAGATCCAGATATCAAAAACAAGATTGTTGAGGCAAATCTTAAGTTTGTAGTCAATGTTGCCAAAAAATATAATGGATTAAGTCTTGAAGAAAGAATATCCTGGGGTAATGAAGGACTCATTGATGCTGTTGACCGCTTTGAAGTTGACAAAGGATATCACTTTATAAGTTATGCAGTTTGGTGGATCAGGCAAAAAATAACAAAAGCCATAAAAAATTCTGCAACAATAAGAATTCCTGAAAACAAAATCAATATTCTCAATCAAATATCAAAATACCAAGATGAATTCAGAAAAACACATGAAAGAGATCCTAGCATTGAAGAAATTTCTGATTACTTCAAGATTAAGCCGGAAATTATAAATAAAATGATAAATGCGCTTGAAGTTTCCTCACTCAATAAAGAAGTTTATAAAAATTCTGATGGATATACTGAACTAAGTGACATTATTGAAGATAAAAATGCAGAATTTAAACAAAGAAGTGATCCAATTTTCGAAGCAAGAGATATACTTGTACATTTTCTTCCCACATTAAATGAGACCGAAAGAGAAGTATTCAAAAGAAGAATCCTTTTGAATGAATATGAAAAAAATGGAAATTCATTATCAGCTATTGGAAATGATCTTGGAATCAGTAAAGAAAGAACAAGACAGATTGAAAAAAAGGTAAGTAAAAAATTTGAGAAATTTCAGATTGGTTTTGATCATGCGAAAATCGGCAAACCGGACATAAATATATATCAGGATTTCATAGATTCTTCAGAAATTCTAAGATCTATATTTGGATCAGAAAAAGATGATTTTGAAAGAGAGATCTATCCTGAGGCATGTCTTAAAAGTGTGGAAGATTTCATGTTATATGATTTTCCAAAAAGGCCATCTATCCACACAGTTGAATTTATGCATAGATATGTAAGCAATTTACCTTCTGAAAAAAGAAAAAGGCTGGTTTCTTATGCAAACAGGAATGAAACTGATAAACCTCTTGAAGAGATTGCTTCTGATTTTGGATTGACAAAAAGGAGTCTGGGTGTTGCAGCTTCAAATATAAGACAGGAATTCAGAGAATTATATAATAAACTGGAAGCAGATGAACTTCCTGAAATAACTTATTCTAAAGAAAAGATAATCGAAGATTTTTTTCAGGGATTAGAAAAATCTGATGATCAAGATGTTGAAAAAATTGTTGATCAATATATGTCAGAATTATCACCACGATGCAGAGAAATTTTTGAAACCTATGCATGCAGAAATGGTCATGACCTAAACCAGCTTGCCTCTTCCCTCGGATTAAAAAGAAGATCATTGGTCATGTCATCTGCACGTATAAGGATGAACTTCAGAAAATATTATCTTGAAAAAACGTCTTCTAATTGAAAAAACTTTTAAAAAGAGAATAAATTACTCTGAATTATGATAATAGGAGTTGTAGGAAAACCTAATGTTGGAAAAAGCACATTCTTTAAAGCACTCACACTTGCAAATGTTGAAATAGCTAATTATCCTTTTGCAACCATAAAACCTAACTCAGGCGTTGCACATGTAAGGATTGATTGTGTTGATAAGGAATTCAATGTGCAGTGCAATCCAAGAGAAGGTTTCTGTGTAAATCATCAAAGGTTTGTTCCTATCCAAGTAATAGATGTTGCAGGTCTTGTACCAGGAGCTTATGAAGGAAAAGGCATGGGAAATCAATTCCTTGATGACCTAAGACAAGCAGATGCTCTCATCCATGTTATCGATGTTTCAGGAAGCACAAACGAAAAAGGAGAACCTGTTCCTTCAGGAAGCTATGATCCTCGTGAAGATGTAAGATTTCTTGAAAAAGAGCTTGACATGTGGTATCTTGGAATACTAAAAAAGGGCTGGGAAAAGTTCGCAAGGACAATACAGCAGGAACATGGAGATATAAAAAAGGCTCTTGGAAAACAGTTGTCTGGATTAGGTGTTACAGAAGACATGGTAGCTTCAGGATTAAAAAAACAAGATCTTATAGAAAAGCAACCAACTCAATGGAATGATGATGAACTTTATGAGCTTGCCTCATATCTAAGGCAAGAAACTAAACCAACTATAATTGCTGCAAACAAGATAGATGTACCTGTTTCAAAAAAAAATCTTATAAAGATAAAAGAAGAATTCAAAGATCACATAATTGTGGGGTGCTCTGCTGAATCAGAACTTGCGCTAAAAGAAGCATCGAAACACAATCTTATAGACTATATCGCAGGAAATGATGATTTTACAATATCAAAACAAGATACACTTTCAGAAAAACAGAAAACTGCTCTTAATTTTATAAAAGAAAATATCCTTAAAAGCTATGGAAGCACAGGAGTTCAGGAAGTGATTAATAAAGCGGCTTTTGATCTTCTTAAGCTCATTGCCATCTTTCCAGGCGGAGTTAACAAGCTTGAAGACCAGTATGGAAATGTACTTCCGGATTGTTTTCTTCTTCCTGAAGAATCAACAGCTCTTGATTTTGCCTACAAGATACATTCTGACTTAGGAGATAATTTCATAAGAGCTATAGATGTAAAGACAAAAAGAACTGTAGGTAAAGAGCATAAGCTGAAACACAGAGATGTTGTTGAAATAATTGCAGACAAATAGGTTGAAGATGAGAGAGATTAGTGATCTAGAAATAAAAACAATGGATTTTCTTTCCAAAGAAGATAAAAGACTATATCTTTCTATGCCAAGAATATATATTGCTTCTGATATAAAAGACATACTTGAAAACAGAAAGTATGCAGTTCCAAAACAAGATGAAAAAGCATCTACAATAATAATACAAGATGTTATCATAGAAACATATGAAAATGAAAAAAATAAGGCTATAATATCTAATTACAAAGATGAAAAAGGGGACGTTTTTTCATCTCTTCGTTTTCTGATATATGATGAATCAGGACTTTATGAATGTGATTGGGAAATCTCAGAAAAAAACAGGCAGTCCATATGTGATTATATAGCTTCTCCAAGAAAAGTAAATACAATCTATCTATTATATAATCCTTCAGAAGATATAAGTTTAATTGGCTCAATAACCGATAAAAACTATGTTTTTGAAATAACAAATCTGGTTGAAAATATGTAGCATAATAACTAGATCATTTTTTTTTCTTTACCTTCCTTGCCATGTCTTGAAAAGGTTTCTGGAATATCAATAACATATTTACCTTCTGCAAGCTTATATACCAAAGGATTTTTCTCATTAAACAGATTTACAAGATCCAGTTCAAAGACACCAGGTTTTAAGGCTCTTATTGATTCAAAGTCAAGAACAATGACATCATCAGGGCCAGTTTCCACATTTTTTCTCTCGCCGACTATATCAAGAACGTCTTTTTCCAACTGCTTTTTCTCATTTTCTGAAAGATTGACAGTGGCATTCTTAAGCTCATCTATCTTTTCTTTTTTTATAAAAAAGAACAATTTGCTTCCGCATGAGCAGCCCTTCAAGATCTCATTAGAACCATCTTCATACATGGCTCCGCATCTAACACATTGATGAGGCATTTTTATCTCTTTCCGATCTTATGCTTCTTTGATCGTTTCTTTTTTTTTCCATTGTTTTTAGAATTGTTTTCTTCATAATCTGATGAAGTGCTGTTATCTTCTACAGATAATGTACCTGATGAAATATTTTCTATGAAAAGCTGAAGCTTATCAGGATCCTGTTTTATCTCTTTTACAATCGATGCAGGACCTACAACAGTGAAACCCTGCCTATCTCCTAATATCATATTTATAAACCTGTACCTTAACTGCCTGAAGAAATCCTTATTCTTAAGAGATGGCTGTATAACTGAAAGCTCAATTCCCTTAAAATCATTATCTGCATTTTCGCCGATCTCTTCCATAGTTTTTTTTATGAGTTCTGCTTCTTCAGATTTTTTCAGCCTTCCTTCCATAAGAACTATCTTATTATCTTTTATAACGCCCAGAACTTTTTGGATCCTGGAATGTGAATTAAGGGATTCAATTTCTGCATATGGAATAAATTGTAGTGTCAGCATTTTAATTCAAAATCTTACTTTTTCAATCTTAAAATCCATGGCTATAAAAACTTTACTCAAAGATATAATCGCAACTATTCGACCAGATCAAATAATGACTCATAAAATTCATCAATATTCTTTCCCTGCTTAGCAGATATTCCGATAACTCTATATTGGGGAAAAGCAGACTGGATCTTTTTCATGTCTGATTTTTTCAGATCAGTCTTGTTTGCAGCTATAAGGACAGGGATGTCTTTTGCGACCAGATTACCTACTATAGTTATATTTACCTGTGAATATGGATCAAGAGTTGAATCAAGTACTATTACGACAGCATCCATGTCGTCAAGCCATTTGATTGAATCTATAACTCCTTTTGTAGCTTCTTTGGCCCTCTCTTTCGCAATATCTTCTTTAAGCCCAGCCTTAAGGAAGTCTTCATAGTCAATCTTTGTTGCAATGCCAGGAGTATCGACAAGATTGAACAGAAGTTCTTTGTTGCCAGATTTAAGATTAATCTGTTCTTTGATCTGTACTTCTCTTGTCTCGTGTGCAACTTTTGAAACAGAACCCATATCTTCCCCCAACCAGTCTTTGCAAATCCTATTAGCAAGAGTAGTCTTTCCTGAATTGGGCGGTCCATATAGACCTAATTTTACATTTTTTTTCTTCTTGAAAAGCCTTTTAAGAAACTTTTTTAGAAACTTCTTGAGCACACCAATCATATTAGATTTAGTGACTACTTACGGGTTTATATAGTTTTTGGTAGAAAATTAATCTTTATTTTCAATTAAAAAAACAAATTAATTAAATCATGAATTACATCTTTTTGGTTATGAAAGATATTATTATTACGATTGTTGTTTCAGAAAAAGATCCTGCCGGGATGAACATAAAAGACAATCTTATTAAAAGGTCACAATTCAAAATAACAAAAGAAAAATATGAAGGAAATCTTATCTATGAACACAAAGATGCTGAAACCCGGCTCGTGACTATATCTGAAGAAACCATAGACCATGATGATATAGATAAAAAATTATCATTTCTTAAAGAAAATAATAATTTAGATAAAAATATCATAATATATGCGACAAAACACAGTTCAAGATCTGGAATACCTTCTCTTACAGCACATACTCCGGGAAATTGGGGAAATGCTGAGATGGGCGGACAAGACAGATTCTTATGCAAAGCATCAGAACAATTTGTAAAAGAAGCGATAATTTACATGGAAAAAAGGCATTCTGAAATATCTGAACTTAAAAATTTTGATGTTGTACAGGAAGCAACACACCATGGACCATATCTTGAATCACATGTGATGTTCATCGAGATAGGTTCTTTGGAAAACGAATGGAAAAATCAGATTGCAGGAGATCTAATAGCTGAAACAATAATGCATCTTATAGAAAATGCGAAATCTATAATATCAAAAAAAAACATAACTGCTATTGGTATAGGAGGAACTCACACGATGAGCAATTTCAAGAAGATAATACTAAATGAAAACATTGCCTTTTCTCACGTGTGCCCTAAATATGCGTTAGAAAATCTCAACGAGGAAAACCTTAAATCTGCCTTATCTCAATCAACAAGACCAGCAGAAATAATCATATTTGACTGGAAAGGACTAGGGAAAGAAAAAGACAGGATAGTCTCTCTTGTTAAAGAATCAGGAATACCATACAAAAGATCCAAAGATTTTTAACAAAAAAGAAAAAAGAATTTAAATTCATGCATCATAAGAGTCTTTGAGGAAATAAAAAAAATGAAGAGAACTCTTTTCAAGATTTTATTCATTCTGATACTTCTGTTTTCTAGCTATGCAGCTACAGCAGAAAATGAAAGACTTATCAATAAGGATTTTGGACTCGCAGAGGAAAAAGATAACCATTTGGAATTTACCCTTACAAATAATAGGGCTCAACAGCTCAATATCAAGCTTAATGTTGTTGATACATACGGTTTTGTCAAGATAAATTTTCAGGAAGAGGTTTTTGAATTAGGTCCTAATGAAGAAAAGAAAATTTCTTTTTCATTTGATCTGAGCAATGCCCTAAGAAAAAATCCCAACCCCGAAATAAACTACAGCTTTCAGATAATACCTGCTATTGTCAACAAGAAAGATAATTCAGTTCTTATGATGAGAGGATCAAGCTCATATCCTGTTTCTCCTGAAACGATTGTTGTTAATTTCAGGGTAGAAGAAAACAGATCAGGATTTATGAAAGGTTTATTTTCATTTATCGAAACCCATCTTATTAATGCTTTGATAATAATCTTTCTGCTCATGTTTTTGGGATATTTTTCATATCAGACTTTCGTAACAATCAAGACAAAAAAGATCAAAAAAGAAAATATCAAGACAGAAACCAAAGAGAAAGTGAAAAAAGAAAGAAAAAAAATAAAGATAGAATTTCCTGATTTAAAAGGGCTTATTAAAAATATGAAAAAAATAAAGCCTCAAAAAAATGATGTGCAAAATATCAGTGAGATCAAAAATAAACTGTCATCAATTACAGAAAAAGTGCAAAAACAAGAAGAACAAAAAGAAATCATAAAAGAATCTATCCAGCAAAACAGGCCATTGACCTATGAAGAGATAATCAGAGATTTTGTTGCAAAAAACAAAGCTGACTGGACTCAGGATCAGTGGTATGGGCTCTTATCGCTTTTAAGAGAAAACAAAGTTCCTGTAAAGATAAACTCAGTAAAAGAAGATCTTGAAACTGAAAAGAAAAGATATGTAAGGGATATAAACAGCAACAAGCAGGAAACATCATATAAAGAAACAGGAACTATTCCTGAAGAAATAATGATAAACAAAAATAATTCTGAAAAAAAAGATAATGAGATAGAATCAATAAAGAATAAATTAAAGTTGATCCAATGAGATAAAGAAAACCACTGCTTAAGTTTATTAAAAATTTAAAAAAGTTCTAATCCCCAAAACTGAAAGTTTTAGATATCCCCTAACTGAAGTACGAAGTATTGCGTCTTTCGCAACAGACGTGATTTTCTAATTGAAGACTTCTTGAGTCACAACCGTAGTGCTCCTTGAAGAGGATTCCTGTGGAACCAAGCACCAGATATTGCCGAAAAGTTTTCAATAAAAAAATTCAAAGATTAATCTCCTCTCATCTGCTAAAAATAGTGCCTCACAGGCAAACTCCTCACCTTAGAGTTCGATAAAGTTCGATAATAAAACTTACATCTCATGGAAAGATAAATACCCTGTTTGTAAGTACTGTTTCAGGGATTGCTGTTTCAATCAGCAAAACCTGAGCGTATCTTGGAATAATCCTTACCTGAAGCTCTTCGTCTTTTGCCATGGGATGAGGCGCATCAAAACAAATCATCACAACATCTCCTGACTGAAGATATCCTGTTCTAGAATTAGCTCCCTCAATAAGAGTCTCTACAGTAAAATGAGTTGAATTAGTATTGGAATCATTGCATAAACCTGAGCTATATTCTAAGTCTATAGAATCGTTTCTTGTATCCACTTCGATCAAGGTTTCATTGAAACGTATTGATTCTGAACCAGCCATCAGTTTGACCTTAAGCCTAAGCTCTTCTATCCTTGCGTCATCAGAACCATCTGTTCCGTATAACAAAAGAGCCTGCATCCCAGATCCAACAACACTTTGTGTTCTTTTTCCAGTCAGAAGAGCCTTGTTCTGAAGGCTTGTCGCAGTCTGTATCAGAACGCTTGCTGCAATAGCAGCAACAAGAATCATCGCTATAAATAATATAAGAGTCCCTATGCCAACTTCACCTTTCTTCAAAATACCACCACCCTAAATGAATAAGAAAATATTATAGAAAGGAAGTTTATATAGTTTTCTATTTCAAGAAAATTAATAAAAAGAAAAAAGAAATTGAAAAAGCACATAATTTACTTTTGTCAGCCATTAATTCAAGGGAAGATATATATTCTCTCTGAATTCATTATATTGGGTGTAGCGGTCTCAACAGTCATAGGAGTTCCACGCTTAGGCACAAAACTTATCCTTATGCTTTTATCTTCTTCTACATCTACAGAGCTTCTGAAGCAAAGCATTGCGATATCTCCTCTTACCAGATAACCATCCTCATGATTAGGTCCCTCAACAAGATACTTTACTGTATAAGTTCCATTGTCATTTGCAGCATCACTGCAATAACCAAGATGGTCTTCATAGCTGCTGTTACAGTCTGAACCATAATAAGTGCAATTTGTCCCAACATAAATCAGATCACTGCTGGATGAAGACATTCCAAACTCAATCAGACCATCATTCATAGTGATTGGATCTGAACCTGGAGAAAGCTTGATCTTCTGCCTGAAATCTTCAATCGTGCCATCAGAACCATTTGTGCCATAAAGAAGCAAAGTAGTAAGCCCGGTAGATACCTGACCCTGGGTCCGATCTCCGGTCAATAGTGCCTTATTTTGCAAAGATGTTGCAGTCTGGATAAGAACGCCTGCAGCAATTGCCGCAACAAGGATCATTGCAATAAACAAAATCAATGTACCTATGCCTGTTTCTGCCTTCTTATCCATAATTAATTCACCGCACATCAATCCTTAAAATCAAGGAAATATATATGACCTTCTCTGGTTAATAACCTCTGGCGTTGCAGTCTCGATAACTGTAGGAGTTCCAACCTTTGGTATTATCCTGATTGCAATATCCTCATCAGCAAGAACTGCTCTTGGAGCCTGGAAACATAGTTTGATTATATCTCCTCTGTGCAGATAATGCTCTGAATAATCTGATCCCTGAACAAGATATTCCACACTGAAATTTCCTGCTGTTGATGTAGGACATGTAACAAGAGGATCATATGTAAGATCAGATGAACTATCCGACAGATCAACCTCGATCAGAGTATCATTGAGTTTTATTGGGTCTGAACCTGGAGAAAGCTTTAGTTTCATGCTAAAATTGTTTACATAATTACCTGTGCTTCCATCCTCAGCATATATCAAAAGTACAGACATGGATGTCGATACTTGACCTTTGGTACGATCTCCTGTAAGGAGTGCCTTGTTCTGTAGTGATGTTGCAGTCTGTATCAAGACTCCCGCAGCAATTGCAGCAACAAGGATCATTGCAATAAACAAGATCAATGTTCCTATGCCTGTATCAGCTTTTTTATTCATCATCGTCATTCACCTATAATCAGTTATTTATGGGAATATGTAAACCCTTTCGGACGTCATGATGTTTGGAGTTGCTGTCTCAACTGTCATCTGTGTCCCTTTCTTTGGTATAAAGCTTATCCTTATGCTCTTGTCTTCTTCGACTCCGCTTGGACCTCTGAAACAAAGCATTGCGATATCTCCTCTTACAAGGTATCCATCCTGGTGGTTAGGACCATTGACAAGATAATTCACTGCAAATGTTCCGTTATCGTTATCTGGATCGCTGCAGTAACCAAGATTGCTAGCATAACTACTATTACAGTCTGAACCATAATAAGTGCAGTTTGTTCCAATATAAGTAAGATCAACATTAGATGATGCAACACCAAACTCAATCAATGCATCATGCATGGTTATTGGATCTGAACCAGGAGAAAGCTTGATCTTCTGCCTAAAATCCTCTATTGTACCGTCAGAACCATTAGTACCGTAAAGCAACAAGGTTGTAAGGCCTGTTGATACCTGTCCTTTAGTACGATCTCCTGTAAGGAGCGCCTTATTCTGCAAAGACGTCGCTGTCTGTATCAAGACTCCCGCAGCAATAGCAGCTACAAGAATCATTGCGATAAACAATATCAATGTTCCAATTCCGGTTTCAGCTTTTTTATTCATCATCGTAATTTCACCTAATCAATTTGTTTAAAATAAATTCTCTAATTCATGGAAAAATATAAGCTCTCTTCTGATTTATCACTTCTGGCGTTGCAGTCTCGATAACTGTAGGAGTTCCAACCTTTGGAATAACTCTTATTGCAATATCCTCATCAGCAAGAACTGCTCTTGGAGCCTGGAAGCATAGCATGATTATATCTCCCCTGTGAAGATAATGTTCGGTATAGTCAGCACCCTGGACAAGGTAATTAACGCTAAAATTACCAGTAGTTGTTGCAGGACAGGTATTCAGAGGATCATATGTAAGATCAGATGAGCTGTCTGAAAGATCAACTTCAATCAACGTATCATTAAGTTTTATTGGGTCTGAACCTGGAGAAAGTTTTAATTTCAGACTGAAATTGTTCACGTAATTTCCAACACTGCCATCTTCTGCATATATCAAAAGAACAGACAAGGAAGTGGATACCTGGCCCTTAGTACGATCTCCCGTAAGGAGCGCCTTATTCTGCAAAGACGTCGCGGTCTGTATCAGGACTCCCGCAGCAATAGCAGCCACAAGAATCATGGCAATAAACAGTATCAATGTTCCAATTCCAGTATCAGCTTTCTTATTCATCATCGTAATTTCACCTTTTATTAATCATTCATGGAAATACATATACCCTTTCTGAAGCCATAATGTTTGGCGTAGCTGTTTCCACAGCCATAGCGATTCCTCTTGGAGGAACTATCCTTATGACAAGAGTAGTATCTTCACCAATGCCACCAGGAGCCCTGTAGCAAAGCATTGCAACGTCTCCCCTTACAAGATAACCATCTTGGTGATTTGATCCTTTGACAAGATATTTCACTGCAAATGTTCCATTATTGTTAGCAGTGTCTCCGCAATAACCCAAAGCAGAGGAATAACTTCCATCGCAAGCACCATAGTAACTGCAATTAGTTCCAACATAAGTATAGTCAGAACTAAGGTCTTCAGTACCGAATTCAATAAGCATATCATCCATAGAGATTGGATCTGAGCCTGGAGATAATTTCAGCTTGTGCCTGAAATCTTCTATTGAACCATCAGAACCATTAGTACCATATATCAAAAGAGTGGTAAGTCCTGTTGAAACCTGACCCTGGGTCCGATCTCCTGTTAAAAGCGCCTTGTTCTGCAAAGATGTCGCAGTCTGTATCAAAACACTAGCAGCAATAGCTGCAACAAGAATCATTGCAATAAATAATATCAAAGTTCCTATGCCTGTTTCAGCTTTTTTATCCATCATCATAATTTCACCTGTAATCTCAAACTCAATTCAATCTTTATGGGAATATATATGATCTCTGTTGATTGATAACTTCTGGCGTCGCAGTCTCAATTACCGACGGTATTCCAACCTTTGGTATTATTCTTATAGCTATATCCTCATCAGGAGTTATTGATCTTGGAGATGCAAAGCAAACTTTCACAACATCACCGCTGTGCAGATAATGCTGCCTGTATTCACTCCCTTCAACAAGGTGAGTTGCAGCAAAAACACCATCACCACTTGTAGATGTCTTGAAAGATCCAGCAGTTTCACAATCGCCAGTACTATTATATTCCAGATCAGCAGATCCATCGCTAAGATCAAATTCAATAAGAGTATCATTAAGTTTTAATGGTTCAGAACCAGGAGTCAATTTAATCTTCATACTAAAATTATCAAGATCATTGTTTGTTGAGCCATCTTCTGCATATACCAGAAGAACACTTATCCCAGTAGAAATCTGCTCTTGGGTGCGCTTGCCAGTCAAAAGAGCCTTATTCTGAAGACTTGTTGCAGTCTGGATTAGAACACTCGCAGCAATAGCGGCGACAAGAATCATTGCTATGAATAAAATCAATGTACCTATGCCGACTTCGGCCCTTTTGCCTTTAAACATCAAATCACCTCAACCATACACCACAAAAACACACATTGAGATAACTTAGAGCATGCTCCTATTTAAATGTTTCGGTATTTCGGTCATACAGAATAAGTCAAACAATGATGTATTTATGACATATAATTTACCTGGCAGTGCGTGATTAACAAGATATAAAAATGTTTGACTGCAAGGATTATGACCTATATTTTCAGCAACTGGTCAGCCTCTGGAACAAATACATTTTCAACAATGCCTTTTACTGAATTCTCAAGTTCAATCATAGCACCATGATCTCCATGATTTATTATAAGGTTCTTGGGCCTGATTTTTTTTACCAGATTAACTATATTATTTTTACCGCTGTGTGCAGAAAAATCATATTTTTTAATAGGACCGTCAAAATGTATCTGCATTCCATCAACATATGCACGTTCTGATTCAAGAAGCATCCTTCCGTTTGTGCCATTTGCCTGATATCCTGTCATGAGTATGCCTGATCGTGGATTATGCCATAGCTTGTTCAGATAGCTTAGAACAGGTCCGCCGTTAAGCATTCCTGATGTACTTAAAAAAATACCTTTAGAAAATATTATCCTTTCACGTTCATCCCTGTCGTTTACCATTTTTATTTTTTTCATGGCTTGTCTCAAAATATCTGAAGATTCAAATCTCTTTGCATTTGTGCATATTCTTGTTATCTTTCTTGCCATGCCATCCATATATATTTTTGCAGGAAATTCATAATCTGAAAGCAAGAGCGCAATCTCCTGGGCTCTCCCTAATGAGAAAACAGGAATAAGAACAGAACCATTGCCTGCCAATATAGATTTTATGCTTTGGATAAAGCTGTTTTCCTCTTTTTTTCTCGATGGATGATCGCAGTCACCATAGGTGGATTCTGTTATCATCACATCTATGTTATTATAAGTTGTGTCTGCTCCGCTAAGAAGCCTTGTCTTCACAGTATTGAAATCGCCTGTGTAGAGTATTCTTTTTCCACCAATCTCAAGAAGTATCGATGCACTTCCAGGTATGTGGCCTGCATCAAAAAATTCATAATCAATACCTGAATAGGTTCCTTTTTTCCTGTAATCAACAAGCCTCATTCTTTTCATGACATCATCTATGTCAAATTCCGAATAAGCAGGATGCTTATGTTTGAGAAGCTGTATGTGAAAAGAATCGTCCAAAAGAGTTTTTGTTATAGATTTTGTCACCGGCGTGCAAAATATTGGGCATTTCATCCCCATATGATCAAACAAAGGAAGAGAACCAGTATGGTCAAGATGAGCGTGGCTCAGAAATAAAGCATCAATATTTTCCATATCGCTTATGGTTGTCGGATGATCTATGCCATGTTCATGGACCTTTATCCCACAGTCAAGTATGACCCTTTTAGAAGAACCATTGTCTTTAATTTCAATACAGCTTCTACCAACCTCTCTTGCCCCACCATGAAAAATAATATCCATAAGTGTTTATTTTAGATCAATGATTTATATTGTTTTCTGATTTTTAAAGATCTGTGCATATATGTTAAACGAAATGCAATGTCAGACAAGATTAATTTTTATTAAGTTTCAAAATACCAGAAGAAAAACCATCCCGATAATCATACCTATGAGAAGACCTTTTATGAAATCAGATATCCCTGATATTTCCACAAGAGGATCTCGTATGACAGTAATATTTTCCTGTGCTTTTTTTTCATGTTCCATTGCACCGACAGAATTAAGAGAACCCATCTTTAATTTTTTAAAGATGCTGAAAAAGCCACGCGAATTTCCTTTTGATACTTTATTTTTTGAACTTTTTTCCTTTTTTTGCTTCTCATCAGTTTTTTCATGTGCAGACCCATCATCAAAAGTTTGCCCGCTATCGCCGTCATCATCAGATTCAAATTTTGAACTTATGCCTTCAAGATCATCAGTTCTTTCTATTATACTGAAATAACCAATATTATTTTCTCCAGTCTTATGTTTTTTATCTTGAGAACGATTATGATGATAAGTCTTATGAGAAACATGTTTTTCTCTTTTTTCTTTGGATGAATCATCATCACCAGATGTATGCATAGAAGTTCTCTTCATACTTTTTTTCACTGTATCGTTCATAATAGAGTTATATTTTGAAAGAAGCTTATTTGTTTTTTCAAGATCAAGCCCTTTTTCAATAATCAGTTCAGGATCTGCATCTTCTTTTACCACCTTTTTGATGATTTTCTTTGCAGGATGAAATTCGTGTATGTCTTCTTGTTTTTTATCTGATTCTGAAAATCGTTTTCTATGAGATTCCAATCTTTTTGAAAGCTCTTCAAGAAAATCAACAGAATCATCTGCAAGAGACTCAAATCTTTCAGAATCATCTGATTTGACATATTTTTCCATCTCTTCTGAGCTTTCTTTTTTGTTTTTTTCAAATTCCTTATCTGATGATATTTTTTTACCTTCGCCGCTTATCTCTGAGTTCATCTCTTTTATCCTTCTACTTATCCTTGAAAGCATATCTTCCTGCTCTCCAAGTTTCATATCATCAAGCATATTCTTCCAATCAAAATCATCTTCATATTTATTAGAAAGAACAGAGCTTTTTGCAGACGATTTATTTTTTGGAGGAGATTTTTCATCATGATGTTTTTTTTCCTTTACAGGCGGTAATTTTGAAGAACCGTTGTTTTCTTTTTTTAGATCGCCAGTCTTGATTTTTCCAGATTTGTTCTTTTTTTCTTCATGCTTATTAGATGATGAAAAAGAGAAAAGATCAGAATCATGTGATTTTTGCACTTTTTTTTCACGAACTGTTTTAGTTTCGCCAGCAGATTTTTCCAGAACTTCATCTTCTTTATTATTTTCCTGAGACTTGCCAGAAATTTCAGACACCTTTTCCCCATCCTCTCCAGAAATAGATTTTAGTATCAAAGAAGCCATCTTATCCTTATCTTTTACGTTATCCATAGAATCGGCAAGTTGAGGAGAATCAACAACAAATCTCACCCAGCTTGCAAAATCATTCTTTGATTCGTTGACGTGAAAAGAAAAGACAGCATCATCCATAGAAGAAAGCATAGATGCAAGCTCTGATATATTCTTAATAGATCTCCCATCATGAATATAAAAATACTTGTCCGGAGCAACATCATCTTTATTCATAATACCATCCCAAAAATCATATTAACGACAAAAGCCACCCTATCCATAAGAAAGGGTGGTTTAATATGTCATATGAACAAATATTATATTAATGGTTTTTATATGTTTTGAAAAAAATACAATAAAAAAGTTTAAAATTGAAAATATGATTTTTCAGATCTCTTATTCAGTGGAAAAATCTTTGACCGAGGGAGTTTCTAAAGGAATGTTTGCCGAAGCAGTTGTTTTTACACCAGAAACCTCATCAGCAACAGATGTTGATCCTGCAACTGCCATAACATCTTTCAAAGCTTCCCGAGGACCATTTTCAGGAATATTTGCAGATACATTTTTTGTTTTCAGCCTTATCAAAAGATCATTCAATATATTCATATAACTTATAAAAGCCTCATAAGGACTGTCATGAGGATTAAAGTATTTATGCACATCTCCGTCAGAGAACCATTTTGTACACATGTAATAGAAATGGTCGCTCGTAGTAAGCTTTCTCCAGTCAGAGATAAGTTTCTCATCTCCTGATTGTTTTACTGTTTCTTCTAGTTGATATATCTGGTCTATCGCGTTGTGCTGCATGGGATTTCCAAGCCATGCGCTAAGATCCCTTTCAAGATCAGCCCAGGATATAGGGGAATGTATATCAAGATCACCAGCCACAGGATATGCATCAATTAGTTCTGAAGGAGTCTTGAAATCATTATGCGGATGCTTGAAGATCTCATGCGGAAGCTGCCTCATAAAATCAAATATTCCTGTATCAGCCCACTGGTGCTCTCCAAATGTCTCATAATCCATAAACAGGTTTACAGCATATCCGTTTCCGTTATTGTTTGAAACCCAGTGAGCAAATTTTTCTGCTGTAAGAGGCCATTCTTCCCAGCCTTTGTTTGAAAACCTGAATGCTACATCATCAGAGAGTTTGTAATTTTTCAGAAGAAGAACAATATTTTCAGCAGTATGAGGCCTGTATAAAAAATTAGGACTTCTCCAGCCAAGGACATGATCAGCACCTTCTGCAAGGATGCCTTTATATCCCATCTTTTCCACATAACTTGCAAGTTCATTATTGTATATTAGTTCTGTATTTCTGAAAACCTTGGGAGTCTGTCCAAACAATTTTTCGATCTTTTTTTTGTGAAGCGCAACCTGCTCCTCAAATTCTTGTTTTGAATACAGGAAAGAAAGCGAGTGATAATAAGTTTCAGAAAGGAACTCGACTGCGCCTGTATCTGCAAGCTCCCTGAAAGAATCTATAACCTCAGGAGTGTATTTCTCAAACTGATCCAAAGCAACTCCTGAAATAGAATATGCAATCCTGAATCTACCTTCAGTCTGCCTGATAAGATCAAGCATTAGGCGGTTTGCAGGAAGATAACATTTTTCTGCAATTTTTCTGCATTCATGGATATTTCTTTCCTCGTTAAAATAGTCGTGGCTGTTTCCTATATCAAATATCCTGTATTTCTTTATCCTGAATGGCTGATGAACCTGAAAATAAAAACATATGCTTACCATTAAATCCCCCTCCTGATGACGTATCAAAACTATTATATTATTTTTAAAATTTATTTTTCTTAACTATAATCACACCAAATCTAGCGTATTAATCATATTTTTTACTGATAATCTCAACTTACCAGCCATACTTACCTAAGTAAGATTATGCTTCAAAAAGCAATTTTCAACATTATGATAATCTGCATCTCATAACAGGCTATTATAGACTGCAACACATTTTTCAGCAGGCAAATCCCAGCTAAACTTATGCACTTCTTCAAAACCATTCTTTCTTAAGCATTCCTGCAGAGGAGAATGCTTAAGGACGCACATGATCTTGTTCGCCATCTCATCAACATCCCAAAAATCCACCTTGAGGCAATGAGAGACTACTTCAGAAACACCACTTTGTTTGGATATAAGGCAGGGTGTATTATTTCTCATCGCCTCAAGAGGCGTGATTCCAAAAGGTTCTGAAACTGAAGGCATCACATAAAGATCTGCCATTGAATATAATCTGTCGATGTCAGGTCCTGTGACCCATCCTGCAAAAAGCACATTGCTGCTTATGCCAAGCTCTGCGGCCTTCTTTACCATAAGAGGCTCCATATCGCCTGTTCCTGCAAATACAAACTTGACATCCATATTTGTTTTTACATCAGATTCATGGTTGGAATATGCATATCCTGTTTTGATCTCTTTTTTTTCTGATTCTTGAGAAATATCTGCGCTCTCTTTTTTCTCTTCTTTCAAGAGGTCAAGTATTTTTTTTGCAGCATAAAGGAAATAATCAGGACCTTTCTGAATAGTAATCCTTCCCAGAAAAAGCACCATTTTATCGGTATCAGACATCTTTATCTTATCAACGTCAAACTTATTATCATTAAATGTAACTGCATTATGTACAACAGTAATCTTGTCAGGAGAAACACCATAATTCTCAACCACTTTGTCTTTTGTAAATGCACTCACAGTTATCACCCTGTCAGCGCCATGCATACCCTCTCTTTCAAGATCATAAACATACTGGTTGGGATTTCCACCTGTTCTATCAAACTCAGTCGCATGAACATGAACGACCAGGGGTTTTCCAGATATTTTTTTTGCCTCAAGTCCAGCCTTATAAGTCATCCAGTCATGAGCATGTATGACATCATAATCTTCAAGAGCTGCAATAAGCTTTGCTTTGTCAGCATATCTGTGAACTTCTGAAAAAAGATCTTTTCCATATACCTCATCTTCTTCTGCAGCCATCGCGCCTTCTTTCATTTTGCCTTTCATCTTATTTTTTGAATACATATATGCATATTCTTCAGAAGATATGTAGGGCATAAGAAGAGAATTTATTGTCCTGAATTGTATGTTGTCGTTTTGCATATAATAATCAGATGCTACAAGAAGATTCACATGCGTTGAATGACCTTTTGTTGATCTGCCTGCTTTTGGAAGAACAAAAGTCACATTTACCCCCTTGTTGTCAAGGCCTTTTGTAAGACCATAGCAAGCTGTACCAAGACCCCCTTTATTAAATGGAGGGAATTCCCAGCCGAACATCAATACTTTCAATTTAATACCTCGCGTATGTCAAAACTTACAAAACATTCATTTTAGCCAGGTTGCATAGCTTTACGGGTATCAAAAGTCAAAATCAAGACACCCTTTTTTTAACAAAAAACAAATTTTTATCCCAATTATGTTTTTTGTTGCAAACCTTAATAGCAGACCATTTTATCAGCCTGTTTTTACCCTATTTCCCTTAATACCCAAACTAAGTTTACTCTGACATAACTATTATTTAAACTTTTCTCAAAATAAGGAATAAATAAAAGAAAAATATCAAAAAAAAGCCATATATAGAACATTAATGCCAAAAATAGGTCATATATAAACAAAATAAAGAATAAATCGACACATTTATATATCTTTTTTACCAATAATAACATAAAATGGCCAAAAAAGATGAATTTAAAGGCAATATAGTCGATAAAACAATTGATTTCAAGGAAGAACAAATATTAAGAGAGATCATAAAAGATCCTACAATATCTGACAATCAGATATCAAAAAAAACAGGGATTCCTGTAAAAACTGTAAATAGAAAAAGAAAACGCATGGAAAATAACAATTATATGTATTATTTTGTGGTTCCCAACAATGGACGAGAAGGTACAGGAGTTTTCAGTGCAATGCAGCTTTATACAATATATTTTGATTACGGGATCAGCAGGGAGCAGGTTTTAGGGGTTCTTAATGACGACAAGATAATGAACGAGCCAGTTCTAAGGAAGCACATCCTTACAGATTGGCTTGGAGAGAAGGATGGCCGGGTGGCATACCATTGCATAATCAGAAGCAGAGTGGAAAGCGATATAATAGAAATCGTGAATGTTGAGATAGTACCTAAATTCACTTCCAAATTAGGTTCATATGTCATCAAGAATATCGAGGTTATGCAAAATGTTATGCCTCTACGGGTCTTTCATAATTATTTTCCTGATTATAATATGGAAAAAGGCAAGATCAAAAAAGAGGTTCCCAAAGAAAATATTTTTGTATGCTGAAATTTTCTTTTTTAAGAAATTCATCAAACCTTATAAGAAAATATTATAAATAAGACATGTTTCTTTTAGCTAAAATGAAAATATTAGTTACAGGCGGAGCAGGCTTTATAGGAAGCCATGTGGTTGATCTTCTCATAGAAAATGGTCATGATGTTGCAATAGTAGACAATCTTAGGACAGGAAACAAAGAAAACATAAACAAGAAAGCAAGATTCTACAAAGTGGACATAACAAACAAGAAACTTGATTCTGTTTTTGAAAAGGAATCTCCTGAAATAGTATATCACCTTGCAGCACAGGCAAATGTAAGAATCTCAGTGGATGAGCCTCTTCTTGATGCAGAGATAAATGTTAAGGGGACTATAAATATACTTCAGAATTGCGTAAAGCATAATATAAAAAGAATAATATATACAAGTTCAGGCGGAGCAATATACGGAGAGCCTGCAAAAAATCCAGCTCCTGAAACAAATCCAATAAGACCTCTTTGCCCTTATGGATTGACTAAATATATAGGAGAAGAATATGTCAATCTGTACAACAGGCTTTATAATCTTGATTTCAGGATATTGAGATATGGTAATGTCTATGGTCCAAGACAGGATCCAAAAGGCGAAGCAGGAGTAATTTCCATATTTATCGGAAAGATGATGGCTGGAGAAGATCCTTTGATATTCGGAGATGGAAACCAGACAAGGGATTATGTATATGTAGGCGATGTTGCGAGGGCAAACCTTATTGCACTTGACAAGGATACTGAAAACAGGGAATTTAATATAGGATTTGGAAAAGAAACAAGTGTAAATGAGCTTTTTGTTATGCTTAAAGAGACTATGTTTGACTATCTTAAAAAAGAATTTTTTGCAAGGCATGTTGATCCTGTACCTGGAGAAGTAAGGCAGATCTATCTTGACATAAGCAGAACAAAAAAAGATCTTGGATGGAGTCCTGAAATTGATCTTAAAGAAGGCATGAAAAGGACTGTTGATTTCTTCATGGAAAAGGAAAGAAAATAGTTTTTCACGCCAAAATACTGTATTTATTTCTATTATTTTTTAATATAACTCAAACTGATAGCTGTTCTCCTACCTGCTCGAAGAATACCCTTCCAGAGCAAACCCCACAAAAACGAAAAGAAATTTTTTAAATTTCTGCGCACATTGAAACAAGATTTCAATCGTGTTTCATTCGAAATTTTCAATAATTTGAACATAGTATTTTATATCCTGATTTTCATAGCATGCTGATTAGCATTATTACGTAGTCAACAAAGATTATAAAGCAAGTTTCTTTAGAATAACATGCAAGCAGGAATATCTGTCTTCTGCCTGCAAGAGGATATTATGGAAACAAAAGCAGATTATGTATTTGAGGTTTCATTTGAAGTTTGCAACAAGGTTGGGGGAATCTATACTGTTGTAAAGTCAAAAGCTGCGGCAATGAAAACCTACTACAAGAATTATTTTCTAATAGGACCCTATTACAACGACAGGACAGATGTTGAATTTCTGGAAACAGAGATTCCTGAAAAATTTAGGGAAATAGATGAAAAATTGAAAAAAGAGGGTATAATATGTCATTTTGGAAAATGGCAGATCAAAGGGGAGCCAGATACAATACTTGTTGATTTCATGGGAACAAAAGACAGTCAGAATGAGTTACAGAAGATGTATTGGGAAAAATACAAAGTTGACTCAATATCATCAAGCTGGGATTTTATTGAACCTATGCTTTGGTCAACTGCTGTTGGAAAACTCATAGAATGTTTCGGACAAGAGAACAAAGAAAAGAAGATTATAGGCCATTTTCATGAATGGCTTTCAGGATTTGGCTCATTGTGGCTAAAGTCAGCAGATTCTCATGTAAAAACAGTATTCACAACACATGCGACCATGCTTGGTAGAAGCATTGCAGGAAACGGAAGAGAGCTTTACAATGAACTTGATAATATAGAACCTGAAAAAACCGCAAAAGAGCTTGGGGTTATGGACAAGTTCTCTACAGAAAAGGCATGCGCAGAAAATTCAGACATATTCACGACAGTTTCAGAAATTACAGGGATAGAAGCAGAAAAGCTTCTTGGAAAAAAACCAGATGTGCTTGTGCTAAACGGCCTGGATGAAGAAAAATTTCCTTCTTTTGAAGAGACATCATTGATACATATCTCATCAAAAGACAAGATCAGGGAGTTTTTGACATATTTCTTTTTCCCTTATTACCAGTTTGACATGGATCATACACTTACATTTTTTATCGTGGGAAGATATGAGTTCAGGAATAAAGGCATTGATCTTTTTATTAAGGCTCTTGCAAGGCTGAACAATTATCTGAAAGAAAAAAACAGCAAAAGGACAATTGCTGCATTATTCTGGATACCCGGAGATGCAAGAGGAATAAGGACAGAGCTTCTTGAGAACAAAACATTCTATAGGCATATCAAAAATTATGTTGAATCACATTCAAAAGAAATCGAGAAAAAAATAGTCATGGATATTGTCTCAAACAAGGATCTTACAAGAAGAACTCTTTTTTCAAAAGAATTTCTAATAAGCAACAAGAGACACCTAAACAGGTTCAGAAGAGAGGGAAATCCGCCTATATCAACTCATTATCTTGGAAATGAGGCAGAAGATCCTATTGAAAAAGCACTTAGGGAAAACAACCTAGTAAACAACATGGATGACAACGTAAAGGTTGTCCATTATCCAGTATATCTAAATGGAGTTGATGGCCTAATTGATCTTCCTTACTATGAAGCCATGTGCGGCTGCCATCTGGGTGTTTTTCCAAGCTATTATGAACCCTGGGGATATACTCCTGTTGAATGTGCTTCTATGGGAGTTCCATCTCTCACTTCAGACCTTGCTGGTTTCGGCAGGTTCATAAAACCAAAACTAAAAGACAGGGAAGGCATATATGTACTTGAACGATTCGGCAAATCAGAAGAAGAATCTCTTAAGAACTTTACTGACTTCTTATGCAGATTTTCAGAACTTGACCATCACGAGCGCGTAAAATATAAGATGGATGCAAAAGGATCAACACAGCTTACTGACTGGAGAGATTTTGTGAAATTTTATGTAGAAGCACATAATAAGGCGCTCCTTAGATAATTCTTTTTTGTTTAGAACTAATATTTATTAAAGCAACAGACATTAATTAAAAATATTATTACTATTCTTCTTTTTTCTCTCCTGATTTTGATGTTTTAGCTTCTTCATCAGAAACATTATATTTTTCTTCATCAGATAATTTCTGCTTTATCTCTTTTTCTTTCTTGGTTATCTCATCTTCAGTCTGTTTGAATGCTTCCTGTATCTCTGCATCTGTAAATCCTTCCTGTTTCAGCTTAGAACGTGTTGTGCCAACATCCATCTCAAGAGATTTCATAAGTTTCATGAATTTCTCTTCTTTTTCAAGAACTTCTTCAGTTTCCATCTCTTCTTTTACTCTTTCAAAGACTTCGTTTATCTCGCCGTCATTGTAGCCTTCTGACTTAAGTCTTTTTGTGATCTCATCCTCGTCCTGCCCAAGTCCAACCATGATTTTGATAAGTTCTGCAACATGAAGATAATTCTTTGAATCTACTTTTTCTTCGTCTCCTCCTGTTTTGACGCTTGGAAGCATATTGAATTTTGCTGCAATCTGAGGAGGTATCAATGCTATCAATTTTTCCTTGTTCTGATATGCAAAATATCCTCCTGCGCCCAAGGTTCCGAATACTATTGTGAAGATTATTATAAGACCGACAAATGATGCTCTTTTCTGTGTTGCTTCAATAGAAACAAGAACATCTATTGTTTCTGTCTTGCCATATGCAGATACCACTATCTCATTGGTATATTCTACAGATTCATTTTCTACAAAAAAAGAGGAGAGTGTAATTTCATATTTGTCAAGCGGAGGAATTTCTGCAATCTGCTGATCTATTGCAAGATACGGATCTTCTTCTATAAATTCAATATCAACCACAATAGGCTTATCCACATTGTTATATATTGTAAACAAGGGTTTTTCTTCGGTTGAACTTACATTTATAACAGACGGATTTACCGAGAACGGAAAAGAATCAAACTGTTTTGTATCAATTGTTACAGGAATCTCTATCTCGGTATCTTCATGCACGCATAAAAATTCTCCTGTATAAGTAACATCCTGATTTCTAACTTCACTTATTATTATCTCTGTATTCAGCGTCTTCTCATTTGTCAGAGTAAATTTTGACTTGGTTGTGACTTTTACATCATCCCAGGTCAGGTCACAGTTCAGGGTTTCAGGAGACTTAGATATCCTGAAATTTACAACACCTTTTCCGCCAAATATGTAAACTTCATCAGGAGATGTTATGTTAAGTGTAGGCACTGCCTGAACAAGTACAGGAATTTTTGATATTTCCTGTTCATCATTCATTATAGTTATATAGCCATACTCTGTCTTGTCGATCTTTTTCTTCTGTCTTATAGTGAATTCCTTATAGTAATCAGACAAAAGGCTTCCGATAGGCTCAACCTCGATATATTCCTGAAGATTCTCATCAACTATAAATTCAAGTTCTGTAAAATCAAAACTGCTTGGATTATATAGCTGAACTATCTGGACAGGATTGTTCATATAAACAAGTAAAGGATCTGATCTTATGAATGGTTTTGCGCTTCTGCTGAAAGTAAGAAAAGACAAAGAATTCTTTTCTACAGTATCCCAACCTGCAGCAGGTTCATTATCTGATATCCAATTATTTGCATCAGCAAGATTTTCTGCAAAGCTTCCATTGTTAACCTGATCTATGGCCATCGCAGCTATGGCAGTCTTTATTATTGGCTGATCATCAGTATCTGAAGAATTTCCCCAGCTGCCGTCATTGTTTTGATTATAAAGAAGAAATCTCACCATCCTTCTTTCTATGTCTGAAAGTGATATATTATCTTCCATTTGGATGCTTGATTCTTCATCTTTTGCAAAGCGATTGAAAAGCATCCAGGCAGTGTCTGTAATCTCTTTTGATGTATTAAAGCGCGCACCAAGTTCATCCTGATTTAAAGCGTCTATTAACCAGTTGACAGCAAGATCTTTTCTCACAGGTTCAAGACCTACCATTGAACCGAATAATGTTGTTTCCACATCGCAATGCTGCCATTTTTCCTCATCATCCCAGCAAGGTCCTGGAATTACATACGAGAGATTTATTGTAGAAGTATTGAATATGTTTTGATCTCTGTGATCAAAGATGTGTACATCAAGATTATTCTGGGCGCATGCAAAATCAAATTGTTCATTATGTATTGGAGTGAAAGAAAAATTAAGAGACTGGTCAAAAGGAACTTTTATCGCCTGATCGATCTCGTCTGCATATGTCAGGATGCAGTCTGTATAATTTATGCTTACACCAGAACCTTCTATTGTCCAATTTTCCCCTGTTATCATGAAAGTCCACTCATAGGGAGAAGGGTCTCCTTCTGAAGGATCCACAGGATCAAAAATATTCTGCTGGGACTCAAGCCAGATTTTTGCATCATGGACAATTCTGTACCATACAGGATCATCTTCAAATCCTGACTGTGTAAGAAATGCAAGTATCATTGCAGTAATCTTTATGTTGCATTCATCTTCAGGCCAGCATTTAAGCTCTTCGTCTCTGTTATCCTTAAGCCAAGTCATTCCGTCTTCAATCTGTTCCTGATAAGTATTTTCAAAATGTTCGCGATTGAAAGTAGAGAACACCCAAAGAGAATAAGCAGTACTAACTGCATCTCCCCAGCCGCCGTCATTATCCTGATCAAGAAGGACATCATAAGGTATTGAATTAAAATTCTTTAGGACAATCTTATCAGATATCCTTTGTATCTCATCTTTCCATGGATATTCAGTCTGTATCACGAGATTGGGGCAAGTTGTTTCATTCAAGTCAAAATATGAGATAAAGCATCCCCATTTCCAGGGATGTGTGGGAAGCTCAGATATTACCCCATAATCATCCTCGCAAACAATAGAAGAATAAGCAGTATCAATTCCCTCAAGACACGTATAGAATAAAAGATTTTCTCCTGTTACGAATTCAGGCCTGAAGTCAACTGCATTAGTATCTGATAATTCTGGTCTTATAAGATATATGCCATCAGGAGGGATATTTTTTGAAACGTCCTCTGTTTTATCTTCAGCAGCAAAGCAGGATAAAGACGCAAAGCTAAGAAAAAAAGCTATAACTACCAATATCAAAAATCCCTCTCTTGCATGCTTAAAAAACATTTTGCATTACTGTAGTATAGTTACAAAAGAATAAGTTTAAAAATGTTATTGTACACTAGAAAAGGACAAATTTTGCAATAAACAGTTTATATCCTAATATTTAAGAGAAAATATCTTGTATTATTGACATTATATAATTAATCTATGATTATCAGATCAACTGAAAAATATCTGTCTTATAAGGGAGTAGATAACAGTTCCATCTGAGCCGCTTATAAGCGACATATTAATCACAAAAGACAAAATTGACGGTATGAAAAAAGATACAAACACCACATCAAGCATAAGAAAAACCCAGAATTTTTTTACATAAAGGTCTTTATTTTTCTTGAGTTTTCTCAAAACTCCAAAATACAGCACTGCAAGAACTATGGAAAAAAACAGGTTGACCAACGGTCCTGCAGATGTGACTAAAAGGTTTTGGATCTGATTTTTTGTTGCATTGAATCTTACGAACGCTTTGAATTCATTGCTCATTATGATGCTGAAAAGACCACCATCAGAATTACCTGTAGTAAAATGCATCTCTGGTTCAAGATCATATGCTTTTGCAACCAAATAATGACCAACTTCATGAAAATAGACATTACCAACTATTCCAAGCACTGTTCCTGAAAGAGCCATCAGCAGAAGAAATATCAGCTTTGACCCTATTTTCTTTTCCAAACATAAATTTTCACCACTCATCAATTAAGACTGCCAGACAGGTTATTTATAAATGTTTCTTTTTTTACCACTATAAAGTGGCTTTTTAGGAATAGATTTAAATATTCATGGTGTTTCTCGACGATAAGTGGTTGTGAGATGTCAAAAGAAATTATTACTATACCTATTGTAATGAGTCTTGTTTTAGGCCTTGCCATGCAGCTTATCGAGATTGCTGAATCAACCTCAGAAAAGGTTGTAAGGTATGCTGAAGATATGAACAGCGCAATTGACTGTGCTTTCAGAGGTATTGATATCTCATACTGCGCGCCTAATCTTGCAGGAACTGATTTTAAAGGCGAACTTAACGAAACAAAAGAAATAATAGATGAGATCAACCGCCTTAATGATATGCTTGATTCTATTAATTCTACAGAAGAATACTGATTCCTCTTAATCTAATAGTCTTCTCCTTTCAGTCTCTGGAGTTTCTTTTTCAGATATCTTAAGTAGAAAAACACCATTGGAAAAAGTATGACTACAACAAGCCCGACAAATTCTATCACATTGACTCCTGGCATGAATACATATCTTGATACAATGTTTTCTCTTATAAGAGTCTTTAAAACATACATATCCTCTATACCATAAAGAGAAGGAAGAGTCTCAATCTGAGCATGGTTATCAGTCATGTAGGATACTATCCATTCTTCATTGACCTCAAGTTCATCTATATTCCATGTACCTTTTGATTCAGGTGAAACAGTTATTTCGCTGAATGGAGCGTTAGCTTCAAAATAATCTCTTAGCACAAGTCCGGAAATAGATGTCTCACCCATGTTTTTCAGTATAAGAGTTACTTTTACCTGATCTGATGAAAGATAGTTTAAGCTTTTTTGAAGATACAATGTTTTTCGTGGAACAAAACGCTTGATTATCGGAACGCGTGGCGAAAGAACTTCCATGCCTTCATAGGTTGCGACAGCTGCAGGAAGATAGTCAAGACCAACACTTTGATTGTCTATGAAACGCAGGGTAAAATACACTACTTTAGATGTATCTTTATTTACTTCAAGCGTCCACTGCACCTTGTTATTTCTTATTTTCAGGTTTGTTGCAGGATTATCATAAGCATCCACAAATTCAAAACCGTCTGGTATTGTATCTTCAAGAACTATGACTTTGGCCTGCTGTTCAAGATTTGTAACTATAAGAGTTATGTTCATGAGTTGCCCGGGAATAATCCTTGTAGGTTCAGCAGTTTTTCTCAAGAAAACCCTTGCTGTAGGAGTCTTTCCTGTTGATGGAGAATCTCCTCCTGAATCAGGGATTGCTGGTGTGTCCTTAGGGAACTCATCAAGATTTTCTTCTGAAAGGATCTTTATATCTACACTGTCATTATACAGGATATTGAAATTCTGAGGAACAATATCTATGTAGAGCCAGTAGATATCACTTTCCTTAAGACCTGAATTAGTATCTGTAACTGCCTGGGTCCATTCCTCATAACCATAAAGAACCTGTTTTGAATTTATATCTATGTGATATATCTCATTGTTTATATCTTCATCATGTGTCTTTATGATCCTTAAATTTTCTACCTTATATTCAAGCTCGGTCGGATTTGTTATGCTGACTTCAAGAGGTCGATTTACATCAGTTTTCCCGAGTTCTGCCTTTGTGAGGCTGAAAACCATGTCTGCATAGGCTGTTATTACTGTGTTGTCAATCAGGTCTCTCAATGCACTTGATCTGTTATTGTAAAGATCATTGAAAGGATCTTCTGTCGCAACACCATATACAAAATAACTAAAAGTAAATGATTCATTAGGTTCAAGAAGAGATATCCTTATTGAGTTTCCTGCGATCTCAACATCCTCATCAAGAGAAAACACAGTAAGGCTGCTGGGATTAAACGGAATCCTTATTGCATATAGAGAAAAATTATATCTGTTTTCAATAGTAAGATTTCCCTTGACACTTACGAGATAGTATTCACTATAATAATCAAGAACGCTTCCATGTTCTTCTGTCTCTATATAGAAATATGCACTTGCACAAGAGCCGAGCAAGATGAATAGTGCTATGTACAGGTATGCTTTTTTATTGCGCATTATAATTTTGCTCCAATAGATTAATTTATATTTGTTTTGATGGATTCGGATTTTTTGATTTATATTTTTTGTAAGCTTCATCAATTATTTTTTTATCCCAGCCCACATTTAACAGTTCATTTATTATGTCATCATCTTTAATTCCAAGAGCGCTTGTCTTTTTGATATATTCAATCATTTTTTCCTCTTCTTCTGTAATCTTTTTCTGTATGACTTCTTTGCTTTGAGAAGTTGAATTATACCGGTCAAAGGCTTTCTGTATTTTCTGTGTAGGCCAACCGACATCTGCAAGTTCTTTTATTATATCTTCATTTGTTATTCCAAGCTTTTTTGCCTTTGATATGTAATCGACTATTTTTTCAATGTCATCTTCTTTATGTTTTTCTTTCTGATAGGAATTCGTCTCAGATGCTTTATTTTTTTCTGCTGATAGAGATTTGTATTTTACAGCCCCAAAGTAAGCAAGCACAGTGATGCTTATCAGGATTACAATAGTTATGCCAATCTTGACAAAGTCAAGTTCTGTTTTTTTGGTTTCTTTATTCTCAGATGTTTTTTCATTAGTTATATTTTCAGGCATTGTATTGTTTTCATAGGTCTCAGGTATTTTATCATGTGCTGCTTGTGATGTTTCGTTCTGTAAAGGAGTTTCTTCATATTCCTGAACCGGTTGATCTGTCCTGACTGCAAATGTCCCAAAACTGGTTATCGATGATTCAAAATAAGAATATGTTTCATCTTGGTTGAGATATTTTGTTGGAATATCAACCCATGAATCTTCATATCTTGAAAGCTTTATGTGAAAATAATCCTTGTTATTTGATTCTAACCAATCATTCTTCACTCTGAATATTATCTTTGTCTCATCAGGATCAAGATTTTCTGATTCAATCTCAAAATATTCATAACTGCCTGTTATATAAGATACTGAATCTGGTTTTGCTTCAAGTACTTTTACTGTCATCTTAGGGTTATTTGCTAGAGATTTTGCCTTTACATCTACCCGGGTTACTTCAAAATCTCCTACATTCCATATGACAGTTTTGTTTTCATCTATCTTAAGCCATGCTTTTGTTCTTGTATTTGATGTGCTTGGTAAAGAAGGTGATGTTCCTCCGCTTGGACTGCTTGAAGGAGATCCAGAGCTTGGCGAATCATCTGAAGGATCTGTGCAGGACTGGGATAAAGAAGGTCTTTGAAGTGTTGTTCCACAACTGTTTGCATCTGTACATGTCCTGGTTTGAGTTCCTCCAGAACAGGAACTCCATGCTTCACAGCTCCATGATTCTTCACATGTGATAGTTATTGAATCTGATTCAGTTATAATTTCATAACCAAGAGCAGTTCCATTGCATGTTACATTCCATTGATATGATATGCTGTTTGGAAAGTTTCTAATATATGTGTAAAGTCTTGTAGTTTTCGAATAAGACATTCTGTGTATATCAGGTGAGTCAGAGAAAGTTATATTACAGCTAATGTTTGTTGCATTTATTGTATTTCCAGTTGTGTTTGTATAGTTTGCAGTAAAGACTGCATTTTCATCTGGATAGATTACATTTCCTCCACCTTTATTATCGGCGCTGTCCCAAGTATCAAGAATAGAGTTCTCTCCTGCGTTATAATCTGAAAATCCTGATGCTGTAAAGTTTAGCTCTCCCTCCCCATATCCTGTTATATTACACAACGGAGTTGTGCATAATAATCCATCTTTATATACGACCGGTTGAAATTCATAAGAGAGGTTAAAGATTGTTATATTTGCTGATGTGTTGAATGTCTGATGAAGGTTTTCTGATGATATACCTACATGGTTATTGCTTAGGTTTATCTGACTGTCAAGATCTGCACCTGAAAAATTAAGGCAGGAATTCCAATGTATTTTTGCAGTGTTATTCTTTTGGATAAGAGGTTGGCATATGTTTTCTATATTTGGTTCTGAGTTGAAATCATTTGTAGGAGGAACATCATATGTAAGATATTGAGCTCCTGGTGTTATTGTAAATGTTGTTTCATGATATGATGAATAGTCAAAACCGTCTGTAAGAGTACAGTTTACTGTTCCTGTGCCTGTTGCAAGAGGAACTGGAATAGTGCAATTGATTCCAGAATATGGATGAGATTGTCCGAGATAATTTCCTCCAGTACAGGAATTATTGTTCTCATCAGGCATGCAGGATCCTTCTGTTGTTATGCAGCAGACAAGATCAAGATTATCATGATCATAATCATCTGGATTTGTTGTAGTTATTGTCTGAAGGCTTCCACCTGTTATTGTTGCGCTTTCTTCTGAAATAGATACCAAGTCAGGCGGGGTGTTTTGCACAGTGAATGATCTTGTTTCAGAGGTATTGTAGTTATAGTCATTATCCCTGCACGTGACATTCCAGAAATATGTTCCTCTTTTAAGTTCTGTTAAGTAATGAGTTGCAGCTGTATTGTTATCTGCATTCAGTCCTGATATATTTGTTTCTCCATTTACTGTTATGTTGCAGACAAGGATTTCTGCAAGATTGTCTGTTGCTGTGAAATTCAGGGGGATGGTGTGTTGTGACAATATTTGAGAATCATATGGATAATCCAGGATTATTTGTGGAGGTGTTAAATCTGAAATAAGAATATTAACATTTACCATATAATCTGATGAAAGGTTTGCAGAAACTGAATTTGCATAATATCCTGTTTTTGAAACATTTAGCGTATGATTATTGTACGAAATTTTATGAGATGAATTTTGAGTATACATATAACCTACAAAATAATCTGTCAAACCTGATGAATCAGTTGTTCCGGTGAATCTTTGTGTTTCAAAGATATCTGTTCCTGTTACTGTTGCACCATTCACAGGATTTCCTGAACTTGTTATGTTTGCTCTTACATATCTTGCGATTGTTATATTGTTTTCATCACCATTTAGATCAATTGTATCAAAACTATTATTAATCAATGTTATATTATTTGAACCCAGATCAGGATCAATGCAAATGTCATCTGACATTCCTGAAAGATAACTTCCTAAAAAGGTTGAATTAACAACAATAGTATTGTTAGAACTTGCGAAACAGATTCCAGAACTGGAATTACTAAGACTATAGTGATTATAAAATTCTATATCATATGATAACGATAATTGTGTTGCTCGTCCTGAATTTGAAAGCGCAGTATTATTTATCAAAGTTACATTACGTACATTATTAAGAAATATACCATAACTTTGGTTTGAAACACCTGTATTATTGATCAACGTAATATTTTTTACAAGGTATAGATCTATGCCATATGCCCATGGACCGCAAGATTCACAGACAGCCAGATTTTTATAAAAATAGTTATGATCATCTCTTATGAACAATGCCTGCTTAGCAACTGCGATAGAAATGTTATTTCCTATAACGCGATTATAGGGACTTCCTATCCTCATACCTCGTCCCGAATAACTTTTCAAAGTGTTGTTGATTATATTATTTAATTTTGATGCTTCACCTAATGTTTGTAAAGCATTGCTGGAATTGCTTTCAAGATAGTTATTTGATATGTTATTTCTTCCTGAATTTCCAACATATATTCCTCTGCTTGTATTAGAGAAAAAGTTGTTTTTGAAAATATAATAACCAAGAAACAGACCTGTTTTT
>JBKHIF010000054.1:0-9639 GCA_046538795.1 Candidatus Woesearchaeota archaeon | reverse complement strand
ATCTACAGGCGTTATTGTATAATTTGCAGAAGTACTGTCAGATGCATTTTTTGAAAGAAGAGATGAGTTCATCCAGAAAAACAGATCATCGCCATCTGCATCTGTTGCATTAATTTGTATGTCAAGAGTCTGGAACTGCATAACAGAGATATTTCCAAAATCTTGTATAACAGGCCGGCTGTTTCCTATTATTTCCAGATTAAATTCGACTGAACTGTTCAGGCTGAACTCATCTGCCACAGTAACATTAATTGTGTGGTTTCCTGAATCAGCAAGAAGCGGCTCATATTCAATAAGACCTGTGGTTGAATTAATATCAATACCTCCAAGAGTCGGTGAATCGACATAATAGGTCATGGTGTGAAAATCAGGATCTGTCGCCTGCACCTGATAGGAAAATAATGAAGATACAAATGTGGTCTGGTTTTCAATAGGACTAATTATAGGCGGATCATTCTCATTGATAACTTCAAGCATAATATCATTGCTTTGTGCTGAATCAAATCCGTCAGTAACAGAAAAAGTTATGTTAAGGGTTCCAAACCAGTTTTCAGACGGATAAAAACTGACATTTGATGTTGAATCATTTATATCAACATTTATGTCAGAAAGATCTCCTGAAACAAGATTTCTTGAAAAATCAAGGCAGTTTCCTGTGTCTGGTTCACAATAACTTGAATTGACATCTGGATCAGAAAAATAATCAGCAAGAGTTATATTGTTTACAAGGTCAGTATCCTCCCACCAGGTTATGTTTTCTATAATTCCGCTGAAAACAGGTTCTCTGTTAACATTGTTTACTGTCAGGTTCCAGGTATAGTTTATCTGTCCAAAAGAAGAATCATTCACAACAACAGTTACCTCATAAGGATAAGGTCTGTAGTGAAAAAATGTAGGTGTGAAGTTTGCTTTTGAAAATGTAGAATTAATCTTGCTTGAGTTAAGAAGAGGATTTGTTTCATTATCTATAAACCAGGCAAAACTCAGATTATCTCCATGTATAAGGTCATCGTCTCCTATTGTAATGTTAAAAAAGATTGTTGAATTTTCATCTAGAAATACATCCTGAGAAGGATAAGCCGAGATTACATAAGGATTATCATTTGAGTTTGATACATTGAATTTAAGTGTCAGAATATCTGACTCATCAACAGAATCTTTAGCGATCATATCTATGCTGTAAAAACCTACATATTCATTTGTCGGAGTAAAATTTATTGTTGTTATAGATCCATTAAATTGTTTTTTGTTAAAACAAAAAAATCCAATACCTGCATCATGTGAAGTATCTGTGAAATTTATAGGATAATCTCCATCAGAATCAATTGCAGTTATATTATAAGTAAACAACTCATCTTCTGTTATATTGAATGTTGTGGTAGTCGAAGGATCTATAAAAACAGGATCTGCTGCAAAGACAAAACCTGAAAAAAACACAAAAAATAACATGGAAACAACTAGAAAAATCCCAATCCTGCATTTTCCTGAAATAGTCTCTTTTTTCAACATCTTTTATTCAATTTTCATTGCTCTTAATAGTTTCGGATTTACCCATATCTTCTTGCTCTTGAATCCTGTAAGCGGCTTGTCTCTTGTGATTACCATGATCTTTTGTCCATTGACTGATTTTACGTTCAGATCAACACGCTCATAGTCAAGTATCGGATGGTCTCCTGTAACGCGTATGTCCTGAGAACGCATAACTGTTATTCCCTCTTTGTTAGGAGCATACTCCTCAAGAATGTTTATTATCTGCTGAGCCTCATCACGATTCTTAGGCATAAATGAAAGAATATATTCAACAGATCTTGCTATGGTCTTGTCTCCCACTGTATCATACTGAACACCGTCCCTGAAACCCCATGATGGATTCCATACTCTTGCTGTGCTTCTCTTGCTTATCCTGTATTCAGGTTTAAGGCTGCGCTTCAGCATCTCTTCAAGGACCTGTTTTCCCGAATCAATATCATTAATATCAATAGCATAGTTTATCGTCCGTATAGAATCATCCAGCAATATGTTTGCATAATCATTGTTGAAAGAAACTGAATAACGATCAATATTATATAACGCATTGCTGTCATCAAGGAGAAGCAGGTCTCCATATTTTTTAGTTTCTTTATTTGTAACAGCATCAAAATCAGGGATCAGCTGCCTTATCTGAGAATCAAAGAATGCAAGGTATTTATTTTTATACATATCACGCCTTTTCATTATTGCTGCCTTGATAAAATCCATGTATTTTTTCTGAATAAAAATAAGAGCTTTAGCATAAGCTACTTTTCCTGTAACAATAGAAAGCCCAAACAATAGCGAAGTAAGGGCAATTGTTGAAATAGAGATTATTCGTCTTGTCTGCTTCTGCTTATCCGTAAGACAGGGATCGCAGGGACCTCCGCAATCAACATCTTCTTCACAGGATAATGTATTGTTATCAAGCATATGGCAATTCCTGATCTTATCATCGCATGTTGCGCAGGGAGAGCAAGGACCTCCGCAGTCTATTTTCTCTTCGCATAATTCTTCATCCTTAGAAATCCTATGACAGTTAAGTATGCCGTCTGAACAAGTTGGACAAGGGTCGCAAGGGCCGCCGCAGTCTATCCCTGTTTCACCCTGATTTTTGATTAAATCATCACATGTAGGGCAAGGAGTCTGGCATGGCCCTCCGCAGTCTATTCCTTCTTCACAGAAAAGGCTTCCATCAGGAAGCTCATGGCAGTTTTTCATAGAATCATGACAATTAGGCTTGTAATCACAGATTTTCTTAAGATCAGGCTGCATCTCTCCCGGACAATTTGTGGACCAGGTACATGTTCTTCTTTGTTCCCCGTCGTGTAAAATATCATAATAGTCAACATTATCAGTCGAATTAGGGACATAGCTGCAATCGCTCCAGTCATCACATACAACATCCCTAAGCCAGCATTGCCTTGATGGCTGCGGCACACCTGAACCTCCGCCGCCGCTTGAACCTCCGCCGCCAGAACTTGATCCTGAACCACCATCTGAATTGTCCTCTGTATTTTCAGAGGTATCATCCTGTTCTTCAGGCTGTTCAGTTGCCTCAACTTCTATCAGAAAAGTATTTGTCTCATTCCAAATTTTAAATGGATTTGTCGCTTTGAACTGAGCATGACAAGGTCCGGTATCTTCTGTATTAAAGCCATAAGGAACACTGTATCTTACAAAATTAGATACATTGTCTATGTCGACTTCAATATTTAAGCAGTGCATATCATGATATATGAACTCGAAATCAAGAGGAAAGCCATCTGCATCTAAAAAATATTCATCCAAAGATCTATGGAACGTGGTGAATCCTTCTTTTAACTTAAGCTCATCATTATCATCAGACGGATATTCCTGAATCAGATAAACACCACCGCTTATGAATGTAAGATTAGAAAACAAAACATCAACGATAATTTCAGAATTAGAGCAGCTGGAATTATCTGATACGTTAATCCACATTGTGATATTGTCTGGTGCAGGATTTCCAGGCTGGCTTATATTTCCGAACAAAGTTATGTTTCCAGGCCAGGGACCTATAGCTGAATAGGATGAATTTGTACTAAATATCAAAGATTGATCAGGATCTGGATCAGTAACGTTTACATGGCATCTATAATTTTTTATCAAGATTCCATTAACAGATGCAATCAAACTAAGATTGTCACAAGTCTGCCAGTTGAATACAGGACGATGATTAATACATATGCCAACTGTCGCTTCTCCATCTATGGCCTTGCCCTGAAGTCCTGTTTTTTCACTATATGAATGGCTTATAAGACTAAGAGTCAAAAAATTCATCATGATGGATACAAATACCATGAAAATTACAATTTCCAGTATAGTCTTGTTATCAATCTTCATTCTTCACCATATTTTCCTGCTTTCTTCGTAATAATTCACATATGAGATCAGGATTCAATCTGAATTTAGGCCTTTTTTCTTCCACTATTGTTTCACAGATATTATTTTTGATAAGACTGTTTAGATATTTTCTTGCAGTTATCCAGCTCATATCAGAAATCATAGCAATCTCTCTTATGGTAAGAGGCCTTCTTTCCCTAAACAAGATGCGGATAAGCTCTTTTTCTGTCCTGTGTAATATATTATGTTTCATCTTTTACCAGCTTGCCTCGTAATTCTGTGTTTATCTTCTCCTTCACATCTTGTTTGATATAGAATTCAAATTGATCATTTTCAGAAATCCCTGCTGATTCTGCAATTTTTTTCGGAATCTTAATAGCATACTGTTTTCCATCAAATATGATAGGTACTTTTTTTTTAGAAAAAGAGTCTTTTTCAACATTGATTATTTCCTCTATCTCATCCAGAAGCTCCTCATGAAATCCAGATCCAGGGCAATCAACAACAACCATATCAAATAAATAAGACTAAATATTATATAAAGATTTGCAAAAAAATCAAAATAACAAACAAAATAAATTAAAAATTAACAATTTTAAGACTAAAAAGTGTGAATAAAATAACTATGGACGTTTAAAAGTTATCGTGACATTTCCTGTATAATTCCCATAATCAACAAATTCAGGAGTTTCGATCATGAATTCAACCTGTCTTGATGTATCTTCTTCAAGCAAAAAAGAGTTCTCAGAAGCAGAAATCCATGAAGCGATTTCACCTTCAGCTTCAATTACGACCAAAGATGTTTTTCCATAGGTATTGATTACTGTGATATTTCTTCTGGAATTTCCCTGATTCTTTATAGAACCGAAATGAAGAGCATCGTTATCAAGATTGAACCCTACATAATCATTCACTTCAAGATCAGCAGGTATTATCACAATATCATAGATATAATAATCCTTCATGATAAGATAGCTTGCGCTCGACAAAATAACTACTAAAAGCACCCCTAAAATAATAAACCTTGATAATTTCATCTTATCTTTTTTTCTTATTCTTATTAATTATCACATATATGTTGACAAGGACAAGGATCATTACTGCAATCATAAGGTATGTTGTAGGAAGTGTCATGATATATGCAAGATCGATTTTGTCTTCATCATCAGAATTATCGGTTTCAAGCTGTTTTTCTGGATTTTCAACCACATCCAATTTCAGGCTCTCTGATTTTTTTGAATCACCAAAATGAACAGTAACGATAGCATCTACAATATCTCCTGGTTCAAGCGACTTTTCATCGACATATATGAGAAATTCTGTTTCTTCAAAAGGCTTGAGTGTTTTTTCCAAAGATCTGTGTTCTTTACCATTAATTGTTACATCAACTGAAACATCTTTAATAGGAGAGTTCCATTTGCTTTTCACAACCGATCTGAAAGGAGAAATCTCGCCTGCATAAAGCGTATCAGAATGACCGACAAAATCAACATCATAAGATCCAATATTAAATGTTACTTCATCTGAAGACATTTCTTTGCCTCCGAAATCAAGTTCTGCGAAAGCAGTATATTCTCCAGGGATAAAATCATGACTTTCAAAAAAATCGTTAACAACTGTCTTCTTCAGTGAGTCAACAGAAATGTCCCTGTGAGAAAACTCACGAATATATTTTCCATTGGAATCAATGATTTTCATGCTAAGGACTGCATTTTCAATGTCTTCTTCTGCAATATTTTCAATCTCTGCGAAATAAGCTATTGTTTCCCCTTCATTAATATTGGGAACCTCGAGGTTTACTTTTGCATATCTTCCTGGAATCGGAACAATCACAGTTATATATGCGATAACCGCAGTCCTTGCCTGAAACATTCCTTCACCCACCTTGGTGCTGTCGATATACTGAATAGTAGAAGTATAATTTCCAGGATCAAGCTTTTGTGGAAGATCCAGATTAATGACAGATGTTTTTGACCCTCCTGCATATAATATGAAACTTTTTTCAGAAGGAGATAAATAATCAGAAAGATCTCCTTTTATAACAACTTCAACTTCTATCTTAGAATCTCTGTTATTAGATATTACATAAGGGAAAGAAGTATTTAATTCTGGTTTGAAATCAACCTTATAATTAGGAGGTGATATGCCTATTGCATATGAAATAGGCAAACTTAAAAAAAATACTAAGAAAATCACAAAAAATAGATTATAAGATCTCATCATAAATCAGTTAAAATCAGTCATCTGCCGAACCAGAAAATGTAAGTGTTGCGGTATCTTCTGATCCACCTGTACTTGCATCATAAGGTATCGTTAAGTTGACAAAAAAATCTACAGCATTGTTAGTACCAAAACCAAGTTCATCACAGACATTATCAGCTGTGTCATCTCCAGTTCCATCAAAATTGCCTTGGTCTATTCCTCCTGAAGGACCAGGAGTAGGACAGCCGCCGTTTAATGTGGAATTTTTTGCAAACCACTTGAATTCTGCAGATGCCGAAGTCAGAAGCTGCTGTGAATTTCTGTCAGATACAACATTTATGTCTGTTTCAACGTTTCCAGTATTAAGAATCCTTATCTTTGAAGGAGTATTTGCATCTGTGCAGTTTATTATTATAGTATCATTTATTTCCTGTGCAGTCATGTCTGAAGATATATTTACAACATAAGGATTATCAGGAGCATTGCATGTCCCGAAATCAATAGAATTATTGTTCGGATCAAGTTCAATTGAAACCTGCTGAGATATTTCTATAGATGCTGAACCATACTGAGTATCTGCCATTCCTGTAATGGGAGTTCTTGCATCAGGAAGGTTTGATAGTTTTATCAGAACAGTAAGAGTTCCGCCTATAGATATCGCCATAGCAATAAGTAATGTTACAATAACAGTTTGGTTAGATATGCTGAAGTTGTTTGTCTTTTGTTTTTTTGCCATTTTTTTAATCTCCGATTTAAAAAATGGTAAAGCCTGCAATCAACGATTGCTTTGTTTTGCCATTTTTTGACCTCTTGTTCAAAAAATAGTAACACCTGCAATCAAAAACTGCTATGTTTTGCCATTTTAATCATTGATGCTTTTATTAAGATTATTATTGATTATCTTTATAGCAACCCGCCCTGATTCAGGAGAACTTGTCTGCACTGCAAGACCCTGAATACCATCTGAAGGATTATCATCTGAAGGAAGGCTGTTATGAGCGTGAAAAAATGAGAATGTACTGATCATAGTTATAAGTGTCATTAACACTAATAGAGTCAATACCAGCTTGTTTGGAATCTGTTCCATATCTAATTTCTATGAAAGTAATGGTTTAAATAGTTTTTGATTTTTAAACAGGATAACTATTAACCAGCAAGGGATGAAAATAACCGTTTTTTGTTCAGAAAATAAAGATATTAATATTTATAATTAATTGATATCATAAAATTATTAAGGTCAATTTTCTTTTTTCTTCCTAAGCATAACTACAAGGATCACGACAAGAAGAGTGATTATAAGGAACAGACTTATCTTTATAATAGAACTGTCTGCAAAATTTGTTTCAACCTGATCTCCTGCAACCATACCTGATATCTGATCGATCACTTCAACTTCTATATTGTCTTCTTCAAGCATAAGTTTTACTTCTCTATCAAAAGCCTCATCTTCATAGTTAACATTCACTTTTCCATGATATTCTCCAATATCAATATTCTTGGTATCCCAGTAAGCTACGACTTCTTTTGTTTCCTCTTTATTCAGATCAACACTATAGCTCTTTATATTAGCGACAACATTATCTGAGTTATCATTCAGAACCATTCTGGAAAAAACATCTTTGACCATCCGGTTGCCTACATTTTTCAGCAAGAAAGTGAATTTCGCAACACTTCCTAAAGAGTATTCATCTGCAATCACAAAGAGAAGATCAATAAATGAACCTTCAAGCCTAAAAGGTTTTGCAGGAAGCTCAAGCGTCTTTCCATCATAAGACAAGATAGCTTTAACAGTATAATCGCCTAAAGGAAGAGAATGAGGAGGCATGGATATCACAAGCTCTCCTTTCTGCGCCTTGCTCACTGATTTTGGTTCTGTTGTTATGGATTTTATGAGTTCTCCATCAGGATCATATATCTCAACAGTTGCAAAATATTTTTTTATGTTCTCTTTTCCAAGATTAAATACTGAGATGAAGAAATCAAGATTTTCCTCTGGTTTCATAAATTCACTTAGCTTGAATTCTGCTTCTGCATATGTTCCAGGATATGGTATGTTTAGATATATTTTTGTCTTAACTGCAACATTTGCCCTGAGATTAAGATTTTCATCACTATCATCAATCTTTTGCACGATTTTTATATCTCCTGCCAATACTCCTGGTTTTTCCATCTCTTGAGGAAGAGAAACTGTATATGAAAAAGACTTGATATTATCATCATCTCCAAAAACAATCTCTTCTGTCGATAAAGTGATATAATCTTTTAGCTCGCCTTCCACATATATAACTCCAGTAAATGCCTTGTTATCGTTATTATATATCTCAACATCAACTGTTTTTTCAAGCCCAGGCTCAAAATGTATCGTAGCTTTTCCAGGGCTTACTCCAAGCGCAGATGAGGATTTTGCAGATAATACTGCTAAAGCCAGGATTAATAAAATAATCATACAGTTCCTCTTTAAGTTAATTGACTGAAACATACTCACCTACTATAGTAAATGTAAGATTCTTTAGTCCTGTCGGTTCTGCAAAGGGAACAGTCAGGTTCATGTCTAGTTCAGCAGAGTTGTTGTTTTCTGAATAATTTAAGTAAGCTACTATTGTGTTGTTTGCCGTACTTACCTGTGTCCACGATGTTGTTGACTGTGCATAATCAAATGCGCTTGTTTCTGTCCCAAGATAATCTGTCTTTAATAAATGGTAGTCGCTTGGAGACTCGACCGAATCCCATAGGTAATCATCAGTTTCAAAGCTGATATTAAGATAACAGTTTCCATCATTATGTATCCCTATAGGAAGAGGAATGTCGTCTGTTGTTGAATTTGACTCGTTTACAGATGCTGTCCCAAAGTGTATTGTACTTGGATCTAAAGTTAACATCACAAGCGATTTAACAGAGAAATTCCATTCAGGCGCCCAGTCACTATATAACATTCCATCATAGGCCCTGACAGTCCAATTGTAATAGTAGTTGTCATCCCAGAGATACTTAAGATCAACTGGTATCGTGTAGTTGAACTGGTCTGTAAATCCAGTCTCATAATACCTATTATCATCTGAACATGCAGGATGGCAAGTTATGTTTATTGTGAAATTCATCTGATCTCCATCATCATCAGTTGCATTCCATATGAGTGTAGGTGTCCTATTTATTGTTGAGTTTCCGTCACCAGGATATATTAGTTCTATTGTTGGCGGACTATTTGGTACGAAACCGCTACTTAAAGGAAGGTAATCAGTGTTGTTTGAGCAATCGACTCCTGCTGTACATGATGATTCATTAAGTAAGTTGAAAGGAGAATCACATATTCCATCTGTGTCTGCATCTGCACATGTTTCTGAAAATCCGGTTCCTGCAGGAGTTGCGTAATAGTTTCCTCCGATATAGCTTCCTGCACCAGTAATCCTGTTTCCTGTCTGAAGAGTTGTGTTCCATGTGTTCAAATTATCTTCATCAAAATCCCAGGAAAATATGTTGTTAGTATTATTGAATAGATTATTGTAAGCAACGATATAGTCGTATAATCTAAGATTTAATCCCTCACTATTTGAGTCATGAATT
>JBKHIF010000053.1:0-9689 GCA_046538795.1 Candidatus Woesearchaeota archaeon | reverse complement strand
TCATCTTAATTTATATTTTTGTATGGTTTGTTTTTGATTTATTGTTGATTATATCACCAAAATTTTTTTATATAAAATATCTTTTTTCTAAGAAATGGACGGTTGTTTTGACAACGATGACTACATGTCTTTCTTTTTAGGAAGATATGACCGGGGAAAAAGAAACGCACAGAGGCTTTCAAGAGTTCTTATCAATAATGGTTTTAGAATAGATGGAGATCGAGTCAGATATGAACCGGGTTTTCTTCTTGACGAATGCGACAAACAGGCGCTTCAGGATAATCCAGATGATCTTTATTTGAAAAATCATAAGCATTCGCAAGTTGCTTTCTTTGAAAACAGGATATTTGGCTCCATGACTTTCAATGTAATGTATTCTGGAAATTTTCAGGACGAAAAGAATTATGATATATATCATGAAACTGGAGATTCAGGAGATATGGCAAGGATCCTTAAAAGTTCTGATGGCAGTTATACGCAGATAGGTCCAAGGATTAAAGATACTCATGAGCTTGATAATACTGCATCACGACTTGTTGAGATCTGCAGAGATTTTCATCTTGAATAGTTCATTTAATCTCAAGATTTTTTGAGATATCTATTTTTATATTGCAACTGATTTCTTGTTCTTATGGCAGAAGAAAATAATGATTTGCTTGTGAATAATCCAGTAAGACAATCGATAATACAGAAATTGATTCATTATCCTGGAAGTACTTTTAATGAACTCTGGAAAAAAGATGAGATCGAATCAAACAAGTTTGCATACCACATAAAGCAGCTTGAAGAAGAAGACCTTATCGAAAAGAAAGAAGGAAGATATTTCTTAAGTGCAGCCGGAAAAGAGATTGCTGTGTTTCTTGAAGGAAAGGACGGTTCAAAAAAGAAAAAACCATTGATATGCCTTCTGATTGTTGCTTTTGATGGCAAAGGAAAGGTTCTTCTTCATCACAGGCTTAAAGAACCGTTTTATGATTATTATGGCTTTCCGGGCGGGAAGATTGATTTTGGAGAAGAGATCCTTCAAGCAGCAGAAAAAGAGCTCATGGAAGAGACAGGTCTTACTGCTGACCTAAAAATAGCTTCTCTTTATAATTTTGTTACATACAATAATGATAAATTGAGCTATCATCATACACAGTTTATAATAAAGGCTGAAAATCCAAAAGGAGAGATTACTCCAGAAAATAGAGAAGGTACTTTTGAATGGATAAAGATTGAAGATTTTGAAAAATACAAGTTGTTTCCTGATGATCCGCACATACTTAAAGCAACCATGGAAGGAAAATTCAAGATATATGAAGTTGATCGCTTCCAGAAAGATGATGAATTTACTGGAATGAAAATAAAAAGCGAATATTCTCTTTAAATTATTTTTTAACCATAAACATTTTTAAATAAACAATAATTATCAAATTCTTATGGCAAGTTTAAAAGAAATTCAGGACAAGTGGCAGAAGAAATGGAATGAAGCTAAGATATTTGAAGCAAATCCTGACAATTCAAAAGATAAGTTTTTTGTATCATTTCCTTATCCGTACATAAATGGTTTTTCTCATATAGGTCATCTTTATACCATGATGCGTGTAGAGGCTTTTGCAAGATACAAGAGGCTTAAGGGCCATAATGTTTTGTTTCCGCAAGGCTGGCACATTACAGGTTCTCCTATAGTTAATGCTGCAAAAAGAGTGAAGACACGTGAACCCAAACAAATGAAAATCATGAATGATATGGGAATATCAGAGCAAGATATTCCTAAATTTGAAGATTCTGAGCATTGGGTCGAGTTCTTTGCACCTGAATATCATAAGGATTACAAGGCCATGGGCCTTTCTATAGACTGGCGAAGAACATTCTATACTACATCTCTTAATCCATATTATGACAAGTTTATAAGATGGCAGTTCAGAAAGCTTAAGGAAAAAGGGTATGTAATAAAAGGAAAATTTCCTGTTGTCTGGGATCCAGTTGAGAAATGTGCTGTAGGGGATCATGCAAGAGTAGAAGGAGAAGGAGAGGTTCCTCAGGAATTCTGCCTTTTTAGATTTAAGCTTGATGATGGAAGATATCTTGTTACAGCAACGCTTCGTCCTGATACCTTGATGGGAATCACAAATGTCTATGTGAACCCAGACGAGGAATATGTTGAGATCGAGACTAAGGATGAAACATGGATCGTTGGAAAGCCCGCTGTTGAAAAACTGAAATATCAGGATTTTGATGTTAGCGAAAAGGAAACTGTCAAAGGAATAGATCTTGTTGGAAAAAAGGTTACTGAAGCATTTTCAGCATTGGAAGTTCCTGTTCTTCCGGCAACTTTCCTTGACAGCAATTATGGTACGGGCGTGGTTCATTCTGTTCCTTCTGATTCTGCAGATGATCTTATTGCTTTAAGAAATATCCAGGACGATGACAAGCTTCTTGAGAAATATAATCTTGATAAAGAGGAGATAAAGTCAATTGAACCTATTGCAATATTTGAAACACCTGGTCTTGGAAAGATACCCGCAAAAAACTTTCTTGACAAGTATGGTGTGAAATCACAAAATGACCGAAAAAAACTTGATAATATCAAAAAAGAGCTTTATACATTAACTTTCAACAAATCAACTTTCAATGATAAGTACAAAAAAGGATTTTCCAAGGATCTTTCAGGAATGCTTGTAAAAGACGGTCAGGAGATAATAAAAAATGATCTCCTTGAAAAAGGCATGATATACAAGTTCTATGAACTTACAGGAAAGGTTGTTTCAAGAACGCTTACTGAATGTGTAGTAAAGATTGTCGATGACCAGTGGTTCATGAACTACAATGATCCTGAATGGAAAAAGCTTGCGCATGAGTGTCTTGATCAGATGGAGCTTTATCCTGAAAAGGCAAGAGCGCAGTTTGATTATGTTATTGACTGGCTTCATGAATGGGCATGTACAAGAAAAGAAGGTCTTGGAACAAGGCTTCCATGGGATGAAAAATGGATTATAGAATCTCTTTCAGATAGTACCATCTACATGGCATATTATACTATAGCTCACATGATAGAATCTGTTGATCTTGAAAAGATAGATGATAATTTCTTTGACTATATTTTTCTTTCACAAGGAACCAAGCCGGATATAGAAGGTATTGATTCTATGAAAGAGAATTTTGAATATTTCTATCCTATGGATTTCAGAAATTCTGGCAAGGATCTTGTACAGAATCATCTTACATTTTTCATCTTTAATCATGTAGCGATATTTCCAAAAGACAAATGGCCTAAAGGAATCGGTGCAAACGGCTGGGTTACTGTAGATGGCCAGAAGATGTCAAAATCACTAGGGAATATGATACCTATGAGACGCATGGCTACTGATTTTACGGCTGATGCTTCCAGGATGACAATACTTAATGGAGGAGAAGAGCTTGATGATCCTAACTGGGATACTGATTTTGCTAAATCGATTGTCGGAAAACTTCTTAACATGCTTGATTTTGCAAAAGATAACTATGGAAAACATGAACGAGAAGACTGGACTCAGATCGATTCTTGGTTTGAGTCAGAAATTAATAGGATAATCAAAGAAGCGACATCTGCAATGGAACAGACTCTTTTCCGTACTGCTCTACAGAAGATATATTTTGAGATGCAGTCATCTTTGAAATATTATCTTAAGAGAACAAATAATGATCCTCATGAATGGCTTATCAATAAATTCATAGAAGACCAGGCAGTCATGCTTTCTCCTTATACGCCACATATCTGCGAAGAAATATGGGAAGCTATAGGAAAGGATGGTTATATTTCAAATGCAAAATGGCCTTTAGCTGATGAATCAAAGATAAATGAAGAACTTAATATCAAGGAAAAGCTTGCTGATAGAACTATTAGTGATATAAGGACTGTACAAAATCTTGCAAAGCTTGATACACTATCAAAGATAAGGATATTTATTTCAGAAGCTTGGAAATATGATCTTTATGAAGTTCTGAAAACTGAATTTGAAAATAATAATCGTGATTTCAAGTCTGTCATCGGAAAAGTCATGTCAGATGAAAACCTGAAAAAACGTTCAAAAGATGTTACAAAGATGCTTCCGAATCTCTTGAATAAAGGTCTTCCTGAATATTTATCTGCTGAAGAAGAATTTAATTTCTTAAATGAAATATCTGATTCAATTAAATCTGAATTTGATTGTGATGTTGAAATAATCAAGGCACAAGATTCAGACGAAAATAAATCAAAACAAGCAATGCCCGGAAAACCGGCAATCTTGGTTGAATGATCAGATCTCTTCGAAAGAAAAAGAATCGTAGTAATCAGATTTTTTTTCTATATATTTTTTTACTGCTTTAGGAAGTTCTGTTAATCCTTGTATTATTTTTTTGTGTCTTTTATCATTTGGTGATAAGAAATCAAAAACATTTTCCAAGGTTCTTGGGTTTCCATGTATTTTCAAAGAGATTTCATATTTATGTCTTGTTTTGAAATCTATTGTTGCAAATAGTTCTAATTTTTTGATTAATCTTGCAAGCAATGTATCTTCTATCAAAAGGTCATCGTAAATTGTTATGTTTGATAACGTTTCATTGTTTCCGGGAGATTCATCTCTAAAATCAATCTCTAGTGTACTGTTTTTAGTTTCATGGTTTTTTCTTAGAATTTGATAATCTGGAGAATGTTTTCTTAGGTAGATCCTATAACTATGACCGTCAAATAGGTTTGATGGAATGTAAATCTCTTCATATGAAAATATTTCAGGATACATTCCCATAATAGCATCATTTACTGAGATCAATGAATTTCTTAGATTTTCAATCGCCCGCTTTTTTGAACTTGCTCCTTTATCTGATATTGATTCAAAAGATAGATCCCGTTTACCTAAGACATATTCAAGTGCCGGAACTATTCTTGTCTCATCACCGCCAAATTCAGTTATCATCTCTTTGAGTGTTTCTTCAAGTTCAGATACTCTTGTATTTGATGATTCAAGATCTATTCCTCTGCTTAACACGAGATCAGTTACTTCTTTTTCCTCTTCAGGTGTCAAATAATCGTCTTTCATTTAGAATTCACATTCTTTGTATTGCCTGTCTTTGAAATCAAAATGTTTTTCAAGTATTTCTGGAAGATCCTGCCAAGATGTAAGTATGTCATTATGTGATCTTACATGGGTAAGGTATTGTTCTTCTGAATATTTTTCTTTATTATAGATTCTATGGCCTAAACCTGGAGAATCTTCGTCAAAAGTCATAAACCTGTTTCTTAGGCCTTTTCGTCCTTTTTTTATTTCAACTACCTGAGAAAGATATCTCCCTAATTGACGACTATACCTTTGTATTTTGATACTAAGCTTGTTTTTTGAGGGATCAAAAATTAATTCTGCCGAATGATTATTTCCATCAACAGGTTGACCCAGGTTATTCAGAATAACACGGTATTTTTCTTTTTGACCTTTATATGCTGTCTCAAGCGATTGATAAATATTTTCAAGCATGTCAGAAAATGATTCAGAAGATCTTGCAAGAGATTGTGATATTTGTTTTGCTTTACTTTGCAATCTATTTTCTGTTCCCAAGGCATAATCAAGTGCTTCTTCTATTCTTTCGGGTATTATTCCAGGTGTTTCTCTAAGAACTTCTTCAAGCTGTGATCTTTTAAGATCATCAAAATTACCAGAATCATTTTGTACTGCAAAATCTATTGCAATTTCTTGTTGTGAACTATGATATATCTGATCTTTCTCGTCGTTATCAGTCATGTTGTAAAGTATTGGATATTTATTTTTAAATGTTACTTAGAATTTTCAAACAAAAACCTTTTTAAATTATAATCAATAATCCCACGTCTATGGCAGAAAAAAATAAAGAAATATCTGATTCCGGCAAGGCAAGAGATGACTTCAGGAAAGAACTCATATCATTTATGCAGGAAAAGGGTTATGTTTGGGGACCAAGTCCTGAGATTTATGGCGGAATGGCTGGATTTTATACTTATGCTCCTTTAGGAAAACTTCTAAAAAACAAGGTTGAGAAAGTAATAAGAACTGTTTTTGGAAAAAATCTGTTTTGGGAAGTTGAATGTCCTACAGTCATGCAAAAAGAGGTCTGGGAAGCATCAGGACATCTTGGCGGTTTTTCTGATCCTGTTATCGAATGTGATAAATGCAAGGCAACTTTCAGAGCAGATAATCTTCTTGAAGAAAAATTTCCTGATATACAGATACCCACAAAAGATGAAGATATTCTTAAGCTTATCAATGAAAAACAGATTAAATGTCCTTCGTGCAAGGGCTCTTTTAAGCAGGAAATTAAACGACATAATCTTATGATGAAAACTACAATAGGTCTTGATACAGAGGCATACAACAGGCCTGAAACAGCTACTACTACTTATCTTCCTTTCCTTAGGTATGTCGATTTTTTCAGAAAAAAGCTTCCTTTTGGAGTCTTTCAGATCGGAAAAGCATACAGAAATGAGATCAGTCCAAGACAATATATGTTAAGGATGAGAGAGTTCACCCAGGCTGAAGCACAGCTTTTCATATTCAAGGCAGACAAAGACACTTTTGATCGTTATGATTCTTTTAAGGATCAGAAGATGCCTTTTTGGTCTTACCAGGCACAGAAAAAAAAAGATTCTATAAAAGAGATATCTCTTGATGATGCTGTGAAAAAGAATTTTCTGAAAAACAAGGCTTATGCTTATTCTCTTAATCTTGCATATAATCTGTTTTTAGAGATGGGCATTGAAAAGGAAAGAATAAGATTAAGGCAACACTTTCCTGATGAAAAGGCTTTTTATGCTGATGATGCATGGGATGTGGAGATCAATCTGAAAAGTTTTGGCTGGACAGAAGTTTGCGGTGTTCATGACAGAACTGATTATGATCTTAAACAGCATGCAAAATTTTCAAAAAAAGAATTAACTGCTTTAAATCCTGAAAATAAAAAAGAGGTTCCTAATGTTATTGAGATCGCTTTTGGTGTTGACAGGCCGTTATTTGCACTTCTTGACATATTCTATGAGAAAAAGTCAAAAGAAGAAGGAAAGACAGTGTTTGCTGTGCCTTATCATATGGCTCCTGTTGATCTTGCGATATATCCTTTGTTGAAAAAAAATGGTCTTCCTGAAAAGGCAAAATTGATATTTGATGATCTTTCAAAAGAATATAATGCTGTCTTTGATATTTCAGGTTCTATTGGAAGAAGATATCAGAGAGCTGCTGAGCAGGGAATACCTTATGCAATTACTATAGATTTTGATTCTTTGGAAAAAGAAGACTGTACAATAAGAGATCGCGATTCTGAAGAGCAGGTAAGAGTAAAGATTAGCAATCTTCATGACACATTAAAGGATCTATTCTCTGGAAAAAAAAAATTTTCATATCTTAAAAAATAGTTATTTCTTCATTGATTTTATTAATGTTGTGAGTAAAAGCAATGTTCCAAACCATATGATAAGCTGGTATACATTTGGAGCGATCACTTCAAATCCCTGACTATAGAAAATTATCCTGTTGAATGCAGAAAGGCTTATTGTACTGGGAGAGTTGCTTGCAACAATGTTTGCTGTATTGCTCATGCGTTCTATAGGAAGCATGAATCCTGAAAAAAAGACAAGAAACACAAGGATGAATGTGCTTATGAGAAGTGTTATTGATTCTTTCTTAATCAGATATGACAATGCCATGCCAAGAAGTATAAATATGCTTATCAAAAGTAAGAGTATCATGGATATGTAAAGCGCATTCTGGAAAATTTGCAGCCTGAATAAATACTGGCCCAAAAGCACTATGCAGATCAGTGGAATTGATATGACTATTAAAGATGAGAAATAAACCGATATTATTTCAGGAAAAAATATGCCTCTTATCAGGTTATGCCTTTGGGTTGCAGTGGAATTTATTTCGTTTAACGAGATAAAGCTTGATATTAACAATGACAAGAACATGACTATAAGGATAAGTATGTTTGGATAAAGTGTCTGAAGGCCTATTAGATTTATTCCTTTGACTATTGACTCGAGAAGATTCTCTTCAGTTTCATTATTATTTTTCCTAAAAGTCTTGCCTATGATATATTCTTCGACTTTTGGAATGTAAGTCTGATTGTTTCTTACAATGATTGGGTTTATCAGAAGTTCAGGATCAAGCTGGTCTATTATCTGATTTACTTCCTGAGCATCTACTATTTGTTTTTCTACATAATCAAGATCATCTTTTATAGAAGATAGGCCTTCTTTAGTATATTCAAGGTCGAAAACTGATGAGTCCATAGAGCCTATTGATTGTTTAATCTCATTATTTTCTTTCCTATAGTGGCTTATGTAGTTTCTTGTATCTTGGAATTCTTTTGAGATAAGATTATTGTTTATTGTGTTATCTATCTCCATGTCTTGAGATGTGTCAATTATGTTTTCCAATGTGATGAAATCTTCTCCATCAACTGTTGTTATAGAATCTGCTTCCATCTGAAGATAGTTTATGTCATTCATGTTTGAATTGTGGATGGATGTATATTCATCTTCGATGCTTGTTATGGAATTATCAATTTGGTCTATATTTTTCTCAATTTCATCCATACTGTCAAGAGTATATTCTTTTATATAATCAAACTCATCTATACTTGCATCAATCGAATTAATATATGATTTTATCCTGATATTTACGCTTTTGATCTCGCCTTTGATCTCATCAATTTCGTTTACTGAGTCTTTGAAAGAGTCAAGCATGCTGTATGCCATCTCTTTGCTCTTTTCTTTCTGGAGATAATCGACTGCTGATTTTATCCTTTGGACTACCTCCCATATTATTGGTTCTCGGGTGTTATCGAAATTTACGTTTAGAAGAATATAATTGTTATAAACTACATTTATGCAGGCGTACTGGTTGTATTTCTTAAGTTCAGATGTGCATGTTCCAAGATCATCAAATTCAGTCACCTTAAGGAAATATGATGCAGCATCGGTAAACTCGCTTATTTCAAGATCTTGATTATTTATCACTCCCACTGGTATTTTCTGTATTCCATCTGGATTGAATGATAGAAAGATGCTTCCTATAAGTATTAGGGGAAAAACTATGAGAAGTATAACACTTTTCCAGTTTCTCATAAAGTTTTTCAGGCTTGCGCCAACAAGTGGAAGTATCTTTCCCATCTTTATATCCTCTCTGAATGTGAAAATAATCCTGTAAGGTAGGTTGTAAGATCTCTTTGTTTTTCTGTTCTCATTGTAGTTTTGATCTGTTCTGTATTATAGAACCTGTTATTTGTAATTAGTCCGAATTGAGTGCAGTTCTTTTCAAGTTCACCTATTGCATGACTTGATATCACAATTATCTTTCCCTCTTTTGCCTGGCTTTTGAGAAAATTCCATAAGAATTTTCTAAGTGATATGTCAAGGCCTGCAAAGGGCTCATCAAGAAATATTATTTTCGGATCATGGATCAGTGTTACAGCAAGATCTGCTCTTTTCTGCATTCCACCTGAAAGCTGGATTATCTTCTTTTTTTCGTTTTTATCAAGTCTTAGTTCTGAAAGTAATTTTTTCATTCTTTCTTTTATGATGTGGTGCTTTACGCTATAGAGCCTTCCGAATGTATAGATATTTTCTTCTACTGTAAGAAATGGATAAAGAGAATTACTTTGTGGTGAGAAACCTATGAATCTTGACAGTGGCACTTTTTTTTCATCTACCCATGATGTTATTT
>JBKHIF010000052.1:0-9746 GCA_046538795.1 Candidatus Woesearchaeota archaeon | reverse complement strand
ATTGTTCTTCTATGCAACCAGTATTGTAATTGAACCAATTTTTGAAACAGGTTGTATTCTGCTTCAAGTCCTGAGGACCTTCAAATAAACAATCATCATTTTTGTTGTCACAAACACCATCATTATCATAATCAAAACATGATATGCATTCTCCATCCAGACATTCTTCAGAATCAGTACATTCCTGAACCATTTCCTGACCTGTTTTGACTATATTTCCATCGCACTGCCCTGTCTCATTTCCGCAGTATCTTTCATAATTTATCTGATAAACATCCCCAAAAGCATTGTCAGGCATACAGACCTGTTCAGAATCATAATCAGGATCGCAAACACTTATTCCAGGGTCATCATCAAAAACATGGCATCCGGTCTCTGAATCAAAAGACCAATCCCTGCAGGACGTATCGTCAGGCACATTACTTGCATTATCTCCGATGCATTCATTGTCCTCGTCCTTATCGCATATGCCATCGCCATCTGAATCAATGCATACCATAAGATTCCCAACTCCTATAACATTGTATTCAGGGCTGTATATGAATGCAATACTCTGGTCATTGCTATATAAAGAGCAATATAGATAATGTCTGTTATTTGCCTCATAATTTTCGCATTCAGTTACATATCCAGGCTGTTCCAGCGTACAAGTGCTTCCAAATGGACCGACACAAGAATCCAGCCTTGAATCAAAATAATAATCATCATCATCAGTAAGATATCCGGGAGAGGAATATTCTGCGTCAAGAAAAGTATCACTCGGGACATCATAAAATATTATCCTGGGATCATTTTCAGGTGTATCTGATGTGTGGTGTTCCTGAGAATAGCTTCCATCTCTTGCCTCAATCCTTACATTACCATCATGGATATATTCATCTGTCTCCATATCTTTTAGTTCTGTAAGGAGAAAATAAGTGCTTTTCTCGCAATTTCTGCAGACTGAATCTGCATATGCAGGAAAGCTAAAAATAACTAATGATAATAAAATCATCAATATGATCGAAATTCTTGTCTGGATATTTTTTGCTGATATCATATAATCATCCTCTTGTATTAGTCTGTTCCAAATAAGTCTTCAGGATCAAGTCCTTCAAACAGATCTTCGCCCCTATCTTTTCCAGATCCTCCTTCGTCTTCAGGATTTTCAGGTGTATCTGTCTCGGGATCATTATTGTCCTCAACAGGAATATAATCATCCCCTTCATGATCATCCTGATCTCTTCTTTCTGAGTAATCAGCAGCAGGCATTATACCCGAAATATCAGGAAAGCCCACAAAAGCGTTGTTTTTTCCAACTTCTGCAACTCTTATTGGTATCTCGTCATAATCATCAGGCAGGAGAAATATTAACGACTTATAAGCCTGAAAATCATCCCTGAACAGCCTGAATTCGTTTCTTTCAGTGTTTATGTGTATGACTGAATAGCCTGAATGCGATGAAAGATAAGAATCGATAAGATCACGAATAGAATCTGTGCCTGAAATAAAGGATAAACCAACTTCTGTATTATTATAATTCCTTGATGGATCCATGGTAAAGATATATCCGGTACCATAGCTTTGAGATTCATCTGCTTTTATAATCTCTATGCCCAGTTTAATGCTGTCTTCGTCGCAATAATTCCCTGGATTAATAACAATGAAAGGGTATATATCTCCTGATTTTCCCTGCACGCTTCCTTCATAGATTGCAGCAGAATCAAATCCAGAACCTTCATGCTCAGAAATGATTTTTTCCAATTCATCAAAATCATATCCTGATACAAGCTCATCAAGATTATCAAATGCCTGATCTGAATAATCCTTAACTCTCATCTCATAATCAGAATTATTTTCGATCATTTCTAAAGAATTTTGTTCATCTGTGTATCCTTGAGCATTTGCAAGAAGCAATAATCCGGCAGCAGCATATAACCGCATTTTAACCTGGCTGTAAGTCGACTTTTTAGCAGAGCTCTCAGAAGAAAAATCACTGTAATTTACTCTTTCACATTTCAAATCGTCTTTTACCACCATTATACAACACGCCCCGATGTTTGTCAATTGAAACATAGCACTCTATTTAAAGTTTTCTCCATTTAGTAATAACAAGACCCTGAAAGAGACAATCAATTGTCATATACCCAGGAAACTCCATCATTTCCTCTGAGAATTCTAACATCATCTTTGTTTCCTATGTACATAAAAGGTACAAGATCAGGTGTTCCCCAAGGAAATTGCATGGTTCCTGGAATAATTGTTGCACCGTATTGTTCTATTTTATGATCCAGTGCAATCATTCCTTCGTTATTTGGTTCAAAGAAAACATCATTTCCCAGATATCTGCCATCGTCAACCATAGATCCTATTATAACACGGCCAAATTCATCAAGCTGGTTTCCATTATAATCTGATTTTACAAGATCAAGCTGAGTCAGCCTTTCATTCAGGTTGTCATTTCCATAAAGAACAACCATGCCTCCATTCGGAAGCTCAGCGAATCTCAATTCATTGCCATTTATACCAAGCCATGAATCAAAAGTTTCCAATAGCTCAGGAACTGTGATCCCTTCATCATATCCTTCAAGGTTATATCTGGCCTTGAAATCATCATCTGCATCAGGACCATAAAAAACATCTATATTGTGTCTCTGGAATTCATATTCATCAGAAGCAGTATGTCTTTCAAGTCCTGCAAGGCGTTCTGATAAGCCTGATAATTCATTTTCAAGCCCGGATACGCGTTGGTTGAAACCGGAAATATCTTGATCAAATAAAGAATCATTTTGATATAGTTGTTCGATATCTGATACAATCGTATCAAGTATATCTCTTCCTTCACGTCCGATATATTGATCCTGCTCTCTTAGAACTGTAATTTCTCTTTCAAGAGAATCAATCCTGCTATAAAGCTCCTCTCTTGATGTCCTTAACTGCGATAATTCAGATTGCATATCATTCATCAAGTTTTCATAATCTGGAGAATCCTGACTGTCAGCGCCTGAAGATGTAGCTGTGCCGCCTCTTAAATCATTATTTTCTGCTGTTCCATCATTACTGGCAAAGCCATCTAAAAGAAGACCATAAATGCCTTTGGTATTCTCATTTATGCCTTTTAATTCGTCAAGCATCTCAGAATCAAAATATTGTTCTTGACCAGGTTCAGAAGAAGTCCTGTTTATTTCCAGAAAATCAGATATATCATCTCCCCATTTAACAAGAGAAAGAACCGCAGCAGCACCTATCGCTATACCTGATAAAGCAAAAGCAGTTCTTCCGTATCTTTTCTTTTTATCTTGATTAGAACGTCTTTCCAATGCGTCGTGATATCGCCTATCAAGACTCTCTTCCTGATTATTTTGTCTTTGCATCTTTCAGCCTCCGATGATTAAGCAGCATTAATTTTTCAGATCAAATCCACAAAGTATATAAAAAAGTTTCGCTATCACACAGTAACAAACACTAAAATTAAATAAATACGTCGAGAAAATCATCAGATTTATAAAAGAACAACAAACACAAAAGTTGAAAACAAGGACTGAAAATGATCTACATTATTGGTGCAGGACCTGTAGGATGTTATGCAGCATATCTTCTTGCTAAAAAAAGAAATGTAAGAGTGTTTGAAGAACATGCAGAAATAGGAAAACCTGTGCAATGCACAGGGATAGTTGCAAATGATATACTAAACTTCATACCTGAAAACAACAAGACAATCATAAGAAGGCTTAATAAGGCAGTAATATATTCTCCAACAGGAAATTCTTTGGATATTAATATCAAAAAGCCTGAAATAATTATAGATAGAGAAAAATTTGACAAATATTTCTACACAAAAGCAAAATCAAGAAGATCTAAGATAAGATTCTATCTTAATCACAAGCTTCTGAAGATCACAGAAAGAAGCATGGTATTCAAGAAGGAAAATGGAAAGACAGTAAGCTTCCCGCTTAAGAAAAAAGACATAGTTATAGGTGCTGATGGTCCTGGTTCTCTTGTGACAAAACTTATCAATGAAAAAACAAGAAGAAAACAAAAATTTTTCATCGGCTGGCAGTATGTTCTTAATGTTAAACATAATAATCATGTCGAGTTCTTTCCTGAAAAAAAGAAAATATCGTGGGTTGTTCCTGAAACAGACAAAACAGCCAGAGTGGGAATATTTGGAAGAAAAATCAAAAAACCAGATTTTGAACCATTTCTAAAAAAACTATATCCTGAATATGAAAATAAGATCATAAGTACACAGGGAGGGCTGATACCTATTTATGACCCTAAACTCAAAGTTTTCAGGCATATTAAAAACAAAAGAAGAGACTTAAGGTTATATTCCATAGGCGATGCTGCATCTTTTGTCAAGGCAACAACAGGAGGAGGAATAATTCCAGGACTCAAGTCAGCAAAGATTCTTAAAAAGTGCATTATCAACAATCTGGAGTTTAACAAAGAATCAAAAAAAGCATTGAAAAAAGAACTAATGACCCACCTTACAGCTTACAAAATATTTTCCAGGATGAATAAAAAAGACTGGGATAACTTAATAGATGATCTAAATTCCAGGCAAATTAAAAAACTTATTGGAACAATCTCCCGTGAAAATTTAAGAATCCTTGCAATAAAGATGCTTCTTAAAAAACCAAAGCTTATTAGGTATGTCTTTAAGCTTATACAATAATAAAGCGTAATAAAGCGACTTTTGGCTTGAACAATTTTATTCAAAACTCTAAAAAATACCTGGTTCCTATGCGTGATGATACGATCCGAGACGTTTTCAATTAGTAAATCGCTTCTTGAAAAAAGTGTTAAAATCTCGCTCTTTGCCTATGAGGAAACACTCTTTGAAGTATGCCAGGATATTCTTGAAAAGTAATTTTTCTTATTTTACACTTTTGTCAAACGCAAAAATTTAAATAACACCTTGGTTTTTCAAAACAAAAACAAACCGGTGTGAGTTTAGATGGCTGATAATGAAAGAGATGATGATGTTGTGATTGATTTTTCAAAAATCAAAACTTTTTTCTCCAAAGACAAAGCAAAAAACAAAGCGAATTCCCATGATCATGCAGAAAAAAGAGATGCAGAAAACATCCATGAAATAAAACATCATAAAAAACATCATGAAAGTGAACAAAAAACTAACAATGATGAAAAAGATGAAGAAATTGATCTTAAAAACACATGGAACAGCATAAAGATATTCACTAAAAGGTACAGCACATTATTTCTTATCCTTATTCCAATAATATTAAGCATTTTCCTTAGAGCTATGCCTCTTTATCTTCCAATAACAGACGATTGGGCAGAAAACACCATAAGAACAAATTTAAGAAATGAAATTGCAGCGCAGATCAATCAGCAATATCCAAATCTTCCCCAGCAAAACAAAAACCAGCTCATTAACGAGCAGATTAATGATTATATTGAAAATAATAAAGAACAGTACGAGACAGCAATAACCGAAGCATCTAATTATTTCAAATCAAGGATGAAAGATGATTCAGGACAGACATATCTTCTTGCGATCGACCCATACTTCTGGGTCTATTTTGCAAGAAACATACTTGAAAACGGCCACCCGGGAACAGAATTACGAAACGGAAAACCATTTACAGAACACATGTATGCACCAAGAGGAACAACAATAAATTCTGAATTTCACATGTATTTTGATGCTTATTTCTATAAAGTATGGTCTTTTTTCAATCCAGATGCAGATATATGGACAAGCACTTTTTATATACCTATAATACTTGCAACACTGGGAGTTATACCTGCATTTTTCATAGCAAAAAAAAGAGGAGGAAATCTTGCGGGTTTTGTAGCTGCAACAATCGTTGCTATACATCCTTCTTTCCTTTCAAGAACCGCAGGCGGGTTTGCAGACACAGACTCATACAATGTAATGCTTCCTCTATTCATAATATGGTTCTTTTTAGAGGCAATTGAATCAAAGGACCTTAAAAAAGCGACAGGACTTGTTGTACTCTCATGCCTTACTCTTGCCCTTTTCAAGTTTGCATGGGCAGGCTGGTGGTTCGTATATTTATTCCTCCTGCTATCTATTGCAGTATATCTTACATATCTTGTTGCAAGCCACTTTCACATAGTAAGAAAAAACATAAAGAAATTTTTCAGGATCAAGAAAGTTCAGAGATCCCTTATAATAATTGGCCAGTTTCTTGTACTTTCTTTGATAGTCGTAACCTGGGGAAGAGGGTTCGGATACCTAAAAGATATACTTTTTGCATCTCCAAAAGTAATAATTGAACTTAAGGATGTTGCAACCACAAAAATATGGCCTAATGTATTCACAACAGTTGCTGAACTTAATCCATCATCCATACCTCAGACAATAAATAATATTGGAGGCAAATTATTGTTCCTTCTTTCTCTTACAGGCATATCTTTGACACTGTGCTCATTTCTGAAAAAAGATGTTTCAAAAGAACAGAGAAAAAGAGACATTATATATATTTCAGCGTCAACTGTATTTTACATATTCCTTATAGAAAGGGTCATGAATGGGATGAGAGACATAACATTCCTTATCCTTATGATGCTTCCTATACTGATAAAGGGCATTCTTATTTTACGTAACAAGACCAAGAACATAGACATAAGATATGCTTCCATACTTATAATCTGGTTTGCAGGAACAATTTTCGGCTCAACAAGAGGAGTCAGGTTTATTATGCTTCTTATGCCTGCATTTGCTATTGCAATAGGACTGTTTGCAGGAATAACATACAAACTTATTACGAGAGTTACAGAAAAGCAGCTTAACCTAAGCAGATTTATCACTGCTCCTATTTTGCTGGTACTTATATATCTCTTAGTGCTTGCACCTCCTTGGCAGGATGCACTTGTAACAGCAAGGAATGAAATTCCAAGCATGAATGATGCATGGTGGAATGGTCTTGAGACAATAAAAGCAGATTCGCAGCCAGATGCAATCATAACCTCCTGGTGGGATTTCGGGCACTGGTTCAGGGCTATAGCTAATAGGGGCGTAACCTTTGACGGTGCATCTCAAAATACACCTATGGCTCACTGGGTAGGAAGAAGCCTTCTGGAAAAAGATGAGAATACCTCATTAGGAATACTGAGAATGATTGATTGCTCATGGAACTCAGCTTATGAATTATTGGAAGAAGAGTATGGCGGCCTTAAGGCAATACAAATCCTTGATAAGATATTGCCTTTGCAATCAAAAGAAGATGCAAGAGAAATCTTGCTAGAAGAAAATATTTCAGAAGAAAAAATAACTGAACTTCTCTCAAACACACATTGTGAAAATCCTCCTGAAGGATATTATATTACATCACAGGATATGGTAGGAAAAGCAGGTGTTTGGGGTCATTTTGGAGCATGGGATTTTGAAAAAGCAACTCAGTACTTCGAGATAAACAGGCTTGATCCAGAAGAAGGAATAAACCATCTTGTTGAAAATTACAACAAGACACAAAGCGAGGCATCTACACTATATTATGAGATAAAAAATGCTAATCCAGACCAATGGATCAGCCCATGGCCTGGCTATTACTCAGGAGTTTCAGGCTGTTCAAGGAAAGACAACAGCACTCATCAATGCAAGGTAGCTGTGCAGGACGGACAGATACAGCTTGTTTTCAATGAAGAGACAGGAGATACACATATTCAAACACCTGATGGTCAGGTAAGGCCTAATTCAGTATCTTATTATAATGACGAAGGAAAATTCACTATAGTAGAATTTCCTGGACAAGATCCAGGTTATTCATTCACTATGATTGATAATGGCAACACGTACAGCACTATAATGCTTGATCCTCTTCTTGTCGGCGGAATGTTTACAAGATTATTCTATCATGAAGGAAAAGGGCTTAATCATTTTGACAAGCTTTATGATTCAGTCCAAGTTACAGGCGGAAGAATAATCATCTGGAAGATTAATTGGGAAGGTGTTTCTGAAGAAACAGTCCTGAATGAAACTTATTCAGAAAACGAAAATTCACACGAAATTGCTGAAAATGTGCCTGAAGAGTCCATTGTTTCAAATATAAGTCTTGAAAACTTATCCTAAAGTTTTGCCTTCAGGTGTTTTCTTCTTTTTTCTTCTTTTTTTGATTAATCTTTTAAATAAAATCTTCTTTCTTCACAGGATATGGTGAAAAAAATCCTCTCTGAAGATGTGTTTGTGATTATTCCTGCAAGAAATGAATCTAAACGGATAGGTCATGTTATAAGGAACCTCATAGAATATACAAAAAATATCATAGTTGTCGATGATGGATCAAATGACAAAACATCAGAAGTTTCAGAATCAGCAGGCGCAAAAGTAATCAAACACATAGTAAATATGGGAAAGGGAGCTGCTGCAAAGACAGGATGTGATTATGCAATAAAATCCGGTGCAGATATTCTTGTTCTTATGGATGCTGATGGACAGCACAAGCCAAAAGATGTAATAAGGCTTGTTGCAGAACTTAAAGACAAACATCTTGATATCGTGCTTGGAGCAAGAAAACTAAACAAAAACATGCCAGGCATATTAAAATTCGGAAATATGATGCTCAACAAGATTACAAGCATTTTTCATGGCATAGATGTAAGAGATACGCAATCAGGATTCAGGACATTCACAAAATACGCATATCAAAAGATAAGATGGGAATCAAATGATTATTCTATGGAATCTGAGATGCTTTCAAAGATTGCCAAAAACAATTTAAAGTACGCTGAAATACCAATTCAAACAATATACCTTGACAGATACAAGGGAACAACACTTTTAAATGGTCTTAAGATAGGTTTTGAGACTATAATGTGGGGACTTAAAAGATGATTGCAGGAATACAAATCGTAGGAATATTTTTTGCACTTTTCATGCTTTACCTTACTTTTCTCTATTTCAAGAGAGATGATTATGGGGTTTTCGGATTTCTTGTATGGTTTGCCATATGGAGCGCATTTCTTGTCTTAGTCTCATTTCCCCGAACAGTATATGGCATCATGTATGCTCTTAAGATAGAACGCACTGCTGATTTTTTTGTCGCAACTGCACTGATGTTTTTTTCAATCGTGATTTTCAAGCTGTATGATAATAACAAAAAGCTTAACAAGAAGATGGAAGATGTTATCAGAAAAGTCGCATTCATGCAGGCAGGATGTGAAAGATCAAACTGCATAACGCCAAAAAAAAATAAAGTTCAGGAAAAAAAGCCTTAAAGAATCATCTTTTTTGCTTTTACGCCTTTTACTTTTCTAAGTTTTGAAAGCAGAGTTGTGCAATCCTTGTCTGTTGCAATCATGTGAAGTATTATAAGGCCATGCGGTGAACATGTCTTTTCCTGTACTTCATGAAGACCTATTCTTGCTCTTATGCTGCATCCAAATTCACTTATTACTTTCTGAACATCAACTGCCAGGTTTTCTCTGTCAGGAACATTGATTCCAACAATAATTTCTTGTTTCATAAATATCACCAATTAAGTATGTTGGATTGATTTAGAAAATGCTAGTATTTATTATTTGCGGCAGTAAACATGCAAAATTCAGACAATAGAACATGATTCTGAATAAGATTTATAAATACTTATCTGTTAGTGAAGAAAAATGAGCATAATAAACTTATTCAGAAAATACAGGAAGCGCATTGTCAGAAGCAAAATCCTTATACAGAGAACTCTTTCTTATGTTGCGATACTCAACTCTGCCATGATACTTTTTCTTGTACTTTCAAAATTTCAGGATTATGGTCTGGAGATACATATAACCCAGTGGTT
>JBKHIF010000051.1:0-10026 GCA_046538795.1 Candidatus Woesearchaeota archaeon | reverse complement strand
CTCTAGTGTTGTTCAACAGAGAACTGATTTTTTATTCTCGTATCGGAGATACTGTTCTGACCGCAGATTTTATAAATCCTGAATTATTTATCAGTTTTATGACTTTATCAAAAAAAGTGCTCAGGATGATCATATTTTATTCTTTTTTGGTTTTGGTGCTTGCTCTTGTGATCTTTCTTAATCAATGCAAGCTTAGATCTTACTATTACAGTTATCAGACCAGGCAGTCTGAGAAAGAGATATACAATATAGGATGCTATGATGAGAATATAACCAAAGAAGAATATAATTCTCTGGAATGTAATTCTATGATTGAAGAGCATAATGAGATCATAGATGAATGGTATAAGCTTCCTTGTGTTGATGAGAGCCTTATGGTCTGGGATTAGAGAAAATCTTATAAATCAAAATCACGCAAAACAGTCTCATGGAGATATTTTTTGAGCTTGGCATACTTATAATCGCAGCATCTGTTATTGCGTATTTCACAAAACTTCTGAAACAGCCTATGGTTCCTGCTTACATACTTACAGGGCTTTTGCTGGGTCCTATTTTTTCAATAGTCACCAATAGAGATCTTATAGTATCACTTTCAGAGATCGGGATTGCCTTTCTTCTTTTTATGGTGGGGCTTGAGATTGATATATCTAAACTAAAGGATGTTGCAGGTGTTGCTACACTTGGAACTGCAATCCAGGTAGTTCTTGTAGGAGGTGCAGGTCTTGGTCTTAGTCTTCTTTTGGGTTTTGATATGATATCTTCTTTTTATATTGGCCTGGTTTTGGCATTCTCATCTACAATGGTCGTAATAAAGATACTTTCAGACAAAAAAGAACTAACTACACTGCATGGAAGAATAATAATAGGAATGCTTCTTATGCAGGATATATTTGCAATACTTGCGCTTTCTGTCATGACAAGCCTTGATAATTTCAGTATCCTTTTGTTTTTCATATCTATCCTGAAAGGAGTTCTTCTTGCGCTTGTCGTTGTTATGCTTACTCTTTATGTATTCCCGTTCATCTTTCGGGTTGCAGCAAAATCACAGGAGCTTCTTTTTATCATGGCTCTTTCTGTTTGTTTCCTGTTCTCGATAATGTTTAACAAGATTGGAGAGTTTCTTCTTATCGATCTGTCTCTTTTCATCAATGTTCCTCCTGATATCGCACAGATCCTCATCCCTGGTTTTTCGATTGCAATAGGAGCATTTATCGCAGGATTGAGTCTTGCACAATTGCCTTATAAATATGAAATCGAGGGAAAGATAACACCCCTTAAGGATTTTTTTGCAATACTTTTTTTTGTCTCACTTGGTATAGAATTAAATGTGTCAGCTCTTGGAAGAATGATCTTCCCGCTTTTAATATTTCTTGTTGTTGTCATTCTAATTAAGCCCTTAATTATAATTGCCATAAGTTCTTTTTTTGGTTACAAGAAAAGGACTTCATTTTTTACAGGAGCATATCTTTCTCAGGTAAGCGAGTTTTCCATGATAATAGTCATGCAGGGGATGAGCCTGGGGCAAATTCCATCAGACATATTTTCACTAACTGTAGTTCTCGCAGTTGTTTCAATAGCAATTACATCTTATTCAGATAAGCTTGACAATCTCTACAGCAAAATTTCAGGGTATTTCAGATGGATTGACAAAATACCAAGCTATGCAGAGCAGATTGAATATGTGCCTGAAAAAGAAGATGAGTATGAGGTCATACTTATCGGTTATGACAGGATAGGATACAGTGTTTTTAACAAGCTTAAGAAAGTTAACAAGAGTTTTCTTGTGATTGATTACAATCCGGAAGTTATAAAAAAACTTGCAGAACAAAGAGTGCATTCGATATACGGAGATATTTCTGATCCTGATGTTCTTGAACGAATAGATTTTTCAAAGGCAAAATTCGTTATATGCACAACACCTGGTGAAAAAAGCAGCATGAGACTTATAAGGCGGGCGAGAGCTGAAAATAAAAGAATAATAGTATTTGTAACTGCACAGCATGTTGATGATGCTCTAAAGCTTTATGATGAAGGCGCAGATTATGTTATACTTCCTCATTTCCTAGGAGGAGATCACGTCTCGCTTATGCTTGAGGATGCTACAAGGAATGCCTCTTCAATAATTACGAGAAAGATCAAAAACATTAAGGAAAAGCACATTAAAGAACTAAATAAAAGACGAATTTCCGGACATCATAAGTATTATCACAGCATTTGATTTTTCTTAAACCCTAAGATTTAAAATATAGTTATCATTTTAGTTAGCTATGCTTTCAGGAAAGACACTTAATGAACTAAAAAAAAGGTCTGTTTCACTAAGCCCTCTGATACGGCTTGGAAAGAACGGAATCAATGATAATGTTATATCTGAAATTGATAAGATGCTTTCTAAAAGAGGTCTTGTAAAGATCAAGCTTCTTAGGTCATACACAGATATTACCGGAATAGGGGAGACTATTGAAACAATCACAAAAAAGACTGGTTCTGATCTTGTAAGCCAGAAAGGCTATGTAATAACTGTTTACAGAAAGCCCAAAGCACTTCTAAAAGATCACCATTAGATTCTGATAAGACATAACGTTTATATACTTGTTTTTCTGAATAGATTTTGTGATTGATGCAAGATGATGTATTTAAATTCTGATTTTGACAAGAAAAGGGCTGCAAGGCTTCTTGTTAAGTATGGTTTTGTGAAAGACAAGACTCCTTTTCAGGATTATTATGATGAAAAAGACCCTAAGAAAAAGATGGTCAAATTCAAGAAGATAAGCGATGATCTTTGCCTTAAGCACGCAGACATGGAAGTTGCAGAGATAACTAAGAACGAGAAAGGATCTACGAGTTATCCAAAGCCTAATAAAAGGCATGTTCTTGGAATACAGGATCCTAATAAGGGTATTCTTGAGAATGCATATTTCTGGATGCTTGGTCATGTTACTGAATCATGGGGTTTTAATCAGGTCTTTAAGATAACAGATAGTTTTGCAGGTTCATCACAGTCATCATTTTTTGGTTCTGGTTCTCAAAGATTAAGTATTCTTCAGGATAGAGTTTCAAACACACTTCAGACAATAGGCGCATTAGTAAAAGATATGTTTCCTCAGATACACGAACTTCACATATGGGATGAGAGAATGGGATGGTATCAGAGGATGAAAAATGGTGATAAGGCTGCTGATGTTACGCTTAAAGGCACATGGATTGATCTGGTAGAGGGTGGAACTGAAAATGCAGGAAGTGTATATGGTCTTTCGCAAAAGGTAGGGTTTGCAATACTTCCTGATCTTTTTTTCAATACCTTTGTGAAAAGTTCTGATGAGGTTGATGAGGTTGTTGAAAAGGATTGCAAGAATTTTAACAAGGAAGTAAGAAATATCCTTAAAAGAAAATTATTCCAGTACACAAGATGGAGGGAGGAATCTGAAAAAGAGGTCCATACCAGAAGGCGATTTATAGTAAGGTACCTAAGACAGCATTTTAATTCCATAAAGATGTACATGGGATGGATAAAGCCTTATCTTAAACAGCTTAAGCATCTTCAGCAGAATGCGGATTTTAATTCAAGGCCTGAGATGGTTAATTCATTTGAGACATCTATTATGGAAGTTGAGTTTCTTGCTACAAAAATGAGCTATGAAAAGTATAAGCCAGTTGCTTTGATGAATTTTTATTTCACTACAAAACCTGAACTTGCGATGACTGACCCAAGCTATCAGCACAGAGGTCCTTCTCACGCAGGAGAGGTTTATGTTACAATGAGAAGCTATGCCTGGACTGAAGAGCAGATAGAAAATTACAAGAAGATGAGAGATGAAGAGGATTTTGAATTTCTGAAAGAGATCGACGGCGGATTAAAGGCTGCGATGGAAGAGCTTGGAGATGATCTCATGAGATACCTTGAAGAGATGGAGATTACTGTCCTTAATGAAGATGAGCTTTCAAACCAGGCTGAAAAGGAGATCAAAGAAGAAGAAGCAAAGAAAAACAAGAAAAAGGCGGATTCTTCAACAATATATGAGCCATTTGGAAGTGTATTTGGAGGTTTTAAGGAGATGTTTGGAGCCTTGATACCATTTAGTTTTGAAAGAGGCAAGAAAACTCCTTATCGTCAGCAGTATAAGGAAAATCAGGAAAAGGAAAAGGCAGCAAAAGATTCCTCACTTGTTGTAGGAAAGGTTTTCAAAAACTACAGAAAAGCTCACAAGATGGTCACTTGGTAGTATTATAAATCACTTGAAATAAGCATTCATCACATATTGGCTTACCATTCTTTGAGTATTGAAGAAAGATCCGTTAAAAGCAATAGAATATTTCATTATCTGTTTCCATTTGTCAGGATTCCTGTAATAGCATGGTATTATCTTTTTCTCGAGTTTTTCGTAAAGGTCTTCGATATCTTTTGATTCATCTACTTCTGCTTCAACATCTGTTGGGCGTGGACCTATGCTCCATCCGGTCATCTCTTCAACATGACCTTCAAGCCACCAGCCGTCAAGAACTGAAAAACTTGGAACACCGTTCATTGCTGCTTTCATTCCTGATGTTCCTGAGGCTTCTCTTGGTCTCATAGGATTATTAAGCCAGACATCAACTCCTGATGTAAGAAGTCCTCCTAAAAACATCTCGTAATTTTCAAGATAGACAATTTCTATTTTTCCTTTGAGTTCTTTAATGTCTTCGTGAATCTTTTTTATAAGGTCTTTTCCGCCGCCGTCAGCCGGGTGCGCTTTTCCTGCAAATATGATATGGAATTTTCCTGCTTTCTCATGGATTTTTAATAGGCGTTTTATGTCTCTGAAGATTAAATCTGCACGCTTGTATGTTGCAGCGCGTCTTGCAAATCCTATAGTTAATATGTCTTCTTTGAATTTAGTTCCTTTTCTTTGGTTTACAAATTCTATCAGGCGTTTTTTTGCAGCTTGATGAGTTTCCCATATTTTATCTGAAGGCATATTTAATGCATATCTTAGATTATAATTGTCTGTTTTCCAGGCTTTAATATAATTGTCAAATAATTTTGCAAAAGGTTCTGAGACCCATGTTCCTGCATGAACTCCGTTTGTAATTGATTCAATAGAATAACCAGGGAACATTTTTCTTGATACTTCACCATGCTTTTTTGCAACACCATTTACATAATTTGCATGATGAAGAGCAAGATAAGTCATGTTAAACTTATTTTCATGATCTATGATATTGTCATGATTAAGATCATCAACATTACAGAAATCTCTTAATACTGATCTTGCAAGGTCGATCTCAAAAGAATCATGACCTGCCGGAACAGGAGTGTGTGTTGTAAATACGCATGCTTCTCTTACTTCTTCAAGGTCATTTTTGAACCTGTTCATCAGTTCAAGGGTAAGAAGAGCGGCATGTCCTTCGTTCATGTGAAATTTTACCAGATTGTCATGTCCTATGCTTCTGAGCATCCTTGGTCCGCCTATTCCTAAAAGTGCTTCCTGCATAAGCCTATATCTTCTGTCTCCGCCGTAAAGATAGCTTGTCAATGAGCGGTCCCCTTCATTGTTTGCTTCTATATTTGAGTCAAGAAATATTACAGGAACTATGCTTCCTTTTATTCCTTTGACCTCATATACCCAGGCCTGAAGCATTATGTCGCGTCCTTCAAGCCTTACGTTCACTTTGTTTGGAAGAAGCCTCATGTGTTTTGACTTATCCCAGTTTACAGGAACTTCTTTCTGATTTCCCTGTTCATCAATTTCCTGATGGAAATATCCTTTTTCATAAAGAAGGGTTACTGCAACACAGGGAAGATTAAGATCTGCAAATGATTTTATAGTGTCGCCTGCAAGTATGCCAAGTCCTCCTGAGTATGTGGGAACTTCAGGTGAAAGTCCAATTTCAAGCGAAAAGTATGCAATTTTTCTTTCTTTAGGATCGTTTTTTAGATAATATTCCATGTAATGTATTTTTTGATATTGTTATTTAAATACATTGTTTACTACCTTTATGTGACGTGTGTTTTATGCTATTCTTTTTCCGTTTTCAACTTTTCTTTCAGGTTGCAGGAGGATTACTTCTTTATTATCCTGTACAATTCCAAGAACAAGGCATTCTGACATGAAATCAGCGATCTGTTTTTTTGGAAAATTAGTTACTGCAACTATCTGTTTTCCGATCAGATCTTCTTTTTTGTAGAGTTTTGTTATCTGAGCGCTTGATTGTTTTATTCCCAAAGATCCAAAATCAATCTTTAATTTGTATGCAGGGTTTCGTGCTTTAGGAAAATCTTGTGCTTCAAGTATTGTTCCTGCATGGATATCTACTTTTGCAAAATCATCCCAGGTAATTGTGTTTTCCATTGATCTTAATTATATGGTTAATTATATAAATTTTATTTAGTTCTTGTTTTTTATGATAGGAATAATTGGCGCTATGGATGAAGAGATAAATAAGTTTATTGAGCACTCTGAAAAGATCAAGGATATTGAATGGAACAAATTTGTATTTTATCATGCGAAACTTTTTGGTAAAGAGGTTGTGATGGTCAAATCAGGAGTTGGAAAGGTGATGGCTGCAATGGTTACGCAAAAGCTTATCACTGAATTCAAGCCAAAAGAGATCATATTTACAGGTGTTGCAGGAGCTCTTAATAAAGAACTTGATCTTGGTGATGTTGTTGTTTCAAGAGACTGTATCCAGCATGATTTTGATGTTACTGCTCTTGGTTATCCTCGCGGCGCAATTCTTTACACTGATTACAAGGAGTTCCCTGCTGATTTTGATCTGATAAAAAAGGGTCTTTCATGTAAACTTGAGAAACATAAGATTGTTTTAGGACGGATACTTACAGGAGATCAGTTCATGACACGTAAAGACATAAATTCTCATTCTTATCTTACTGATGAACTTAAAGGAGATGCTGTTGAGATGGAAGGAGCATCTGTTGCAATGGTCTGCACGATAAATAAGATTCCTTATGTTGTTGTAAGAACTATTTCAGATAAGGCTGATGGTTCTGCTGCTGCTGATTTCACTGCGTTTTTGGCTGTTGCTGCTGATAATTCTTTCCACATATTGAAAACCTTGCTTGATTGATTACTTTTTTGTAGTAATATTTTTTAATTAAGGTTTATTTCTGTTTATCATGGTGCTTGATGCAGTTGTCGATTGTGTATTTAGAAATGAAGATGAGAAGGTGTGTGTTACTTTCAGAGGCATGGGAGGAGTTTTATTAGAAGATTATCACAACTGGTTCTTTTCGATACCAAATTCATACAAAAAGGCTCATGATGTTTTAGATAAAATTTTCAGTGACAGGAATCTCTTGCATAAAAATCTAAAGATACTTCCTGGCCAGGATAATATATTTGCATTACTTCTTCCTGCTGAGAAGTGGAAATATTTGCGTGACAATTATTTTTCTTATGGCACATTAAAAGATAAGTATGGAGATGTGCAGTATACCAGGAAAGGAAAAAAGAGAAAGAAAAAGATACCTTATTTCAATCCATATTTTTGGCCACAGTTTAAGCATATTGCAAATGTTGGTGAGATTCTTTCTTTTGATGATGAATTTTATGATTCCATAAAGGATGAAATAGTTCCTGTAAAGATGGATGATTTCAATCCAGAGCATAAAGGTTTTGTTGATTGGGATTATGTGTTAAAAGAGGGGATAGCTTATTTTGACACAGAACAGCCTCTTTTCAAAAGACCTGAGAAAAGTACCTCTCATTTAGGAATAATGTTTGATTCTGGTTCTGATTCTTTTGGTGAATATCACACAGTAAGAGATTTCAGGGATGAATCTGTAAAGGGTTTTTCAGTAAATGTCCATGATGATGAAAAGCTAATGGCAGATAATGTTTCTGAAAAAATATTAAAAGAAGATCCGTGGGTTCTTGTTGCATCAAACATTCCTCATGATCTTTATGAATTAAGAGATACTAATGATTTTCCAGTGGGCGGGGATGGTTTTAAGAGAAAGTACTGGATATCATCAGGTCTTGATTTTCCAAAATCAGTAAAGATGCACAGAAGGCTTCTAATAGATACAGTAAGAATTGCAGAATATGCAGTAAGTTTCTTAGGATCAAAAGGGCTTAAGGCATTTACTTCTTATGCTCTTTCTGGTGATGAGAAAAAGATGGATGTCTCATATGATGAACTTGAAGAGATAGAACTTAAGCTTATAAATGATCCTGAAAATAATCAGGATCTGGCACGGCTTGTCGCCCAGTATCAGGTCATGGATGTAACTTCTCTTAAGTCTTTGATAGACATAGGGTTTGGAGAAGATCTTTGTTTTCTTTCAAAGTGGTCTGGAAGAGGGCTTGATGCTGTGATGAGACGAAGCTGGATAAAAGAATACTGGGATCATCTTTTTATTGAAAAGGTAGGTATGAGCAGGATAATAAAAGAGCCAAAGCTTGAAGAAAGAATCAAGGGTAAAGAGACATTCTGGAAACGTTATAGGTATGAAGAGAATGCAAAGCTTGATTTCAAGAAAGAAATTTCTAATGATGTTTTTTCAGAGATGGGTTCTCCAAGAGTTGGTGTTTATGAAGATAGTTTTGCATATTTTGTTTCCTATTCAGACGCTTTCAGGGATATAATGACTGCAATAGATCCAAAAATATCTGAGCTTTATGATTTTCGCGATTCAATAAATTGTGAAGATTACAGGCATAATGCCCTAAGAAAGATGCATATTGACGGAGTAATCAATGCTCTTATTAAGCCTGTTGTAGTTGATTATTATAATTACAAAAGAAGAGCAGATGATCTTTCTTCAAAGATTAAAGATAAGAATCTTCCTAAAAAAGAGATGGGTCGCATCCTTAACTCTGCAGCGCGATATTTAGGAAGGTGGGATCATTCAAGATTAAGAAAAAACCACAATCTTAATCTTAATCGGTATGGGTTAAGGGTTGATTTTGATGATTTCAGGAAGATAAAGAGAAAATCAAGGATTGTCTCTTCAGATAATGATGATTATGCAGAATTTGTTGATCTCTTATCTGATTTTGTCGAGCTTAAAGAACATTACATGAATTCAAAGAATTCTTACGGTTTCAGGATCGAGGTTATGGGAGAAAATCTACGACAGAATCTAAATGGATTGAAGGATCATATTGATTCTCAGGATGCAAGATATTTAGGCAATTATGGTTCTGTTATTTTCCTTGATAAAAGGATAAATACTGATGGTACGAATATGATCTATTTGGGTTCTCCAGACATATTGAAAGTCGAACCAAAAAGAACGATCTATGAAATGGCTGGAAAGATCAAGGGCGCAAGAAGAAAAAAACCAGGTAAACAGTTGGAGATGTTTTAGTTTTGGAATATTTTAAATAAATTTAATTAGAAAAATATTTATCTAAGGTTTTTTTTATTATCACGATGACAATATAAGTAGCTATAATTGAAATTAAGGTTTTTGGGAAAGGAGAAAAAGTGGCATCTGATAGTATTCTTGTAGCATTAAAATAAAAACTTATAACTAATGCGGCTATTGCGATAATTAATGCAAAAAAAGTGATTTTACGGTTAAGCCTGGTTTCAACAAGTTCAAAACCTTTTGCTGTAAGTATAATCTCTTTTTCATGTTCAGGCTGATTTCTTTCTTCTTCGTTTGGTTCCCAATATCTTATGTATTCTTGTTTTTCCAGACTTTTGAAATCTTCATGAGTTAATCCATAATGAGATTGATCAACCTCTATATTTTTATTTATTATTCTCATGACTCCTCTTTCATTTAGAAGTTCATTTGTCGGTAAGTTGTATAATGTATCTAATATGTTGAATAGGGCTTCACCTGCAGAAACAAATTTGGGTTTTGAATTTTTATTTTTTAATGTTATTATTAAAATTAAGTTAGTTATTAGCAATAATAAAAAAATAGATTCTAGTATGGCCAGTATGGAACCTTGATTGAAATTCATTAAATTTCAGAATATTTTCATAATTCTTAAACCTTATTCAATAAATTTGTTAAATTTTAGAAATATAATGGGCCCGGCCAGAGTTGAACTGGCGACCACTGCCGTGTCGAGG
>JBKHIF010000005.1:0-35472 GCA_046538795.1 Candidatus Woesearchaeota archaeon | reverse complement strand
ACAAAACATCTTAATCAAAAATCAAAATAATTTATTTATAAATTTTGTTTTTAATCACTTGCATGTAACTACGTTTTGTGGAGGTTGCCCCAACCTGTCAAGGTTATTTAAACCAATATCAATCAAAGAAACTTCTTCTCATATCAAAAACTTTATTAAGAAGAGCAGATTTTTCAAAGTAAAACCCCGTCTAGCTCAATGGCTAGAGCGTTCGGCTGTAGATATCGCAAGTCGTTTAAATGGCGGCTTGCGGGATTGAAAAATGAAATTTTTCAATAAAGTCACTCGCAGACGTGGTCCATAAGACCTAGAATGAAAGCGTGACAGCTGAAACCGAAAGGTTCCTGGTTCAAGTCCGGGGACGGGGACTTTATATTTATATAAAACAAAATTCAAGCCAATAATAGCTTTTGATTTCATCCAAAAAACAAAAATATTTAAATAGAAACCCAAAAGTACTTGAAATCACACTTATAAACAAAGCAATAACTATCAAAAATACAAGGTAAGTAATAAAATGGCAAAACGAAAAATATTCGGGTCTGTAAAAAGGTTTGGACCAAGATATGGAAGGACTGTCAGAGGAAAAGTCGCTCATGTTGAATCCAAATATAAGAAAAAGCTAACCTGCCCTTACTGCAACAAGATTGGTGTAAAGAGAGTTGCAGCCGGTATCTGGGAATGCAGTAAATGCAGTTCAAAATTCACAGGAAAAGCTTACGAGTTTGACAAGAAAAAGATGATGGCTAAAGCTAAAGAAGCAGAAGCTTAAATATTTACTATTATCTGTTTTTATAACAAAAGAGACGAACTAAAATGGGATACAAATGCTTTTTATGCAACAGAGATGTTGCTGAGACATATCTAAGAAAAAGGATCCATTGCCCGTACTGCGGAAGCAAGATGATTTTTAAGCCAAGAACTGTGGCTACAAAAGTTAAAGCTATCTAAGGTTTGCAGCTATCATGCCAAAAGAAAAGATCATCATCAATGATGATAACCCACGACGCCTGGAACAGATCTTTTACCCTGAATTAAGATCACTCAGGACAGAAAGGTTCTCATACAAGCTTAAGGCGATGGATGACAAGGCCTGTTTTGACCTTACATCAAAGGATGAAACAGGGAAAAAAATTATCAAAAGCTCGATAGACCGACTTTTGACGATCTATCAGAAGATGTTAGGACTAAGCGAGGTGCAAGATGCCAAATGTCAGTCAGGAAACACAGGAAAAAATAAATGAACTGCAAATGGCAGAACAGACTTTGCAATCATATCTTAACCAAAAACAGGCATTCCAGAGCCAAAAACTGGAAATTGAATCCGCATTGAAAGAACTTGAAAACACTAATTCTGCATATAAGATTATCGGAAATATTATGATCAAAAATTCTAAAGACGATCTGAAAAAAGATCTAGATGAAAAAAACGAGAGAATGTCCTTAAGGATAAAAAGCATAGAAAAACAGGAAAACTCTCTAAAAGAAAAAACACAGGCAATACAACAGGATATCCTGAAAAATATTGAAAAGAGTGATTAAGATGGTATGCGACATGGATGAGATGAACAGCATAATAGAAGGATTAGACGATATCAAAGACGACAACACAGTACCAAAAAACATAAGGCTCAAGATAGAAAGTATCATAAATACACTTCGTGAAGAGGGATGCGATGTATCCCTTAAGATAAGCAGGGTGCTTCAGGAGCTTGATGAAATATCAGAAGACTCAAATCTGCAGCCATATACAAGAACACAGATATGGAATGTTGCAAGTTTTCTTGAAACATTATAAAATTATTATTTTTTCACTTTCTTGTTGAAATATTCATCAACACGCTTGCTTCCCTTTACAACAGCATTTTTTCCAAGCTTATAATAGATCTTTTCAGCAGTAGTTCCCCACGAGTAATCTCCTTTCTCCTTTTTGATTGAATCAATTGCAAACTCATTCAGAGAAAGCCCTTTTCTCAGGTGATAATATATGCTTCTTTGCGTAACTCCTGGAAATAGGTCTATATATTTTTTATATATCTCATAGCCATGGCCTGAACCCATGCGAAAAAGAAGCTCTACAATATTTTGTCTTATCTCTGAAACACAAGGTCTTCCTCTCATTCCAAAATAATAGACTCAGACATATTTAATATTTTCTAATCAGAAATCATTAAGGAACTTGCCTGTATATTCTAAGACAAAGGCAATCTCATCTGTGCTTAACTCCTTGAACTCATTAAGAAACCTATCTCTTAACTTATGGATATCTTTAATCTCATTCTCAAAAGGAATGGCAGCCCTCATCTTAAGTTCATTCACAAGCTCATTGAAATAGTTGTGAGCATCCTTGGAAAAAACAGACTTATATTTATTCTTCAAAGCAGAAAGTATTGTCATGTCACATGCAACAACCAGCATGGAACTGTTAAATGAGATAGCCTTCTGATAGGCAACTTCAGGTTTTGAATTCACATATTGAGCCATGAAACTTTCCTTATCTGAAGAAGGAGCCTGCTTATTATCATCAACAAGCCTGGTCTGGGAACCCATATCAACTCCTGAAACAGAATTCTCTTCCTGATTATGATATGGATTTGCCTCCTTTGCCTGATTTGAAGATGCTTCATCATCATAGTGTATAAGACTGTCTTCTGATTTTTCAATGGTCTTCTCATAATCTAACAGATCCTCATCATCAGAAATCTCATGGATATGCTCATCTCCTCCGATAAAATCATCGTAAGATTCCTCAATCACGTTGTCTGAATCATCCTCTAAAGAAGCATTATCCTGAGAAACATTGTCTTGCCCGATAAAATCAGGTTTTTCAAAAGAAGATTCCTGTTCAGGCTTGTTATCTGTAAACCCACCAAAAGAATTATCAGATTCTGCTGCCTGCTGTGATTCGACCGGCTTAGGCTGCTGGGCTGCTTCATACTGAGAAACAGAACCATCATCAAAAGAATCATCAGAGATGCTCTGTTCAGCAATGTCTTCAGGATCCTGTACAGGAACAGTAGCATCCTGATATGGATCAGAAACAGGTTTTACATCAAGATCCTTTGAACCAAGCACATATATTTTCTTATCAATTGCAAAGATAATCTGCTGGGGACCTTCAAACCTGCTTTCTATGTTCTTGCCGATCTTTGCAAGCTCTCTTAATATGAAATCATCTATTATGTTTTTTATAGGCTCGTCAAGGTTAAGTTTTACTGTCTTTTCCTGTGAAAAATCAAGAGAATACTGCACGACCTGCTCAACAAGCTCCGAAGATAAAACACCATATTCTTCTTTGTTTATTGTATATCTTGAAGGTTTTACCTGTTCAAGAGAAAGACCATTTCCAAGGCCTGATGATATATCAACAACAATCTCATTAGGGTTTCCTGTTTTTGGATTAACTGAAAACACATATCCTGATTTTTTTGAGTTGATCATCTTCTGGACAACAAGAGCAGGCTTGAATCTCTTGAGGTGAATATTTGTCTCTGAAAAAAGCGATGCCCAGCACGCTTTAATTCCTCCAATAAGCCTTTCTTTTCCCTTTATGTTAAGAAAGAATACGTCTGCAACCTCTCTGCTGGTGCTGCTTACCCTTATTGCGACGTAAGGATCCTGCTGGGATTCCACCATGCTGTTTGTTGAATTGTCATCTATGTTAAGGCTGGTATAATTATCATAAATAAAATCAGCCATGTCAGACGGAACATTGGCATTTACAATAGCTTTCTGAATATTAATTGACTTGGTCTTCACATCCTGTCCTGAATTAAGTTCCTGTGAAATATAGTCCTTAAGGCCTGATATCTCGATAAACTTTACAAAAAGCTCACCGGTTATAACAAATCCGGGCGGAACCGGAAGACCTTTGTTATAAAGCTCTGCTATCCTTACTGCTTTTTTTCCAATGACAGATTCGTCATTTGTTGAAATCTCCCTGAAAAGCACAATATCATCCATAGAAAAAGGGGAGAAAAATGACTATTTAAAGATTGTTGTTGTGATGATAGTAAGACTTGCACGAATCAATCATAAATACACATTTCAGGACGCTTGATAAACTGTGTTATATCCTTGCACTGTACAATCGATTCTGTCTCAGGATAATATACAGCAGGTATAAACTCCACATTTGACATAGTCTCATATACATCCCGCCCAATTTCTATATCATATTGCTGGCTTCCCGGAGTATAGACAGGAAGCGTGGTATTATAATTTCTGCCCATAGTCTTCAAAGTAAAATGCTCTATGTCAAGCTCACCTGTATTTACAATAGAAAATTTAAGTGTGCCATCAATAGTTATGCATGCTTTTGATTCTCTCAAATAAGGCTCGATAGAAAACCTGACTTCAGAGCAATGTGCCCTAAGCCGATCTCCTTCCAGATGGGTACAGCTCTCAAAAGTACTTATCACTATGAAAAGAACAATGCATGTTGCAAGGGTCAGGGCTATAAGGGCACCTTTTGGAGTATCAGCATCATCTGAAGGCATTTTAGTATCTTATCTCTTTTTGGATGATCTTAGTTGGCTGTTTCATAGCCTTTTCTGCTTCTCTTATTGTAAGAAGACGATTCTTTGCGCCGTAGTTCTGGATAACAGACTCAGAGTTTGCAACACCAAGCCTGAGCGCATACTCAATATCGGCCTTTTCTTCTCCTTTGATCATGAGTCCTGCTACAAATGAAGAAGCAAAAGCATCTCCTGCGCCTGTTGTTTCTATAATCTTTATATCATGGTGAGGATATATTATGTAAAGGTCATTTCCTGAAAGGCAGTAAGCTCCTTTGTTGCCATCTGTAATTACAACAATCCTTGGCCCGAGTTTTCTAAGAGCGATTATCAGGCTCTCGATATTATTTTCATATTCTTTGTTAAGAAGAAGGCGGGACTCTTCAAGATTAAGCGTGAGAACATCAGTATTTTTCAGTATAGAACCAAGCTTCGTGTACCCAAATTTTGCCTGATAGCTGCTCGGATTAAAAGCAAGCTTGATTTTATTCTTTCCTGCATATGATGCAAGTTTCTTTTGCGTTTGAAATGATTTTCCCATCATTGATGAAAAATAAATCCATCTTGTGCTAAGTTTTGAAAGCTTTATTTCATCGAAAGAAAGAGTATCATTCTCTCCCTTGTGAGTAAGTATTGTCCTGTCATGACCTTTGCTGTCAAGTATGACTGAATAACCTGAAGTTCCCTTGCCCTTAACACCGATAAAATCTATTTTTGTCTTTTTTATAAAATCCATGATGTGGTTTGCTGTACTGTCATTGCCGATCTTGCCAAGCCAGGCAGTCTTTAGCCCCAACCTTGAAAACGCATAGGCAGTATTTGTCCCTCCTCCGCCGATCTCAAATTTAAGCTGGTTTATCAAAATCTTAGAACCTGTAGGATAAGATATAAGTTCCTTATAATTTCCAGAACCATCCATTATGTATGTTGCATCAGTATTTGCAAAAACATCTCTTGTTCCTGAACCAAATGTGATTACATCATATTTCAAAGCCATAAAGGTATTTTTAATTCAGTGATTTATAAATATTGTGATGATACGGGCAAAGATCCCATCAATTTTCATACGCAACCAAGTTGAATTGTCTAAGCTTCATGCGGCCTTCAGGATTTTCAGAAGTCTCAATAAAATAATCCTGTATCCCGCAGTTAGGACACTCTTCAAGAGCCAAAACAGCTTCTTCATCAAGATGTTCAAAGAGCGCCCTGAACATCTTATAAGTTACCTGATGCGTAACTACAAGGACATTCTTTCCGCCATAATCACGCACAAGCTTATCAAGAAAACTATGGACTCTTGCTTCAACATCAGGATAATTCTCTCCTCTTGGGAGTCTGTACCAGTATTTCCCGTCTCTTATTCGGTCTTCAAACTCTTCTGGATATCTCTCTTTTATTTCCTCTTTTGTATAACCATGAAGTCTTCCAAATTCCTTTTCCCTCAGGCGATTATCCTTGTAAAGCGATAAAATATATCCTATATTAGAAATTATGTTTTCTGCTGTCTGGAGCACTCTCCTGTATGGAGATGAAAAGCATATATCAAAAGGTTCTGTGTGTGAAAGATATCTCCCTGTATCCTGAGCTTGTTTTATTCCCTTTTCTGTAAGCTCTATATCAGCGTCTCTTATAGTCTTTTGTCTCTTCAGTTTTTCTTCAAGATTATCATCCATAAGATCAAGAGCAGCATTCTGTTCAGATTGCCCATGCCTTACTATGACAAGCCTTCTAGGCCACTTAAGCGAATTCATATCAATACAGAATGAATGTATGTTTATAAAAATTATTTTAAAACCATACTAAAAACAACAATTTAGAAATCATGGTGGCTTAAAAGAACCTCTATAGCATGTTCATCAACATTTCTTCGTCTTAATTCATCCATTATCTGATCATGGTTCATGCCTTTGTCTTTCATATCTTTAATATCTCTTTTCAGCTGTTCAAGCTCTTCCTCTGTAGGAACACCTGCAACAGGCGGAGGGGGAAGATCATTCTTTTTAGAGAAAAATATTATCACAAGGCTAATCAGCGGTATGAGTATTATAGGAAGGATGTTTGCAAACCTGAATCTCTCTATTTCTAAGCCAATCTCATCAGCTATAGGAAGAGTCTTAAGCTGAGCAACACAATCTGCATCAAGAGGCTTTTTGACTTTATATTCAAGTTCAACATCTTCATTTACTTCTGAAAAATGCCACATTACTAAAGGATCATCTTTAACAATCTTATAATTCTCATTTTCAAACTCAATCTCATCAACATATTCAGCAGCACATTTTGGAAACTCAATATATACCTCGACATCCTTAAGTTCATTATCAGGAACGATTTTTGTGGAAAGAAGAGTCTCTTCATTTTCAACAGAATAATACTGTTCTGTCTTAGTTACGTTTCTTGTTGATTCTTGTTTTACTTTCTTTATTTCAAACTCCTCTGCAAATCCCTCAGAATCTTTAGGCTTTTCCTTAACAACGACAATCGCTTCCTCTATTATATTATTGACCTCGATTTCCTCAATCTTTCTTGTCTCAACATGCTCTTTTTTTTCTGAAGGATCCCTGTAGGTCTGATCCATATCAACATTTACAGATGTTTCAACAGGTTCTGTAACTGTAAGCCTTACTTTTTTTGTAATATTGCCACAGGTCACTATAAAAATATTAGACCCATAATGAAACCTGTGAAAGAATTCTTTTTTCTGAAAAACAATGCTGTTTTGTCCAACTCTGTAAACACATTCAGAAAGATCATAATTTGTGTCGATCTTTACATGTATCTTTTGTCTGTCATAGCCCTTGCTTATAGGTGATAAGATCGTAACATACTTATCTTCCCCGGATAACTCATTAAAATTATCAGGCCGGTTTTCATTGTTTCCCTGATTATCACCAGCAGAATTATCTTTGTCAGATAAAGAATTATCTGAAGATAACTGAACACAAAATCCTCTTTGGCATTTTTCATCATCTCTGCAGGAAACACCACAGTCTCCGCAATTATTCTCATCAGTGAATATATTGACTTCACAACCCAAAATATTATCGCAATCAGCAAATCCTGTCCTGCATCTTACATTAACGCATTCGCCTTCAATACATTTGTCCAAAGAATTATATGACTCGCACGCATTTGCGCATTCTCCACAATTATTTACATCATTATCAAGATCAACGCATCTTCCATCACAAAACACTTCAGGAAAAGTGCATGAAAGATTACAGGAATCTGCCATAACACCATCTACGAAACAATCTTCATCAAAACAGTCAACCTTTCCATCGCAATCATTATCGAATCCATCTGAACAGTATTCACCTGATTCATAATCAAGGCTTTCATCAAAATGACTGATTCCATCTAAATCCTGGAAAGTGTCAGCCGGATTATCTGTTACACTGGGCATGCAGTCGCAAAAAGGATTTGTAGAAGATGGATTTATCATAGGATTAGAATCATCACAGTCGCCGCATTCAGAATCATAACCATCATTATCAGAGTCAGTTCCAGACTCAAAAACGCTTATTCCAGGAATCTTGTTTCCTGAAGAATCAACCATATAAGAATAATTGCAGGAGACATATCTATTATCCTTATTGCATCCTGAAAAATCATGATTTTCATCAGAAGAGACAGGATGATCATACATAATAGTAGTTCCAGATTCACAGCACGGGTTGTTTTCAGGACAAATTACAGTCAGAGTCTTCACAACAGAATCAGTTAGATTTCCTTCCAGTGACTTTACAATACCCTTAAAAGAATATGTCCCTAGCCTTTCAGGAACAAATGAAGTCTCAACAACACAATAATTATCCTGATTGCATGATTCCTGATATTCAAATGATCCTGATGATAGTTCTCCTGAATTGATAATCCCTGCGCTCTCAAGAAGATATGTGCTTTCAGCAGAAAGTCTCATCTCAGCACGGCGTCCCAGGGAAATTGTAGAAGGTGTTATCTCAAGTTCAGCAGATATCTGCTCACCATGATTTTGAGAATTTTCATCAGGATGACTAATTTCAAATAAAAACTCAACTAAGTCAGATTCAACATCCTGCGAAGAAACGGCCTTTACTTTATAATCTCTCAATCCAGGCCTGCTGTCCTGATAAAAGAATCTGTATATGCAGCTGTCATCTGATTCAGGATCAGAAGAAAAATCAAACTGCGGAGCAGATACATCAATAAAAGTTCCTGTATCAGGATCAAGAAGAATAGATAAAGAATCGCATGTATCTAAACCAGCATCTAATAAATCATCAATTTCGCTTACTATAACTTCAAATTCACGTATGCTGGATTGTGAATTATCACAGTTCAGGCATTCAAAACTCTCTATCTGAAAAGTATCATTTTCTTGCTCATAATCACCTGAAAAAACATCCACATTTATGAAATCTTCATGAACATTCTGGCAAACATCATAAGCCACAATCTTATAGGTATAACTATCCTCTGAAAGCATTTCCTGATGATTAATCTGACAGTGCCTGCTTCCTCCACAGTCCTGTTCAGCAATCATGTCAAGTTCACTTGTAGCGATGTTAAACCTGTGCAATTCTGCTGATAATAGCGCATCCTGATCATTCATGAAAATACGGATATTGAACTCTTTGCCTTCTTCAACAACATAACTTTCTGATGTCTGGTTGAAAAAAACAGACTCATTATGGTTATCCGGATAACTCATAATATATTCAAAACTGGTTTCAGAATCAAGCTTTTCAAAAGTGACAAGACATGAATCTCCTTCTATCATAGTACTCATTCCATTAAGCCTTGCATAAGGAATAAATTCAACAGTAACTGAACCTTCACATCTGTCGCCCATGAAATTATTTTCTATGTTGAATGTATAATAACAAAGATTTGATGCATCATTGCATACACAGTTATTATACCGGCAGTTTCCTGTGTAAGAAATATCATCAAAAGTATTCTTAAGCATGAACATAGAAACACCAGAATATGCAGAATCATAAATCTGAGCATTAACCCTTAACTGAAAAGAATCAGTAGTTATTGGATTATCACCATCGTATATGCAGTTATTGACACGCACATCAGCCTCTTCAGCAGAAAAAACAACCTGATTTACTAGAAAAAATAGAAAACAAAACACAATAGTCCTGCAAATACTTTTGTTCATGACTATTCTGTTGACATTATGATATATAAAACTTTTCGAGATCAATAAAAAAATATATGAAGCAATAGCAAAAGCAAAGTAAGATTTAAGAAAAAAAAGAACAGCGAACTTACATTTCCCGCCGGAACTCCAAACTTGGTTCACACGTTAACCGGGTACGCTATAAAACTAAAAGCTTTAAAGCGTACGCACCAGGGAGTATGCTTTTGCAACAGCAAAGTAAGAGTTAAGAAAAAAAAGAACAGCGAACTTACTTTCCCCCGGATCGGAGTACCGGTAAGAACGTAGCCTGCTTGACTTCTGTGTTCGAAACGGGTACAGGTATAACCAGGCTGCTATGGCCGTTCAATAGGGAGAGATTAACAGGACATTTATAAATGTTTCGATTACACAAGCAATAATAAACAAATACTATTAATATCAAATGTCCATATCGAGTTTTATGGATCAAATAATCAAAAAGATTACAGAATCATTCTCATCAAAAAAAATAGAGATAGAAGATGATGAGCTTTATTTTTCTGACCCGGCATACAGGACAATTCCCTTTTCTAAAGAAAATTTTCATCATGCAAGAAAAGAAGCATCAAAAATCAAGGTTGCATTTATAGATGGTGGTAATTCTGAGATCATATCAACTCCCAGCCATACAGTCAATTTCATAAGAATACATCACACTATATTCAATAATTTCACAAAAATAAAGAGCATTACAACAGAATTTTTTTCAGAAGTATTTCTTGAACAAAAAAATAACAAGATGCATTTCAGGACAAAAATACATCCTATGAAAAATAGTTTCGGACTTCCATCTGAAAAAGATCTTGTTTTCAGCATCGAGGACGAAACACTCAAAGATGGTATATTTAATACAGGAATAAAAAAGATAGCCGGCATAATAAGAAGATTCTCTGAACTATCCTGCGCATGCGAAATTATCAGAACTGATCTTGATAAAGGCGACATGATAGTGCTTGACGGAACATTGCAGCAGTCTGTGACAAATGAGGATGTTTATCTGAATAAACTTCTTGAGCTTGGTAATGAAAATCATGTGCTTATAACAGGTCTTGCAAAGACAACAACACTTGTTACAAAAAAGGGAAATCCTGTTTCAGCTGTCCTTGAAAAACTTTCTGAAGAAAGAGATGACATCTGGTACTATCATCCAAGTGTTGCTATCAACAAGAAATCTCACCCCGCAGATATTTATTTTGTAAGACTTCACAAGGATTCAGGCTTTATATTTCGTTTTGAGATCTACAAGAAACAAAACATGATAAATGTTGAAAAAGTCATAGGAAATCTTGCCCTTATGTCGCAGGATCCTGTTTTCCTGGGATATCCTTACGGGCTAATAGATGCAGATTCATTTGCAAGAGTGTCTGATGAAGAAGCAAAATTCCTAAATCTAAGATTCAGAATGATATCAAAAGAAGTACAGAAACAAGAAAAAACAAATTCTGCACACGCAGTTCTTGATAATATCAAGTTCTAAAATGAAATTGAGAACGATTCAGGCATTATGAAAAACTTTAAGTATGCGGCAGCTATAAAAAAACTCTATGAAGTATATTACTATAATATACATAATCCTTATAATGCTATCTAATGCAGTATTTGGAGCATCACCTGTAATAGATATTTCTCCAAAAAGCATCTCATCTGATACAAACGAACCATATTCAATGAACATAATCGCAAGCGATGAAGACTCTGATTTCTCTACTTTAAAAATTTATGAAGATGGTAATTTGATCTACACATATGCAAAAGATTCTCCTGAATGTTCCGAGATGGGATGCACAATCTCAAATACATTCCAGAAAAAAGAAGAAGGAGAATATGTTTATGAAATCATTGCAGAAGATCAGGCAGATAATTCAGAAACAAAAGAAGTAACTGCAACCATTGGAGCAAACAAGCCTGAAGTGCAATTTTTCAGGATAGGAAATTCTCAGGCAGGAATCGACAGCACCGCAGAGGTAGATCTTAATTCAGGAATAGTATTTCGTGCAAGAGCATCATATTACTCAACACTTTCAGAGATTGATTTTGGAATCGCAAAAGAATCATGTCCTGCTGCAAGCGTATGTGAAGTAAGTAAAGAAATTTTCTTTGACAATTTAGGAGAACATGAAATATCTGCAAGGGTCAGGAGCCAGGATGGAAAATATTCTGAGTTTACAGAAACTATAACGCTCAAAGTGGTATGTCCTGAAGATACATCATGCTGCGATCCCGGATCAACACAGTGGAACACAAAACCAAATGATATTGAAGATGGATGCAGCATAAATGGCAAACTTATCGAATATACATGCAGCCAGAACGAAATAATAAGCACAGAAGTCGGAACAGACCATGACAATGACGGCTATGATTCTGAGTGCGGCGACTGCGATGACAACAACAGACTGATCTTCCCAAACAATGGAAATCCTTTTTGCGACTGCAATCCTGAAAAGCCAAGACAAAATAAAGAATCTATCTGCTCTGATACTTTTGACAATGATTGCGACGGCAAAGTCGATTGCTTTGATGAAGATTGCCCTTCTTATGATCCTGATAACTGCCGGCTCGAATGCAGTGAAAACGAGACAAAATGTCCTAGCGGATACTGCTCTGACCTTGTAACTGATCCAAACAACTGTGGAGAATGCGCAAATGCATGCATTCCTCTTGAAAACACCATAATGAGATGCAATAAAGGAAAATGCGAGATAGACAGATGTCAGGATGGATTTGCAAACTGTGACAAGCTAAGCGATGATTGCGAGACAAACATCATGAAAAGCAATTTCAACTGCGGATCATGTGGAAAAATCTGCGGAACCAACTATGAATGCATAAGCGGAAGGTGCGAAAAATTAGAAGGAAACGCCTCAAGAAACATAAATGAAACCTGCGTCCATGGAGACTCATTAAAATGCGTGACTCCTGAGGGTTGTGTCGGAGAAAGAAAGTGCATTCAAAATACTGGGATTTATGGATCTTGCGAATGCTCTCCATATGTAAAAATATTATCTCCTGACAAGGATTCTTACAGCCAAAGAGATATCATAGTCGATATAGATACAAACATGATGCTTGAAAACTGCACTATAAGCATAAACTCACCTACAAAAGAGCTTATCCTAAAAGACCGGTTCTTGTATTGGTTCAGGTCAGGAGAAAATACTATAAGGACAGAATGCGGCCCCTATTCAGGCGAGAAATCATTCAGGGTAAACCAAGAACCAAAAAATACGAGCTACTATAATATAAGAAAAACACTCATGATTGAACCAGATCTGGACGACCTGATGAAAATAGACAGTGAATTTTCTGAAGAAAAATATCTAGAAACAAAAAAGTCAATTAGCATAAAAAATCAATATCTTAATTTTGAACAGGCAACAAACATATCGCTCCAGATAAATGTAAGAAATCACCTATATAATGCAAAAATTTACTTTGTAGTTCCTGAATGCGCAGAATCAAAGGCATCAGAGATACAATTCAAAAACAACAACTATCAAAACCTTGATGAGCACACAATAGTTTGGATATTTGACGAGATCAACAGCAATCTTGAGATAGATTTTAAGGTATCCAAAAGCCTCTCAAGGGCCTGCATTGGCGAATTTATCCCGATAATAACAGCAGAAGAGATAGGGAGGCCTATTGGAATTTCATGGGAAATACTAAACTATCTTCTGATAATACCTGCTGTAGGGTTGATTACAATACCTATAATAAGTGCAATCAGCAAAAGGATGAAGAATGATTCAGAATTAGAAAGAATAATATCTGTGATTGAAGACAAGCTAAGGCTTGGAGAAGATATAGAAACAATCAGGATGGAATTAATACAAGATGACATCTCAAAAGAGCTTATTGATAGAGCCTTCAACAAGATGGCAACCAAATCTTATTCTAAAGAAAACATCTAAGACCAAGTCTCATATAGAAAAACAATAGAACTACCAACATAAAAAGCACAGGTCATAAGGAAAAATAAACCTAATGTAGATGTGAAAAACCAGTCCCCTGCAGTTACAAATCCCCTGATAGTATCAATATAATATCCTGAGATGCCTATGAAAAAATGATAGATATATTTCAGAAAAAAAAGCTGTATCACAGCAACTCCGACCATAACTAAATATTTTCTTATCCTTTCGCTTCTTGCAAGGATAAATGCTATCACTCCTACAGATAAAGATGCAGCGAAAGCAAAAATATTGAATGATATCTCTTTTGAAAGAATATCTGTTCCATAAAGATTATGAGTTTCAACATTCATGGTTTGAACTGAAAATGCAGGCTCAATAAGAAAAAAAGAAACTGACATGAAAAACAAGAACAAGACAAAAGCCCTAACATCAAACTCTTCCTGCCTGTATAGCCTATACCATATGTATGCAGGACCGATCATAAGAAAGAGCATCCCAAAAACATTGAAAGCATAGCCAAGCACAAGAGCAATCTTTTCATAAAGCAGACCTGTCTGTATGATACCTGTGCGCAGAAGTTCAGGTACAGGAACATGGCTTCCAGTAAATCCACCTGAATAAAAGCCGCCTGAAAGTCCGAAGATATAAGGAATCATGAAATTTGCAATATCTGTTAATATGTGAAGAACCAGCATGCCGGAGAGAGCAAGAAGTATCTTTTTCTCTGACTTGAACATCGATATGAAATTGCTGTAGAATCTTTCTCCCATATTTCCAAGCTTCTCTATCTTTGTACCCATGGTAAGCTTTCGCCCCATAAAGATGTAAAATATAATTCCCAAAAGAAGCAGAGGATCATCAACAGCTATTGCAAGCCATTCTGAGATAAGGTTAAACACAATCAGATAAAAACCAATAAAAACAAGAAAAGTAAGAAAAAATCGTTCAAGAAATTTTCTTGCAGAACCATCAAAATTACCTTCCTCGTGTATTATGTGCATCATTGAAGGCACGTGAAAATGAACTTTCAATGCAGTATAGACTGAAAGGACAATAAGCATGGAGAGGCCAAACATGAAAGTTGCCCTTGTAAATATCACAACATTATCAAGTATGAACATATAGGTCTCTAAAAAAAGCGAGCTGCCTCCTTCTTCTATAGCAGTCATTGAAAAAGCAGCAAGGTCTTTTAGAACAAACGAAAAATAGCTAATTATCAGAAGAACATCAATACCATGATGCTCCTCCCCAAAAAAAATCTCAGAAAGCCTTGCATGATAAAGAAGAAGCCCTAAAAGCGTCCACGAAAGTATCTTTTCAAAAAAATCAATCTCATCCGGAAGAAGATTAAAAAAACCAAGAAAATTAAGTATGATCACAAGAAACAAGATTAAGTAGTGGGCATTATCTCTGAAAAAAGACCACTTGCTGTTTCTTCTTTTATGAGGATCTTTTGCGTTTTCCATTTAATCATGTCATCATGTATTTATAACAAAAGACGCATCATCTCCTGAAAACATGGTTTCACCGATGCCCTTTCCCATCATGAAAAACTTCCTGTCGCTCTTTAATGCAAAAACATCAAAAATGCTCCGCTGTTCTACATGCCTTCTCAAAGAAACATTTTTATCAAGAACAGATTCAAGGTATAACTTAGCATCATCGATATTTCCAAGATCATCCACAAGACCAAGATCTACAGACTCAGATCCCAAGAATATCTGTCCCTCGCTCAATGGCTCGATATCTTCAACATCCATGCCTCTGTTTTCTGCAACAGATTCCATAAAGTATGTTTTCACAAAGTCAAGCCTTTGCTGCACCATCTCGATCTCCTCTTCAGTAAGCTCCCTGAATGGGGTTCCCATATCCTTATATTTTCCTGAAACAAGTCTCTGATAGGTCACATTATTATCTTTCAGGAAATCTCCGAACTCAAGATAAGATAATATTACTCCTATGCTTCCAACACTGGATAAAGGATTGCTTATAATATGATCTGTTGCTGAAGCGATCCAGTAAGCTCCTGATGCACCGACATCTCTTATAACTGCTACAGTAGGTATTTCAAGAGTTTTTATCTTTGACATGATCTCTTCTGAAGCAACTGCTCCGCCACCTGCTGAATTTATCTCAAAAATCACTGCCTCAATAGTTGGATCTTCTGACACATCATCCAAAAGAGAGATTATAGCTGTTGAAGAAGTAAGAGATTCTCCAAACAAAGTCTCTGCCCTGCTTGAGACAATAGATCCTGTAACAGGTATAACAAGCACATTTCCGCTCTGATCAGGCATGCCTGATGTAAATAAAGAAAGTATGCCTGATATTATAGATGCTGTTATGAAGAGTATGATCAAAACTATTGCTATAGTTCCCCATCTGCTTTTTTTCATATTATCACCCTAAAATTATAATATCTTATTTACTGGCTTAAAACTTCAACTGTCATGTTTTTGCTAAGCCGTTCTGATAATCTCTGGCCGTTTTTGCTAAATATCATGAAAGCCGGATCAATGATCCACAAAAGAGCAAAAGGAAAAAATGGAAAAACAAACAAGTTCCTTATAACTGCCTGAAAAAAACTAATCTTTCTTTCAGATATGGACTTTGCTTTTGTCTTTTGCTTTTCGCCGGAACGAATTAGGTCAGAAAGATTTATCACATGGATATTCATCATCATCTTTCCTAATGTCTGGCCTAATCTTGATTCAAGCACTGCAAAATAAAGCAAAGATAATAATGCTATGAAAAACATTAGTACATATATTATAGAAGTTACTTCAGAATTTGCAAGTATCCATTCATAAGATATGTTTTCTGTTGGTATTATTCTCCTTAGAACACCTGAAAATGGCGATATAACAACAAAGTTCAGCAAAAAAATATCTATGACAAGCGCAGCAAACCTCTTTAAAGGAGACGCAGGAACAAGATAGTTCTTTTTTTCAGGAAGATTCAGTTTTTTGTAGCTTTCCATATCAACCATATAAATAATCACCTGCTGAATTCATTTATATAATTAACGTTTGCAAAAATGCACAATACAACAAATTATTTTTTACAGAATGCAGATGAAATTCATCGAAATTAGTTTTTTCAGACATAAAATTTTCAAAAGCTTTATATAACTATCCTGATTTTTGTCATCTGCATGAGTAAAAAAGACGAACTTGAAAAACAGAGGCAGATGGAACAGCAGCGCGAGGAAATCCGAAGAATAAAGATGCCTCGAGGGAATCAATCATTCGGTCTTCTGGAGCAGCGTCTGGGAGGTTCCAGGATGAGAGTTAGATGCCTTGATGGAAAGACAAGGATCTGCAGGATACCTGGAAGGCTGAAAAGAAGATTATGGATAAGAGAAGGAGACATAGTGCTTGTCGAGCCATGGGAACTTTCAGGAGATGAGAGAGGAGATGTCATATTCAAGTACAAGCCTTCACAGGTCAAGTTTCTGAAACAGAGAAATCTTCTAAAAGGGCTTGAAGAAGAAGAAGAATTCTAAAAGATTAATTTAATATTTATCTCAACAAATATTATATAGAACAAAAATATTCTTTTTTTTATGTCAGGAGAAGCATTCAGTAAAAAGCAGCTTATGATGAGGTTTGTTTTTTTATATTCAGTATCTGTACTCAACCTGCTTCTTATATTTCTGATACTTCCTGAACTTGATATGCATGTATATCTTCTTGAAGTGTTCTATATAATAGGACTTGTATTTTTGGCCATAGTAGAATTATATGGTTTTCTCAGAAAAAAAGAATGGCTTTTCCCTTTATTCTCTACAATATTTGGGCTTAATCTCGTAAACATACTCTTCATATTAAGTGCAAATCCAATAATACTCTTTGCATTGTTTGCGACCTCAATGTTTGGTCTTGGATATTCATTGTACAAGGAAAAGAAAAAAAGAGAAATAATGAAAAGATCAATATCAAGAAAAGAAGAGATCAATAAAGAGATTGATGACGATTGGGACAAAAAACCAGGCATCATCTATGATGAATAGGATCATTTTTCATATTTTCTGAAAAAGAGAGAATGACAAGTATAATAACTCCTATAACTACGCAGGAATCTGCAACATTAAAAGAAGGAAATGAAAAATTGGCATAATGAAAATGAAGAAAATCTATGACTTCGCCTCTTAAGAGACGGTCTATGAAATTTCCAAAGGTTCCGCCAAAGATCAATGCAAGAGGAATTTCACCCCGGCAATCTTCAATATTTTTCCTAAGATACAAAATAATAAAAAGTACAATAAAAGAAATCCCTGCGAGAAGAAGAGCATTGCCTTTCAGGATACCAAAGCTTGCTCCTGTGTTTCCAAGCACAGTGATACTGAAAAAAGGCAATACATCAAAGCTTCCAACAGAATAGAAAAAAGCTTTTGATGCCTGATCCAGGATGACAACAATTGCTGAGATTAATATAAACAGACCATGTTTTTCCATGAAACCATGAATGTCTCTGTCGCGTTTCAGGTTTTTAAGATTGAAATGTGTCATCTTACCACCTGTAATCATTAGACTTTTTAGCACCCATCGAATTCTCAAGATTATCTATCCTGTGTTCGATATTTTCTATTGCTGTCCTTATTGCATCAAGCTTTGACATCATAATTTCAACATTCTTGTTAAGCATGACCATGTCAGGCTGCCCTTGAGACGAAGACATTCCCTGCTGTTGGTAATTTTGATCATATCCCTGCATGTCTGTCCCATAAGAACCTGGCGTCATCGAATTACCTTCATAATCAGAGCCCGATCCTGAGAATCCACTCTGAAATGAATTATTATTGCTGCCAAAAGAACTGTCATAATTACCCTGTGAAAACATGTTGTTTCCCTGAGAGTTTTGAGCGTCCTGAAATCCATTCCCGCCATTTCCCTGTTGAGAAAATGAAGACTGCTGCTGCCTTTGCGGAGGATCGCGAAAAGGATTCCTGTCAGAATCTGAACCAAACAAAGAACCTGACCCAGATGAACCAAATCCTCCTAAAGGATCTTTTTTCTCTTTCTTTTTTCCAAACCCGAATAATCCCATTGTACCTCTTTATTTTATCTTTTTAGCTATCTGAATGAAATGTCATTAAGTATGTCTTTTAGTTTTTCATTTTCTTTCTTAAGGAATGATATTGATTTCTCGACAGTCTCCTTGTCCACATCAAATAGGTTCATTTCGCTCTTTAATTCTGATTTTTGTTTCTTGATATTATCCTGCTCTTCCATGATTTTGTTTTTCTTTGCTTTAAGCGAGCTTATTTCTTCTTCGATCTTGTTTTTCTCATGTTCAAGTTCAATCTTCTCATTCACAACATCTTCCTTCTCGTTTACGATACGCACGCTTCCATAATCAAGAAGCTTATCTTTTCTTTTCATAAGCTCAAGCTGCTCATTATTAAGTTCTGTCTTTGCCTTCTCAAGTATATTCTCTTTGTTGAGCATCTTGTCAAAATCAGTTTTTAGCTGAATCAGCCTATCTTTCATCTTAGCATACTTGTTATTAAGAGCATCCTCTTCTGACTGTATGGAATTTTTCTCAGCCTCAAGCTGATTATATTTTTCCATAAGTTTTGCCTCTTCTTCCTGGAGAGCTTTTATCTTATCATCGATCTCTTTTTTCTGCCTGAGGAAATCATCTTTCCTTCTTTCAAGAAGATTTTTTCTCTCTTCTGATACAGGCATCTTCTTTCTGATATCAGTCTTGGTCTTATCAAGGAAATCTTTTAAGACATGGATCTTATAGTCTATCTTTGACTGTTCTTTTCGTACCTCTTCTTCCTGTTGTTCAATATTCTTTTTCTTTTTCTCTATATTTTTTTCCTGTACCTTTATAGAGTTAATTCCCGGAATACCAAACTCCATCTTTTTCCTGTAAAGAACCACGCTTCCACTTATAAGGACAACAGAAACAACAAAAAGAAGTATCATTGGAAATGTTGAAAAATTTCTTGCTGCGTCGACAATACCTGACTTTTCAGATGAAAAGCTATAATCAGGCTTGATTTCAAGCTCTTCTGAAAAATCAGTTTCTCTCAGAGTTCCTTGCGCATAATAGGATATGACGCTTGATATATCATGTATGTATGACAAACTTCTGTTTTCAACAGGAACATTAAGCGTATATGAATGTATTTCCTTTTCTTCGCCAGGCTTAAAAGAAATTTTTTCAAGTTCAGTCATCCCCTTAACAAAAAGTTCTTCAGAAAGCATCTCATTTAGTGTCATATTATATATTTCTATATCTGCATGATTTTTAGCATAAATTTTCACATCATAGAGATTCCATTCCCTGCTTTTGTTAATTAGAGAAAAATTATGCCAAAGAGAGATCTCATCAAAAGGCATAATATTAAATTTTGTTTCATGAGTTGCATTGAACCTGTCTCCTGTGGGAGAAGAATACTCAATCAGGATATTTACAGGAAACTCCCTTGTACCGGTTATTGTAGGAAGATCAATTTTTACCTCTGATCTTTTTGCTCCGCTCTTTTCAAGATTCCCCAAATCAAACTCCTGATCAAAATGTTCATTATAAACCCTAAGCACAACATCTGAAAAGCCGATTTCTGAATCATGATTTTTTATATCCACAAAAAAGCTGTGCTTTTTGCTTGCATTATATATTGAACTTGAATTTATATCTGTAGATATTTTTACATCCCTGTTTTTTACAGGAATAATAATCTCGCGTTTAACCTTGAAAGATTCATTTCCCCCTTCAACCATATATGAAAATTCATAGGGAATCTTTACCTCAAACAATTTGTTAGGTATATATTCAACCCAGAATTCTTTTGTTCTTCCATATGGGATCTTTCCTGCCCAAAGATATTCTGTTTTTTCAAGATTATAGCCAAATATTCCTGAGGGAAGATCGGTAAGAGTAATTGTTTCAGGAATTTCAAGGATAAATTCAGTTATGCTTATATTTTTCTTGTCTTCCTTGAGATTTGTTATATTCCATGCAGCAATAGACTTATGCCCAAGATATATTTCCTCAGGAAATATGCTTGTATTTATATCAAACCAGCTATCAACCTTTACTTCGGCAACAGCAGTGTTCTCAAGCCAGTCATAATAATTAAAATAAACAACATTTGCAGTTGCATTAAAGTCGCCTGAATCAAGCGCACGGAAATCATAGCTTATATCTTTTACAGATTCTCCTTTAATAGTGCCGTTCCATACAAGCATTTCCCCTGCAAGCTCTGCACCCCTGACATTTAGGATCTCTATATCTTCATCAATAATCTCATTGTATGAACAATTGTTGCATGGCATAAGCCCTTCATTGGAGATCTCAATTCTCATGCGATTTTCTTCGCCTACGATAATCTCTTCTTTCAAAAGAAACTGCTCAATCTCAACATCAGGAACCATGGTGTATATCCTTGCAGTAATCATCGCTTTTGAACCAGATTCATGACAGACTCTTGTAGTTCCTATAAGATCGCATTCTCCTTTTTCAAGAGAGATAAAATCATCAGCATTCATATCCCGAACATACACTTTTTCTCCTGAGGCAAGTATGGAAAACCGCAGAAGCTGATCAAAAATCCTTATGGTCTCTCTATCTCTTATGTCGATTGGTTCTCCCTGCTTGAATTCAGACTGCACAGACTCTGTCGTGGACTGCCTCACTGTTGCAGCTAAAGAAAAGGATGCAAAGAATATCGACATGATAATAAATGCAACAAGCACAAATGATCGTCTAAAAACCTTCCTGATCCTGTAGGAATCAGTTATCTTCTGTTCCGTAAATATTTTCTTAACCGACATTTTTTATGTTTGCCAAATTTCATGATTTAGTGAAAAATGATCTTATGAAATCCAAAAGCCTCCTGATTAACCCTTTTTTTGCCTCGCCTGAAAAATCATTTTCGCTTCCTGATTCAGTCTCATCATCTGAATCATCCTCAGTTTCTGAATTATCATTATTATCAGTACCCGCTTCGGATTCTGCATCTGAATCATTCTCTGGTTCATCATCCTGTTTGTCTTCAATGGATTGATCATTATCCTGCTCAATGAATTCAACAGTATATCTAGGTGAAAGCGCATAATATGTTCTTGGAACAATCTCAAACTCTGCAATCGCGGATCTTATTTCTTTTTCTCCAAAATCATCTCTCACTATGATAGATTCATAAGTCTTTATCTCTCCCGGAGCTATTGTATCTTCTGTGATTTGATTTTTCTGATTGTTTTCAGAAGTAAAATCATAAAGCCTGAATGAAACATCACTCATTCCTTGATTATGAATTTTGATTTTTGATGTTATACTATCTTGTTTTGTCTCTTCTGCAACTTCTCTGTCCACACTCAATAAAGGAAGGTCATTTGAGGAAAAAACAATGTCCAGGCTGTCTTTGTTTGAATCATCAGAAAAGTCATTTCCGAAAAGATCTCCGAAATAGATGATGGTTTCAGGAATAGACACTGATTTTTTCGACCTGTTTCTTGGAAATACAATTTTTTCAGCATCATCTATAACTATCGTATCACCCTCTCCCAGACTCAGGATTTTGTACTCATAACTGTCCACATACAAAGCTCCTTCAATATATGGAAACTCAATAAGAATATTCCTGAAACTTCTGGTATCATCATTCTCAAGAGTATATTTTACAGGAATTATCTCTCCTGCTACAGCCTCTTTGATATCGATCTCTTTCTTTAGATTAATATCTGGCTTTTTCTCATCAACAGAAACCTTCTTATCTTCAGATATGTTAAATTCCATCACTTGGCTGCTGCTTATAGGATCAATATAGAAAACCTCAGTCACAAGCGAATATTTCACATCTTCACCAACATAAGGAAACTGAACTGTATATTCATAAGCCTTAAGTTCCTGGTCTGCTTCAAGATCCATCATGACTGCTGTTGCTCCTTTTGTCTTAAGCCCTTCAGGAAGAAGTTCTCTTACAGATATATCCTCAAGCTTTATATTCCGGTTATTTTTCAGGCTGACTGTAACAGTAATCTCATCGCCCTCTTCAATATTAGAAGTGCTTACATCTTTTGAGATAGAAACCTTCTCTATCTCTGAAATGGAGTAATCATCCTCAAATTCATCTGAATATGACATATAGGGTGTACTGTAATCTACTGTTGTGGTAACTGTATGCTTTTTCTTGCCTTTTACAGCAGGAGCAGTTATATTCATATCTATTATCTTGACAGAAGAGCTTTTCTCAAGAAGACTTAATGATGAACCTTCTGTATCAATAAAATCTGAATCTATAGTTAAATTGATGTTGCGTAGGTCTATTCGTTCATAAGGATTTTCAAGATAAATAAGAAATCTGTATTCTCTGAATGATTCAAGTTCTTTTTCATCTGAACTTGATGCAGAGACTCCTGATGAAGATGTATCGATATTGTCCATGTCAATTACAAGTGTTTTCATCACAATCTTTCGTTTGGCAATGCTTACTCTTTTTGTCTCTTCAAGATAAGTAGTTACACTATCTTTTTCCATCTCACCCTGTATTATTATGTCCTGTTTACCCTCATAAGATCCCTTGAACACAATCTCAAGATCAATCTCATCATCTTTTTCAAACAATCCCGACCATGAATAGCGTTTTCCATCGATTTTCACAAGCCTTGAATCAGGCATGGTTACTATCATGTTTTCAGGAAAGAAGATTTCAAGATTTTTAAGGTCAACATCCTGCGCGTTCGGATTTCTGATAACAATGTTAAGCTTGATTGGCTCTTCCACATAAGAACTCGTGGAATTTGTAGTTGCAGTGACAGTTAAAGGGCTTCCTATTGTTATGCTTAATGAAGATGAAGATTTTTCCTTTCTGGTAAAACCATCATCATAAAGAAGGCTTCCTTTATATTTCATTATGCCAGTATCGACAGCCTTGATATCATATCTTAATGTGATAGTATCATCCTTTTCCAGCGACCCTGAATAACTTATGTAATTTCCTGAAACCTCAAAGTCATCTGAAGAAGTCACTTCAGCCTCTTCAGGAACGATTTCTTCATAAAGAATATTTTCTGCAGACAGCTGTCCCGTATTGGAGATTTTAATAGTTACAGTAGCATCATCTCCAACAGCAAGAGACGTATCGTCAGAAGTCCTTGTTATGGAAATAACAGGAAAAACAGTATATACCATGAGATTGACCTTGTCTTTCTCTTCATCTGAATCATAAGCTTTTGATACAAAGCAGATTTTTGTTATATCTTTAATCTCGCAATCGCCGGATTCTAAAAGATAATAGCCGCCATCATAATCAATATTGACCTTGTCTGAACTTATATCAACTGTAAATTCCTTGTTGTTGGCAAAGAAAGACTCAGACTCAAAATACCATGAATCAAAAACCAGCTCTTCTCCTGCTGCAGCAAAAACATGACTAGAAGAAAACAAAGCTAAAGCTAGAAAAATCATTATCAAAATCTTTGATTTACTTGAATTATTCATTGAGCGCAAACATGATATGATATGTATTTATATGATATATTTTATTTGTTTTTTGATGATATGTAAAGAGCTTAAATAATCATCTGTTTATTGGCCTTCCTGATCCAAAGGAACTTCTGCTTCTGTTACCTCTATCTGAGATATCACCTGTTCTATGATGCTTTTGGGCGCAAGCTTAAGTACGCTGAATGTTATGCTTTCAGGATATATTATGATATTTTTTTCTCTGAAATTACTGTAGATATATTCTATTGATTCTGAACCGCCCTCTTTTACCATGTATGCAGTAAACATGACAAAAAGCACTCCTTTAATTTCAGTCTCTCCTGAACCAAAATCAGATAAGGATTCTTTAAGTATGCCTTCAAACTCGTCCTTTTCAATATCTTCGAGATTAATATCCATATCAGGTGAAATCTGGCTTTGTATCATCTCCATGAATTCAGGATCATCAAGAACCATCCCAGCCATGTCTGAATAAAGATCATCACTTCTCATAAGTGCAATCACATCTTCTCTTTGCAGATTAACAAATTCAACCGACATCTCATCTACCGGAGCATCTTCCAGTACAGCCATATCAAATTCTATTATCTTGAAAACATCCTTTTCTATGTCAGGAGAAAATTCTTTAAGACCAGTAAGCGGAGCAGATTCATCGCGTTCTCTGGTCTCTTCAATAAAATTTATATCATCTTCACCAAGAGGTATCAGTCCCTGTTCAATAGTTTCTGCTTCAGGATCAATTCCTACCGCAGCTATGATATTTCCATCTTCCTGCAAAACAAGTATGCTTGGCTGTTCTGTGATTTGTTCTCTTATGTCTGTCACATCATCATATACAGTAAATCCCACTCCTGCAAGAAGTAAAAGGAACAGGCCTATAATAGAAATTATCGCAACAAACAGATGCTTAACCACCTTAAGGAGAACTATCGCTGCTATGATGAAAAGCATAAGTCCGATAAATATCAAAACTTCCAGAGAGATCACCTCGATCATTTACTCTTTCTCTTGAATATTCTATGATAAGAATGATTTAAATAAGTTTTGATTATACTCTTCTAATGTAGCAAAAAGAAATAAAAACAAGAAGATGAAAACTATAAAAACCATATATGAACGCCTGATTGCTGAATACAAGCCTCAGGGATGGTGGCCGCTTATAGGCCATGATGGAAAAAACCCCACAAAAACAGGATATGTAAATGGATATCATCCAGAAGATTATGATTTTCCAAAAGACAACAGGCAGAAATATGAGATCTGCATAGGAGCAATACTCACTCAGAACACATCCTGGCCCAATGTAGAAAAAGCTCTTATAAATCTTGAAAAAAAAGGCCTTATAGATCCAAAAAAAATAGACGAGATAAGTGCAGGCGAACTTGGAAACCTCATAAGACCTGCAGGTTATTTCAATCAAAAAGCAAAAAAACTAAAGATATTTTCAAAATATTTCATCGATCTTGATTACAGGATTCCAAAAAGAGAAGAACTTTTGTCTCTTTGGGGAATAGGTCCAGAAACAGCAGATTCAATGCTTCTATATGCATTCAGGATACCTGTTTTTGTTGTTGATGCATATACCAAAAGAATATTCACAAATCTAGGAATAATAGATCCAAAAGATGATTATGAAACGATAAGAAAACTTTTTGAGGACAATCTTGAAAAAGACCTTGTCACATTTCAGGAATATCATGCCTTGATTGTTGAGCATGCAAAGAATTTTTATCGAAAAAAAGAAGATTACAGCAGATGTTTTCTTAAGAATCACAATGACACTATATAATATAAAATATATATTAATAAATCAAACCGATGGCTATTTCCCGACCTGATCGAAGAGTACTCCTCTGGAGCAAAATTAAAATCACCAAACTTATTTTATTTAATTGTTGTTTTCCATCAGATTTATATATCAGGTTTTCAACATAATTAGTCAGGTGATAATATGACCCAAAAGATTATCTTAATATCAATCATTGTTTCTTTGCTAATAATTGCAGTTGGATGCGACCAGCCTCTTTCTGAACAAGAGATCAAAGAAAAGCTTATCGAAGCTAACAGAGGTCTTGAAAAATATTCTCTTGACATGTTCGCAGATACTCAAATAGATGCAGAATTTGATGAAAATGAGATGAATGAATCAAATATCCAGTCAGCCAAAAACCTTGCTTCCATCCTTAGCACAGAATACAGCAGGAAAATATATGCTCAGATAGACCGAGAATATGAAATTTTAAAAATAAACATGGAGACCAGCCGGGATTCAAAAGGCAATGGATCAAAAACCATCCTTGATTCTGAGATATACGTTAAAGGCAATGACATGTATACAAAGACATTTGGATCATGGATGAAAACAACTTCAGAAAAAGATATCTGGAACCAGTATGATGATCTTGATGAAACCATAAAGCTTATTGAAAGCGGTAAGATTGAACTGCTTGAAGATGAGACCATAGGAGAAAAATCATACTATGTTGCAAGGATAGAACCTGACCTTGATATCATTGGCGAAATACTCATGGAAAACATTCTGGTTAATTCAGGAAACAGTTCTAAATGGGGAGATTATGTAAAATCATATACCTTTACGATATGGATCAAAAAAGAGAATTTCCTAATAGAAAAAGTCGAATCAGATATGATTATGGAAATTACCACTGAAAACATGGGCATAAGAGCCTTGGGAGATGTAAAGATAACAGTCTTATCATCTGCATCATCAGAAATAGCTAAACTAGAAGCAGATACAGAAATAAAAGCGCCTGAAGGCATGGATGAAGCTAAAGACTACACAGGAATGCTTGGAAATATAGGTGGATCAGAAGATCCGGAAAACTCTATTACAGGAAACACAATATCTGCTGTGTTAAGCTAGACAATTTTTTTATCTTTTTTTCGCATAAGAAAAAGCATTTTTCATGAATTTAGGCATTGCTTCATATATATAATCGACAACACGTCTCATGTATTCTTCAGTTGCACGCGGTTTTTCAAGGTAATCAGGTATAGCTTCCCATATGTCAGGAAGACCCTCTTTTTTTCCTAACGCAATCTCATTGAAAAGCAAAACATCAACACCAAATTTTCTTTTTATGAAATCCTTGTGATCTGTTGACATGGCAACAACAAGATCATAGCGTTTCAGAACATTTTCTGTAAGCTGTGTCTGGCTGTGAGATGAAGGATCAACACCAAAACTCTCAAGCTCAGCTCTAACATAAGGACTCATGTTCTGGATAACAGCATCTGTTCCTGCACTTGCAACCATAAAATCATTGTTCTTGTCAAGGTGCTTCAATATATGCTCGGCGCTCATGCTCCTGAATATGTTCCCTGTACATACAAAAAGCACTGATATTTTTTTGCCATCCATGAGTAACTCAAATGATTTTACCTATTTAAATCATTCGTTTAGTCTCCTCTGAACAAAAAAACCGATTTCCGAAACATTTATATATGAGTTACTCAATATATTAATATACATTTTTGTATACTAAACTGCGGGTGCGCAGTAAGGGGTAAGATAGATGCAACTATGCATAACACATACTGAATTTGATGCTTTTGATAGTCATACCTATACCCAAATACCTAACCCCCTGTCCGAGGTCGAGATAATTTGCACCAGAAGATTGAAAAACACCTTACGAAAAAGAATCTTATTGAACATTGCCACAAGAATTCTAAGATCTATGAAAAAGTATACAGAGAATGCCTTAATCTCTCAGGAGAAAACCTTCTCATAATAGGCGATCATGGTTTTAGCAACAGGAATGCCTCATCAATGCTTTCTTACATGAACTATCTTGCATCCCAGAATCAGGGATTAAAAAGCAAGGTTGTCTGGCAAAAACCAAAAAACAGGGTGAGCCAGGCAGATACAGAGATAATACGTGCACTTAAAGCACTTCCAAAAAAAAGCGTAATATTCACGAATATTTCTCACCGTCTTGGAAAGCTTGACGGCTTAGGAAACAGTTTCAGGAAATTCTGCAAGAAACAGGGACACAGGTTCATCTCATCCACAAGCCTTGCAGGGATTTATAATTCTGATTACAAAAAACTGATGAACACTTTGGATGTGGATTACAAAAGACTAAGCAAAAGACATGACAAGCTTAAGAAAAAGATGGACAATGCAAAAGAGGTTCAGGTAACTACAAAGAAAGGCACAGATCTATTCATAGACATAGACAACATTGAATCAAAGAAAGCAGACGGCATATATCTTGAACCAGGCACAGGAGGAAATCTTCCATCAGGAGAAGTATATGTTGCACCAAGAAACAGGCAGGCATTCGGAAAAGTAGTACTTGATGTAAGCATCAAGACTATAAGCGGGACAATCCCTGTAAACCAGCCTGTTTCGCTTTACGTTGAGAACGGAGATGTAAAATACATCCGGGGTGGTTACGAGGCAAGAGCCTTGCAAAAAAGTCTTGACTGGGCTTTTAAGACAGCAAACACAACCTGGGGACTAAAGAGGATAGGTGAATTAGGTATAGGGTTGAATGACAGGGCCAAACCAGTAGGAAGCACTCTTATCGATGAGAAAGTACTTGGTACTGCTCACGTCGCTATAGGGAGCAACTACTGGTTTGGCGGTTCTGTCAAGTCCAAGATACACCTGGATCATGTATTCAGCAAGCCGGAAATCAGGCTTGACGGAAGGAAGATAAATTACTAGAATTCTTTATCAGATAATCAAAAAACAGGCATTCCAAAATCTATATAAACCAGCGAATCAAAAATCAATATCGGTGAAAAAAATGGTTGAATATATTGACAAGAGCTACAGACCTGACAAGAAAGACGACATGGTCTGCGAATATTTTATCGAACCAAACAAGATCACATTGGAAAAAGCCTGCGAACATCTTGCAGGAGAATCATCTATAGGAACATGGACAGACATAAGCACCATGTCTCCTGATATCGCAAAAAATCTAAAGCCTCACGTATATTCTATCGACAAAAAAACAAACACAATCAAAGTTGCTTACAACAGAGAACTTTTTGAGGATGGTTCTATTCCCCAGATACTAAGTTCTGTAGCAGGAAACATATACGGCATGAAAGCATTAAAAAGCCTGCGTCTTCTTGATATCACATTTCCAAAAAGGATGATAAAACACTTCCCAGGTCCAAGACACGGCATACAGGGAATAAGAAAACTTCTGAAAGTTAAAGAAAGGCCGCTTACAGGAACCATAGTAAAACCAAAGGTGGGGCTTAGTTCTTCAATGCATGCAAACGTTGCATACAACTCATGGGCAGGAGGGCTAGATATTGTAAAAGATGATGAGAACTTGACTGACCAGACATTCAACAGGTTTGAAGAGCGCGTCATAAGAACTCTTGACATGAGAGACCGCGCTGAATCAGAAACAGGAGAAAAAAAGGTCTACATGCCAAATATCACTGCTGAAACTGCAGAGATGATAAGGCGCGCTGATTTTGTTAAGGATCATGGTGGAGAATACATCATGATAGACATTGTAACAGCAGGTTTCTCAGGACTTCAGAGCGTAAGAAGACACTGCAAACAAGTCATACACGGACACAGGGCAATGCATGCAGCACTAACCAGAAACCCAAACATGGGAATGACTATGCTTACTCTTGCGAAACTATCAAGGCTTGCAGGCACAGACCAGCTTCACATAGGAACTGCTGTAGGAAAGATGGAAGGATCTGCAGCTGATGTTTCAGAAATAGGTCACGAAATTGAAGATTCGTTCATAAGGCCAAAAGGCCATGTTCTTGAACAAGACTGGGAACATCTAAAACCAGTATTTGCAGTCTGTTCAGGAGGAATGCATCCAGGAATAATTCCACCTCTAATGAAGAACATGGGTAAAAACATAATCATACAGTGCGGTGGCGGAGTCCATGGTCATCCTGACGGAACTACTGCAGGAGCAACAGCAGTAAGGCAGGCAGTTGACGCTGTCATGAAAAAAAAGAACATAAAAGATTATGCAAAAACCCACAGAGAACTTGACAAAGCTTTGGAAAAATGGGGAACAGGATAGATTTAATATTTGATCTTTATTTTTTCTATTTTTTTGATAGGTTTTAATAAAACCGCCATACATTTTTGTATTTATGCGGTAAATTCCTAATTGAAGGGAAACCTTTAAATACTACTTTTAAGTACTCTAAATCGTTTATAACTTATAAGATGAGATAGAACATGGTGGTGATTTAATATGAAGAAAATTTATTTATTCAGCGTCTTTATGCTGATGATTCTTTCGATCCTAGCAGGTAATGCAAATGCTGATGTAGAAGTCTCAGTTACAGGACCTGCAAGTATCAGGATGTATAGCGAAAGAAATAATGACGAGCGTCTTGACAGACGAAATCTGGAAGATGATATGGATGTTGAAAGTAAAGCGATAACATACACGATAACCAATACAGGTACTGAAAACCTTACCAACATAAAGATTTCTGCAGAAGATATCAATTCCAGATATGATGCAGTTGTTGAGTTCGAAAACGATGAAAATAAATCATTTGTAGTTATCGATGAACTTCTTGTCGGTGAATCAGAAGATGTGCAGATAAACCTTAAGGCGACAATACCTGGAGTAAATGGAAACGTAGATTATCCAGATTTGATCTCAGGACCAGATGTCACTGTAAGTATGGGCTCATTAAGCATGAGCGGCGAGAACGAAGAAGGTAATGAAGCATTCACCAAAAACGACATTGATGTTTTCTTTGAGAATGAACCTTTCCTAGAACTTGAAAGGATAATCATATATGTCAATGGACAGGAAAAAGAAAATCTTAGAGAAAGAGACAGAGGAGACACTGTCGAGAATATAAAGCCCGGAGATGAAGTAGATGTTGAAATATTTATATCTAACAGGATAGATGACAGGGTAAGTGATGACAAGATTGAAGACATAATGATATACATCCTTGCAAACGAGATGGATGACGGATATGATTTTGATGAAGATGACGATATCCGCAGCCTAAGAGGAGAAGAAAGAGATTCAGTAAGATTCTCATTCATCGTTCCTGAAGAGATCGAGGCTAACGATTACGAAGTCTTGCTCTATAATATGGAAGGAGAAGATGAATTCGGTAATCTTCAGACCATCGCAGATTTCGACTTTGAGATTGAGATAGAAAGAGAAAGAAACAAGATTGAGATCAAGGATGCTACGATCAATCCAAGCATGGTAAGATGCAACGACAGGAGCGCACGTGTATTTATAGAGATCCAGAATACAGGAGAAAGAGACCAGGACAGGGCTGCGATAAATATCGAGAACGCTGCTCTTGGAATAAGCATATGGGATCGGGATATCGATGAACTCATAACTATAGAAGACGATAGATATGATTCAAGGTATTCAAGCACATATACTATCAGGGTTCCAGAAGATGCAGATGAAGGAACATATTATCTATCTGTCAATGCATACTTCGACAACAACATACTTTCAGATACATTAGACATACCTTTAGTATTTGAAGGATGTGAGCCTGAAGAAGATGAAGACGATGAAGAAGATAATGACACTACAACCCCGCCTGTCGATGAAGATGAAGTTGTCCCTGATCCTGTTGACGTATTCCCACCAACAGATGATACAGATGATGAAGATGCACCTGAAGAAGATGAAGATGTAAAAGATGAAACTCCACCAGTTACAGGAATTGTAACAGGTCTAAGAGGCTCACCATTATACACAAGCCTTCTTATACTTGCAAACGTACTTCTGGTCGTATTGATCGTCGGTGTTGGAGTAAAGCTTCTTAGGAAAGACTAAGTCTTTTCTTTGATTTTTTATTTTTTATTTCCTTATTCTTGTTAAGATAATTTTAGAAAAAAGTCATTTTGAATAAATCTTATCGTATAATCTCTTAAGCTTATCTTTAGTTCGCTTAAGCTTATTGTTTGCTTCTTTTACCAAGATGTCAGCATATTCAGGATCAACATAGAGTTTTCCTTTTTTTGTCACCAAAGTTTCCATCTTCTCAGTATCAAGTATCTCGATTATTATACGCCTTGACATAGAGATTATACCGCTTCGTTTAAATGATATCTCTCGTACAAGTTCAAGAAATACTTTTGCAGAATCGATATCTCTTGCGCAGACATGAAGTATTGCAGGTTCTTCCATGAACCAAACCTCTGCCTTTTTGAATTCTTCTGAAGAAAGATAATCATCTGAGAATACTTCAAGAAAATCTTTTGTTTCTATAGGAAAGTGAGATGATAAAAGCCATTTTGAAAGATCTTTTCTTCCAGCACCTTTATCGATAAGCATTATCCTTCCTGAACATGAAGAAGTTGTATAATAATCTTTTTTTGAATTGATCAGATTGATCAAATCCAAGATGTCAGAATCAACAGAACCCTTTTTTGATTTATCTATCGAAGATAATTTCCTCAGTACATCTTTTTTCTCTAAATCAAACCTATCCATCTTAATCATCTTTTCTTTGAAAGCCTTTTTTCAAGTTTTGCAAGTTCATTGCTGTAAAATTCCTTGTCAAGAGAAATATTGCCTTTCAGCTTATTATACAAAGACCTAAGCCTTGAATTTACAAAATTAACTGCAATTCCTGAAGTCATTGTCTTTTTATTTTTAAGAGCTTTAGTAAGATCACCTGAAAAAAGCGTATAACCTGACCCTATTTCTGAGACATGATGAGAATCGCTCCCTCCAGTCTGTGCTATCTTTTGATGAATTGCAGTATGTTTTGCTTTCCTGTTATGATATATGAAAGATCTTGCATTAAATGTCTCTATATGTGTTGAAAACTTTTTAAGAGAATAAGGAATCCTTGTACTGTCAAAAGGATGTGCGATCGAAGCAAAACCTCCCTGAGACTTTATCTCATCTAAAACATCGTGGAACCTTCCAGAAGATATTTTTTTATTTAGATTAAATCCAAGCACAATACCATAGGGAGTAAGTATCTCTTCGCCTATGATAACCTCAAAATCTGCATTTTGCTTCTTATTAAGGCTGTAATTAAGCTTCTTGAGTTTGACTGCCTCTTTTATCTTATCATAATCAGTTATTGCGATTCCGTCAAGTTTTTTCTTTTTTGCTTCAAAAAGAATTCTCTTAAGCAGATCTTTCCTGCAGGATTTGTGCCCTGTATGCACATGAAGATCATATTTCTTAAGAGAGCCTACGTCTTTCTTCTTCATATCCTGCTGAAAAATTATAGAATAGATATAAATGTTTCGACGCTAAAACAAGAAATAAAGAATCTTAATTGACAACAATGCTTGTTTTGCCCATTATAGCTTCAGGATCAGCCATTCCCTCTACAGCATATTCGCCTGAAAAAGAATATGTTCCTGGCTCTTCAGGAGCTGTGACAGAATATTCTTCAATTGTGCTTTCTGCATTCTGGATCTCTATAAGCTTAACTTTATTCTTATCAGAATCTACAAGTGAAAAACCATTAGGTATCATGTCCTCCAAAAGATAATATGTCTGCTCTTCAGTAAGCCTTATATCAAGAGTGACAGTAAATATCTCGCCTGCTGAAACCTCATCAGGAAATGTTCTAATAACGCCTGAAGAAACATCTACATAATTATCAGAAACCTGGTCGCATCCTAAAGCTACGATCAACAATAAAAACAAAGCAAACACAATTTTAAATTTCATAGAAGATATAGAACAAACGTAATATTTAAAGATTCCTATTGCAATAATCAAAAATTAAAAAAAATCCTATGCGACCTTTTTTTCAATGCCAGAGTAATTTGAAGAAGGTGTTAGCATAGAATCTATTGATTTTATTTTTGATCCGCCGTCATATGATCCAGATGGTTTTGATGAACTGCTGTAATCTCCTGGTTTTCCATATGAGCTTTTCCCGCCTGATGCGCTAGGGTTGTATTCTTCAAGCCCAGGCATTCCTCCTGTAACTGCCAAAGAAGTTATTGCCATCTCAACATAATCTCGTACTATATCATCTATATATTTTGCCAAAAGCCCTACAACAGCAGGATTATATCCCCCCATGGTAAGACTCCCTATCGAATAATTTCCTTTTGCACCTCCTGATGGTGCTCCTTTACTTCCATAACTTGCTGCCATTCTTATCCACCTCCAACAGCAATTATTGCGTTTATCTTTTCTTCTATCGAATATGAAGCAACTGATCTTTCTCCTGCCACAAGCCCTCTAAACAATGAAAGCGCATCTTCACCTGCTCTTATCAAAGAGACAACAAAACCATAAGCAACATCATGAAGATTGTTTCTTGCAGGAAGATCTTTTTTTATGTTAAATGAAAGGTTAGCTATGTTATTCTCATGAATCGCCTTTATCCAGGCATATTCAAAAGCAAAGGCCTTTGCTTCTTCATCTTGGGGATTATCAAGAGACTGAGTCATTATGTGCCCAAGCTCATGGCCTAATACTATCATGACCTTGTCAAGATCATCTTGCTTTACAAAAACAGTTCCAGGCACAGATATGAAATCATTATGCTTATTTATAGAAAAGCCTGCTATTCCCTCGCTCCATCTTCCAGAATAAAACATGTGAGCTTTTTTGAATTCATCATAAGGAAGGACATATATCTCAATATCATCAGGAAGAATTTGGCTGGTTGTCTTTTCAAAAGCATCTTTCGCAAATTCTCTTATTTCTGAAAAATCATTAACAAAAGGAACATTTCTTCTGTCTTCACTAAGAAACATACTAAAATGCTCTTTAGGACTTTTAGGATTAGTATTGTATTTTGAACTATAATCTGAGTTTGCACCATATGGATTTTCATCCAAAGTTTCTTTTTTTGAAGATTGCTCTTTTATCGAATCCATGATCATAGATGCAGATATCGAATCATAAAGAGAATATGAAGAAGGCTTGTATGAAACTGAAGAATATTCTCCTGAATTACTTCCTGAATAAGGTTTACCGATGCCATAAGAAGCAGAGGAACCCCTGGAAGAAAAATAAGATCCAGCCGGAGCATAACTTACTGCACCATAACCTGAGTTAAAGTACTGTGACATTTGTTTCACCTGGTAACTAATAAGATATATAGATTAAAAAACATATTTATGATTAAATATAGTGGTGTGTGACAAAAAAGTCATTTGAAAAAATATTTAAGTCAGAAGAACATTCCAAAAAACATGAATTTGATCGAAACAATACTTCTTTATCCTAAGCTGTATATTTTGTTTTTAGCTCTTGTCATAGCTATCGGAATAATAATAGGTCTTATATGGAATCCTATTCCAGAAACATATTACAGGCGTGCTGTGGAAAGTTCTAAGATAGAAACAAAAAGCTAAAATAAAGAAAATTACTGCTCAAGCCTATCCCACACTTCAGTGTGGGGTATTACGGCTTTCGCAGCTGACGTGATTTTCTAATTTCAAAATTCG
>JBKHIF010000050.1:0-10330 GCA_046538795.1 Candidatus Woesearchaeota archaeon | reverse complement strand
AAATAGGGTTTTTTTACCCAAGCTTTATTAAATAAATATGATTTTCTCGTCGTTATGAAACTAATAGAGCTATTGAAAAATGAGAAAGTTCCTTATGTGATGAAAAATTATCTTGCAGAATCAATAAAGCATCCTTTAATGATAGCAAAAGAAAACCTTCGCTTTTTGAGAAACTGCTCAGGAAAGATATATATTCCTGAAGGCGGACTTAAATGGGAAACACATTCTCACACAAGATTTTCACATGACGATCCCTCAGCGACAATAAGCCTTTGTGATGCACTCAACATCCTTTTTGATAATGGATATTCATTCTGGTCACTTACAGATCATGATTCCACAAAAGGATTCGATAGTATATGGTATGGAAAATACTGCCTTGATAACAATAACAAATCAGAAAGACAATTTGAGATAATAAAAGATCCTGAAAAAAGATACATGACAATCTATTCATCTCAAGATGAAAATCCTCTTATCATGATGCGGTCTGTTGAACTTATGACAGACAGGGGGGAAATTAATATTCATGGATATTCAGGAAAAATTCCTGAACAAGGATATGATCTTTTTGATGCAATAAAAATGGCAAAAGATAATGGTGCAAAAGTCGGTATAAATCATGCGCATTTTTGGAGTGGAATAGGTTACTCTGATCCAGATAATATTGAAAAAACAATCGAGCTTGGTGCCGACTGGATAGAAGAAAATGGGACTGAGATACCACCTATGTCTTTTGATATTATAAGATCAAGAAAGATTGCTGAAAAATTCAGGATACCTATAATTGCATCAGGAGATGCTCACAAGGATTTTATGTATGCAATAAGTGGAGTCTCTTTGCAAAGAAACAGTTATGAAGAAGAACTCTTAAGAACAGAAGATCAGCTTGAAGCGCTCTTCAATACAATATCTTCTGGCAATTACAACAATTTCCTCAATTATAATACTCCTGCAAAAACACTTGAGTTTTTATCTTTGTAAAAATGAAATTGCTTGCAGAAAATAACCATAGTTTTGTAGCAGCAAAAGACGAAGATTCTTCAATAGAAACTCTTGTTTCAAGGTTGTCTGCTGCAAGAATTGGATTTTTTGATCTTGATGATAATTTAGCAAAATCTCCTGCAAAAATAATATCAAAAAAAGCTATTGGAACAAATCATTTTTCACCAGATTATATTTTTTGGTGTGTGGAAACTGCAATTTCACTTTTCTATTCAGGAAAACAGGCTGAATCTGAAAAATGGCAGAAATATGCAGATAAGTTTCTATTTTCAGACAAATCTAAATCTGAAATTGATGAACTTTTTACAGATGAATTTATTGCTGAAACAGTTTATCCAAGTCTTAAAGAATATTTATCAGTTCTATCTTGTCATAAGTGTATTGTCTCTCGAAATATTTTAGAAATAACATGTAAATATATGAATTTTCTTGAGATGGATGCTAATTATCCTGAAATCTATAATAAGGCGCAATTTGTACAAAATATGATCACGATAAATCCCGGAATCCATAATTATCTGGTTGAAGGAGATAGTTGTGAAGATGCTGAAATGATAGATCGAATCAGGTTTTATGATGAAGATTGTATTGGAATACAATGCATGAATTCTTTTGACGAAAGAAAATTCGATAAAAATTTTGATTATGCAGTAAGTAAAGATAGAACAGCAATTAAAGATTTATTAACAAAATAAATAAAAATATCAATTTGATTTTTAGAAAATTATTTAAATCATATTTGTCAAAATTAAAATATGCTTGCATGGTATGGTGTACTTGGATTAATTTTTATTGCCTTAGGCGAGTTTCTTATTTTTTTTCCGGTTGAACCGATAACGACTTATACTTTTTTCTCGTTTCTCTGGTTAGGATTTATTTTGTTTGTTGATTCGCTTGTAAAATTAAGAACAAAACATTCAAGATTAACAGATAATCCAAAATCATTTTTTTTGCTTTTTCCCATATCTGCTTTTCTCTGGTGGTTTTATGAAGTTCTGAACTTTTTTATAGATAATTGGAATTATGCTGGTATTGGAAAACCTGAGTGGCTGATGTTTAGTATTGCTTTTTCAACTGTGCTTCCTGCGATACTTGAAACAAGTGATTTGTTGTCTTCATTTGATTTTTTCAAAAAGATAAAAACAAAAATAAAACTTACAGATAGAAAACTTCTGATAATTGTAATGCTTGGCATTACTTGTTTAATACTTCCGTTTGTAATTCCTAAATATACTTTTGCACTTGTATGGGTAAGCATGTTTTTGCTTCTTGATCCTATAAATTATCTTACAAGACAACCTTCTATTTTAGGTAGTATGAAAAAAGGCAGTGGAACACTTCTCTGGACGCTTATGATTGGGACTCTCATATGCGGTTTTTTTTGGGAATTTTGGAATTTCTGGGCACCAGCAAAATGGTTTTATACAGTTCCTTTTGTAGGTTTTTTCAAGATATTTGAAATGCCAATACTTGGATATTTGGGTTATTTGCCTTTTGGTCTTTCAAACTATGCTTTGTATAACTTTGTTATCGGCATAATAAAGAAAAAGAAGTGATCAAAAAAATAAATTTAGTCATTCTCAACTCTCGGAGCTAAGATAAATGCAAGAAGCATCTTATCAACAACCTTATATTCAAGCTTTAATGGGTAATCTGTCTTGAAATTTATGTTTACCTTATCAGAAAGCTTTCCTCCGGAAACCATCTTTTTAAGATATTCAATAGAATATTTTGCTTTTGCGCTTGTTACGTCATCCTTTGCAATGGTTGTATCATCATCCTGCTTGATCTCAATTTTAGCCTTGCTTAGATCTCCTTCTGCAGAAACAACAAACTTATCCTCATCAAGAGCAAAAGCTACAGACTCAGCAACAATATCAGCATCCTCGATAGCATCATTAAACATTCCTGAATTCATGGTGACTTTTATAGGAAAATTAAGCTCAGGAACCTTTTGTGAACCCTCTTCCATCTCAAGTATAGGTACAGAAAATGTTCTTGATGACTGGCCTTGGATCTTTATGTCAAGCTTGTTGTCCATCATTTCAAGAGTAAGCATGTCATTTGGTCCCACTCTTCTAAGCATCTGCTTAAGATTTGCAAGATTTAGTCCAATCTCGACATCTTCATCGATAGAATATTCAGTGAATGCGCTTGATAGTAGCCTAAATATGACCATAGCAACATTTGCAGGATCCATGGCTATTATCTCAAGAGAATTTTTGGTTACTTTGATCCTTGCTTCAGTTACAAGTTCAGCGACAACAGATAAGCTTTCTTTTAGATATTTTGGCTCAGCTAAAGTTAATCTCATTAAAACTACCCCCTTAATATGACACATAAGGAAAAGAATCTTATATATATATTTTTTGAAACTAAATCTTAAGGAAATCTCCATTCTCAAGCATGTGTATTTCATCTTCAGAATATCTCATCTCAAGAGCAAGCTCCTTCATAGCATCCATCATATCTCGATCGCCGTGGGCGGGTATTATGTGTTTAGGCTTTACCATATTTACAAGATCCCGAAGATCCTCTCTTGCAGCGTGTCCTGAAACATGTATATCCCTGAATATCCTTACACCTTTTTCTTTAAGTTTTTCTTCCAGCCGTTCCCTATTTGCTATATTAATCTCATTAGGTATTATGGTGCATGAAAATATGACCTGGTCTTCATACTTGAAATCAAAATGAAATTCTCCTTTTGCCATCCTAGAAAGGACAGACTGTGGCTCGCCCTGATGGCCGGTCACTACAATAAGATAATCTTCTGCTCTTTTTGATATCCTCTTAAGTTTTTTTTGTATGGCCTGCCTGTATTTGACAATATCAACTTCCTTGAAATTAACAATGCCAGCCTTTCTTCCGGCTTCAACATATTTAGCGAGACTACGTCCCAGGAAAACTATTTTCCTATTCTTTGCCTTGCCGAACTCAATTATAGATTTAAGCCTTGCAAGATGAGATGAAAAAGTTGTTACAATTATCGCTTTTCCATCAGAATCTGTGCTCATCATGACATCGCGAAGCATCTCTTTTGCAACAGCTTCTGAAGGCGTTTTCCTTGCATCCCATGCGCGTGTGCAATCAGTTATAAGAGCAATCACATTATCAAGAGATTGTATTCTTTCAAAATTTGGCTTTGATCCAAGCATGGGTGAAGAATCAAGCTTGAAATCATTGCTGTAGACAATAGTTCCGTAAGGAGTATGTATTGCAAGAAGTGGAGTTTGAGGTGTGCTGTGTGTTATATTTATGAATTCTGTTTCAATATTATCAGAAATCTTGTATGACGAATTAGGATGTATAACCTTTATAGGATTTTTCAAATTCCTCTTGTCATCAGAGATTATTGCTTTTAAGACCTCTGCTGTAAAAGGAGTGCAGATAATTTTTGCATCAAACTTGTTCGATATAAAAGGAACTGCACCGACATGATCAAGATGCGCGTGTGTAGGAATTATTGCCTTAACCATATGCTTCCAATGCTTAAGCAAAGTATAATCAGGGATGGCGTTGGCTTTCTTAAGCCGTATATTGTTCATATTGTGAGGATCTTCATCTCCCTGGACCCTGATGAAATTATCCATATGAAGACCCATGTCTATTATTATTACTTCATCATCTACTCTTAAAGCAGTCATATTTCTGCCGAACTCAGAGTATCCTCCTACTGCACAAATTTCAATCATGTTGATTTTTTAGTCGAGAACTATTTAAATAAGTTTTGTACAAAATCATTCAAGAACAACAACATACACAGTCTTTCCTATGAATTCTTTAGGACAGTTAATTTTTGCGCCAGTTCCAAAACTTGATACCTTTTTCTTGAACAGGCATTCTGCACCTTCTATGCAGATCATTGTACTATTTTTTACATATTTTTTTAAGTCATCCATTTTGGTTCTTTCTTTTTTGTTATAGATTTGTTATAGATGTGAGATAAAACTATTATTTATAGTTTGTGGAGATAATGCTGATGGTTGATATTTCGCTGTACAGCTGGGTTGTAAGAGGAAAGCAAAGACGCGATCTCATAAGGTACATAGATGAATCTTCGACTCCTTCTGAGATTGCCAAAAAATCAAGATACTCTCTTAATCATACCAGCAGGGTACTCAATGAATTTAGCAAAAAGGGAATAGCAAGGTGCATAAATCCTGAAGAGAAGACAGGGCGGTTATATGAGCTTACTTCTCAGGGAAAAGAACTGCGGGATAAGATTGTCAAAAAAGATTCTAGATAATATCCTTTTCTTTCATGCTGAAATAATCATTATTGCCAATTATTACGTGATCAAGCACCGGTATGCCCAAAAAATCTCCTCCTTTAACAATTTCTTTTGTGATATCAATATCATCATTACTAGGTTCAGGATCTCCTGATGGATGATTATGGCATATTATTACCCCTGCAGCATTTTCGTTTATGGCTTCAAAAAAAATATTTCTGGAATGAATCACATTTGAATTAAGAGTCCCGATAGATAATGTCTTCATCCTGATAAGCTTGTTTCTTGTGTTCAGCAAAAGAACAATAAAACGCTCTTGTTTCCATGAAGATGCCTGAGAAGAAACCAAATCAAATACATCTGATGCCTTTCTTATATGCGGATTCTTATTTTTTACAGAAGATCTCTTGGCAATCTCAAGAGCAGCAATTACCTTGCAAGCTTTTGCAACGCTTATGCCTTTGAATTCAGTTAAGTTTTTTAGAGTAATCTCATTAAGTTTTGGCATTGGAAACTTTTTTATGATTTCTTTAGAAAGCTTGAGTACATTATTTTCTTTAGATCCTGATCCGATTATTATCGCAAGCAGTTCTGAGTCTGTAAGGACTTCTGCTCCCATTTCTATGAGTTTTTCACGCGGAAGATCTTCTTTTGGATAGTCATGAAGTATTCTGATCTGCATTTCATAAGGTTTTTATTTTGTTGTTTTTATATGGTATTCTTACAGATGTCCAGTCCAGTGATTTTTATGCGTGAAAATTTTCCGAATGTCCTGTGCAATTTTCCGAAATAATCATCTGAAGAACTTAAACCAGATAAAATAGATCATAAGAAAGAGGAACAAAATCACAATGACTATGCTTTGTATGTTCTGATATTTCATGAATGCTAGATTTGTGTTATGCACTTCATGAGTTTCTGTTATGACATCTGTTTGAGTCACTATGCCTATAACCTTATTGTTTTCTACCACAGGAAGGTGTCTTATGTGGTGTATTTTCATAAGATGGCTTACACGACCAAGATCAAGGTCGGGAGGAATTGTAATAAGCCCGTCAGACATAACGTCAGTAAGCTTCAACTTTTTAGAGTTTTTTCCAGGCAGAAGAATTTTTTTTATGAGGTCTCGCTCAGTTATAAGTCCGAAAGGTTTTGTCTTGTCTGTGACTACAAGACAGCTTATCTTTTTAGTAGCCATTAATTTTATAGCATCAGAAAGAGGTTTAGTCTTATCTATAGAAACAACTCCTGTACTCATGAAATCCCTTACAAGCTTATTCATAATCAAACCTCTTTTTAATAAATTTATATTCAATTAATATTTAAAGGTTTAGAAAGAAATGTTATATTTGATAAGATAAAATTTGTTTTTTTAGATTATTAATGATATTTATTCCAATCAAGTTCAGGATCTGAATAATCAATATCTTTTCCTTTTATATAAGGCATTATCTCAAATATTCCAAAATGTTTTATCTTTGCAGGATTAGGAATCTTTGATTTAAGAAGAAATTGTCTGAGATAAAAGATTCGCTTTCTTCCGGATATCTTCTTCCTTTTGTTTCAAGACAGGATTTGATTTCCATGATTAAAAAGTATTTAAAATGAATATAAAAGCATTCATGCATGAGAATATCTATTTTTAAGGCTCTTTTTAAGGAATATTTTTAAACATAATATCGTTCTTTTGCACATGAGACTCTCGACAGACAAGACTATTAGAGAAGAGATTGAAAAAGGCAATATAAAATTGAAAGGAACTTTTTCCGATGAACAGATACAGCCTGGAACTTTAGATGTTACGATTGATTCTGTCAAGATATATGATCTCAAATATCAGAAAAGACTTAGAGAATATACAGAAAAACTTTCTTTAAGAGAAAAACTTAATTTTGAACCTCCATGTGATCTTGCTGAAACATTGAAACCTGAAAAAGACGAACCCTTTGTGGTTCCACCAAGTACTATGTTTGAGGTGGAAATAACTGAAGATCCTGAATATGATAAAAATACATATGATGTTAAAGTCGATCTTAGGAGTAGCAGGGGTCGTCTTGGATTAAGGCTTGATAAAGAATATTTTATAGAAGAAGATGGAAGGAAGTTTATTTCTGTGTGGAACCATAATCCAAATCCTATTATTTTGTATGGGCATTCAAAATTCGCGCAACTTTTTTTTCATCCCCGAAATGGAGATGGTGATGGTTATGTTGTAACTAATCCTGATGAAGCTAAAAATTTGGCAGAAATGATTTGTGAAACGCCAGAGATGCTGGATGAATATTTTGTTTTTTCTGCTGCTGAAAAACTAAGAAAATTCAAAAAACATTTTGGTCAGATAGATACTGCAAAAAAATATGGCGATGAAGAAATATATGACATCTATGATCTTAATTCTGAACACATAATCTATCCTGGAGAAGTAAATATCCTCACTCTTGATCCAAAGATAGATCTTGGCTCAGATGTAGGATTAAAAATGCTTCAAAGTATTCCTCTGAGTCAACAGTCTGATGTTGACATCAGAAAAGAAATACCTGCTTGGTTTTTTTATGAAAACTGGATTGCAAATGCAAAATGGATAGATCCTGGATATTCTGGAAGAGTCACAGCTCATCCTTTTGCAAGAAAATTTCCATATGTTGTAAAAAAAGGAATGCCATTTGCCCTTGCTTTATTCTACAAATATAACACTTCTGTTGAAAGAGAATATGGTTCTTGTGGCTTGGGAAGCCATTATCAGGGATCAGATGGGACCGGATCAAGAAGTTAAAATTCCGAAGACTTTTTATATCGATTATATCTAAAATAAATCAATGCCTAAAACAAAGAAATCGCAAAAAGATATCATCGAAGAGTTTGAAGAAAGACAATCGATAAAAGAAGAAAAAAAGATATCAAAGATATTTGTAAATACTTTGGCTTTGATTAGCATTCTTGGTTTTGTATCTATAATTTCAGAAAGCCTGTTTGGATATTCTATAGATAACTACATGAGACCATTTTGGCTTATCATCATGGGTGCAGGATTCATAATAGAAGCAAATCCTATGGAACTTTACAGGCAGATAAAAGTAAGGCTTGATGATACGAATTTCAATAGGATAACTACTTTGGTAATTGGTGTTTTTGCTCTTGCATCAGGGATTATTGCAATACCATTTTTTAACATTAATCATTTCATTTTTCTTGCTATGATGGCATTAGTGAGTTTTGTTGCTATATTTTTCATAATTATAGAAACATGGATATTGAGACAGTAATCATTCTATTATTTCGTCTGCTCGTATCAAAAGATGCTCATTTACAGAAATCTGCATTTCCTGTGCTTTTTTATAATTAAATAAAAAGAAATTTTCTGCAGAGACAACAGGAATTGATCCTGCAGGAATTCCATTCAGAATCTTGTTTGCAAGAAAAGCTGCTTGTTTTCCCTGAGGTATATTTTTGGGAGTAACTCCAAAAAGAGATTCATGTCCTTCTACCGACATGAAAGCTCCTCCATAAACAACATTATTTTGATCAGCATATTCTCCTAGAACCAGAAAGCTATCAGGTGTAACACACAAAGGCTCTGCAATTAAAAGTATAACATCTGTACTGTTGATTTCAGGATTGTTAATCTCATCAAGCTTGTTTTTCAGATCATCTGCGTTTTCTGATGGAACGTCTATCATAGTAAGGTTTTTTTCTTTGATTACTGGTTTAAGCGCTTCAATCTGGCTTTTTACAATAGGATAGTCTTTCTGATACGGAATTATTATCCTTTTTGCATCAGGAACAAGTTCAAGCATTATTTCAAACCTTTCAAGAGCGATTGCAGGACCATTCCATCTAACTCCTGTTATATCTGATCCTGGCTTTCTTATGCTATCTACCAACCCTGTGTTCTCTGTAAAAGCATTTGCAAACACAATAGGGATGCCTGCACCTTCAGAGGTTTCTTTAGCGACAATTGATGCATCTGTAGGAAAGACAAAAATCAGATCAACTTCATTTTCAATAAATCTTTGGATTATACTTTCATAGGCTTGCATGTCAAAATTGCTTTTTTCAATATCATATATTATGTTTTCTCCTTCAGTATATCCAAGACTTTCCATCTCTTCTTTGAATCCATCAATTGTAGCTTCAAAAAAATCAAGGCCTGAAAGAATTCCTACTTGATATACTTTTTTAGGTTCATTAGAACATCCATTAAGAAAAACTAATAATAAAATAAGCGTAATTATTGCTATTTTATTGTTTTTAGCCATAATAATATATATTTTAAAGACTTAATATTTATATAGCTTTTGTATTGGTTTATGATATATTTATATATGAACAGGATAATATTTATCGTTTATAATTTAAAAGATGATTTATATGGTGCCTTGGAGTAACGAGATTATAATTACTGCTATTGTTCTTGGAAGTTTTATATTTATAATTGCTGGTATTATAATTTTTGCAGTTATATCAGAAAGAAAAAGAGATGAGGCTTTCAAAAAACTATCCATAAGACAAGGTTTTCACTTGACTCTTAAAAAATATCCATTAGAAAAAATAGAGGCGAATCTAGACTTATTCACCAAGGGATATTCAAAAAAAGTAAGGCGTATGATCGAAGGTTCATATGGCAAAATGAACTGGAAAATATTTGATTATTATTATATTGTTGGTGCAGGAAAAAGCAGCAGCCAGATTTCCACGACAGTTTTTCTTGTAGGAAAAAATGATTTGAATTTGCCTCATTTTTATATTTCCCATGAAAATTTTTTAACTAGAGTTGGAACTGTTTTCTCAGGGAAAGATATTGATTTTGAAAATCATCCAATATTTTCAGATAAATATTATCTTTTTGGCAAAGATGAAAGTGCAATAAAGAAGTTTTTCAATGATTCAAAATTAAAATATTTTGAAAATAATGATTTTACGAAAATGAACTTTTCTGGAAAAAAAGAAATCAAGTTAAGAAATTTTGTAATTGAAGCTAATGGAAAATATGCCGCGTTTTACAATCATTCAAGACAAATTCCTCCTGAATACATATATGACATGATGAACAAGTGCAAAGAGATAATTGGATTTCTGAATAAATAATTATTGAAA
>JBKHIF010000004.1:0-37037 GCA_046538795.1 Candidatus Woesearchaeota archaeon | reverse complement strand
TTTCAGAAGGATGGAATCTTGTTTCAGTTCCTCTGGATATGGATAACCTATCAGTTTCAGGAATAGAAAGCAAACTCTCAGGAACCCTTGAATCTGTATATAGTTATGAACACACTGATACTTTGGAAAGGTGGAACTTCTGGATCAATGATTTCCCTTCAGTATTCAATACTCTTGATAAGATCGATACAAGAAGCGGATTTTGGATGGAACTTAACTCTTCCAGAAACATAACCTTTAGCGGAAAATATTTATCAAGTGCAAATTATTCCCTTAAACAAGGATGGAATATGATAGGCTATCCTTTTGAAACAGGAAAAGCCTTTGATGAATTCTTTGGATCTGATATTGATTCTGTAATTTCAATATACAAATATAATCCATCTAATGGAGCGTGGAACATGTGGGTTAAAGGTTTTCCTGGAAACAGTCTTGATACGCTTGATCCTGGCTATGGATATTGGGTAGAAATGTCTGAAGACAAAGAAATTGAAGTCAACAGATAGAATAAGCTAAAACATATTTTTTTATTCTTTATTATCTTTATATTGATTTGATTAAAATATCCTGCATGAACCGCAGACAAGCTGATGTCTCTGCCTCATGAGATCTGTTGCATGACTTCCGCAGACATCGCATTTGCCTTCTTTGTATATGGGTTTTCTTTCCTCTTCTCTTATGTCCATCTTGGCAACAACAATTTCAAAGAGCATGGGTTCTATTTTCAGGATGTCTTTCATTGTAAGCATACCTACAAGAGAATTATTGTTGAAAACAGGAAGCTGCCTAAGATCAAGTTCTCCCATTTTTATCAAAGCATCATGTATATCCATATCTGGATCAACTTTCGGAAGGGACTTATAGACAATATCTGAGGCCTTTGCTTTAGAAAAATCAATGCCATCTGCAGCAGAAGAGATTATGTCTGAATCTGTGAGGATTCCTTTTACTTTTTCATTTTGCTTTACAAGAAGACTTCCAACATCATTTTTATTCATTACATTGCAGCATTCTGAAAGCGTCATTTCAGAAGAGACACAAATCGGCTCTTTTGTCATCGCATCTCCGACACAATATCCTGTTTTCATGTTTATCCCCTCTCTATCATTTGATAATTATTATGTTATAACTACTATTAATATCTTTCTTGAAGATGGAAAAACAAAACAGAAAAATACTTAAATGAACTTTTCGAAAAATATACCATGGTAAGTGATCAGCTCATAAACTACATAAAAGAGCAGAAGAAAAAAGGCTACACTGATTCTCAACTTGCTCCTTTTCTAAAGAAGTACGGATACAAGGATGAAGATATAAAAGAAGGTCTGAAAGAAGCGTCAGGCAAATCAGGTGAGCCTTTACAAAATAATCTGGCAAGCCCTCAGACATCCCAGCAGATACAGGCAGAACAACAATCCCAGCCAAATAAGACACCACAGGGAATACAGCCTGAGTCTCAAAATAGTAACGAGACAGCATCTGAGATGAAGACTCCTGATCTTAATATCCCTGACAAGCTTGGGCAGAACAAACAACCTGCTCAGCAACAGGTACAAAAGGCACAACAAAGTCCCGTCCAGCAAAATTTTCAAAATACAAAACCTCAAAAAAAATCAGGAGGAGCTATTGCTGTTGCAGTTGCATTTATCCTGATTTCTCTTATTGGAATTGGATTTGGATCTCTATTCTTTTTTGCAACTCCAGAAACAATCACATTTTTGCCAACCGGAATAATAAGCATGCTTTCATCTGATCTTCTGATGTACCAGATAATACTTATCTCTGTAGGAGTACTGTTCCTAATTCTTGGCATAGTTCTCTTGATATCTAAAAAGAAGCAATAAAACCAGATCAACATGAAAAAATCAAGAAAAAGATCAAAAAAAAACTTTCAGTATGATATTTTCCAGGTTCTTAAAGAAATATTCAGCCCCGACAAAGCAAAACTCATAACATCTGCACTTATTTTCATCTTGTTTTTGATATCTTTTTTCATATTTAGTTCAGTTCTTTTGAAATACTGCGGACAGACAAACCCTGCTTATCTTGACATCTGTCTTGATATGCAAAAAGAATACTATGGAGATTCGATTGCAAACACCATAAAGATATCGTTTATATTAACTATTGTCTCTTTTCCCATTGTTGCGATACTTCCTGGTTTAGGAATACAGAAGATAAGCCCCTTTCTTTTGTGGCTCATAGCAATTGCAAGCAATCTTTTGTATGTCTATGTCTTAAGCTGCATGGGTATTTTTGCACAGAGAAGATTATTTCCAAAGAACAATCCTGAAAAAAAGAATAAAACATCTGGATCAAAAAAATCATCTAAGAGCAGTTATTCAAAAAAGAAAAATAAACAGAAAATAATATCATGATTTATTTCAGATCATTTCTTACTCTTGGTGGTTTTTTGTCTGGAATTAGATGTTGTCTTTATTCCAACCCAGATCACCAATGCGATCTCAGCTATCATAACAAGAGGTCTTAGCAACCTGTCCATGTCATTGAAATAACTTACAGTCCCTATAAAAATAGATGCAAGACCGCCTATTATAAAACCAGAATAGATCCATTCCATAATATCATTTTTAGGTTTCATATAAAGCCCGGCAATAACAGCAAGCAAACCAAGGAAACTTGAAACAAGGAACATAACCATCCTGTAGTTTGAAAGAGCAGCCTGATATTCTGAAGAACATGTGTCACATTCATAATCAGCCACACAACCCTTATCATCATAGTCATACCTTACAAATCCACCATTATCCTGACAGTCTGCGATAAATTCATCTTCTGGAAGAAGAGATTCAGAGCAATTACCTGATAGAGCAGAATCAATAAGATAATTAGGTTTTACTGATGATCTGCAAAAATCACCATATTCCGGCTGTTCCACTATAAGTTCAGCAATACTAAAAACCAAAACAGAAAAAAGAATTGCAATAGTTATTATTACCGATAATTTCTTTACTTGTTCCAACATATTGCAATCTTATTATCTCTTGATATATATATCTAACTATTTTTATGAATGATTTTATAAAATTGAAAAATAAAAAGAATAAACAATCAGTTGTTTATCAGAATCTCAAAATTTTTTCCAAACAATCCTTCTAAAGAATCAAATATCTTTTGTTTCACAAATATCTTTTCAAAGATGGTCTTTTTAGACAGTGCTTCTTCCATTTCATCAAAAGAGCTTTTGACAGGTGCTTCTAAGCTTCCGTCTTTCTTGATCTTTGCTTTCTGGACTTCTTTTTCCTCTGCATCAAGATCAGGTATTATGAAAGCATAATCTTCAAGCATAAGAACTTCAGCAAACCTATTACCATGCTTGATTCTTATCTTGCTTCGTTCAAGTTCTCTTCCACGTTTTCTCTGCATGTATTCAACAATTGATTTTATGAAACCATTTGATGCTTTTTTTGCTTTTACAACATCATTTTTGGTTAGTTTTCCTGAATCAAAGTCTTTCTTTGCCTTGAATATCGCTTTCAATGATTTAAGCATAGGTTCAGGAAGTCTTCCGCTCTCGATAAGCTTTGACTTGAACATCTTTGTTATTTCATCAGTTTTCACTGAATCAATTCCTTCCATGACCAATGCATCGCGTACAGCTGTAATTGCACGCTCATATATTTCTGTTATGTGCTCTTTATTTCGTCTCTCATCAATCTCCTTGAAAAGCTTCTGTATCCTTTTCAGGTAGCTTTCTGCTTTTGTAAGAAGATCATCGATCTTATTTCCTGAAATAGACTTAAGTTTTCCATGCTCAATATCTTTTCTTGTCTTTATGATCTCTGTTATTATATCCACGTATTTTGTCTCAAGCATATTCTCTTTATCGACAAAGATTTCCTTAAGTACGCCAGGACATTCTTTAGGAGCAGGAGGAGGAACTCCATAAGTCATGAGAGCTGCCTGTGTAGGCGTAAGTATTGCAAGAAACACATCTTCCATTGCAATATCTCTTAGCTTGAACTTGACTCTTTTGAGCATCTGATCTCCTGAATTCATGAACATGTCTATAGCTTCTTCTGAAGGTTTTATCTTTCCCATCCTTAGAAGCTGTTTCCAAGGCATGAATATTCCTCTGTCATAGAAAGGAACTCCATCTCTCAACAAGTCAAATATCACAGGATGAGCCTCTTTTATCGAATCCCAAAAGTCAGTAAGTATATAGACCTGGATATGGAACTCACGATCAACGCCTGTTATTGCTTTTGCATCATAACCCATGGAAATTATTATTGCACGAAGCTTGTCCTTGAGTTCTGCTCTTGTCATCTTCTTGACATCAGTATCATCTACAATCACTGCAACATCGATGTCAGATTCAGGAGTTATCCTTCCTTTTGTGAAAGCTCCGAAAATAACGTATGATACAATGTATTTTTCAAACTTCTTAATGACCATGCTCTTGTGGACTTCACCTATCTTTACTGCTGAAAGTACGCCTTTGTCATAGAAAGGCACGCATCCCACAATCATCTGCACAAGCTCAGGCTTTTGGTCATAGCAGCTCTGCCATAGTTCTGAAAGAATTATTGATTCAATCTCAAGCTTCTTGTCAGTCTCTTTTGCAATGTTTGTAATTATCGCAGAAAGCTTTTCCTTAAGCTCCATCTTTGACATTTTCTGAGAATCAGAATCATCTACTAAAACAAGAAGATTTATCTTTCCATCATCAGCTACTTTTCCCTCTTTGTCTTTTTTTGGAGGAAGAAGAGCAATACCCATGATATATTTGTCAAACTTTTCCATAACTTTTTTCTGGAATTTTTCAACAATCAGTTTTGCCTTGTCAAGCTTTTCCTGCATCTCTTTCGGAAGTTTCGGACCCTTGTCATTTTTGAGCATAGGCATCCCTTTTTCTTTTTCAGAAGAATCTGCTTTTTTAGTGTTAGTATTTTTCTTTTTTGACTGAGATTTTTTTGTCATCTTAAATCCCCCGCAACGAGTCTTTTTTAAAAATATATTTTACATTATAAATATATTTTACATTATATGATTTAATTATCATTAAGACTCCTGCGTTTATAAATATAATTGCAAAAAGTGAGACATTTTGGTCATAATGTGAGGATAAAAGATAGATTTATATAAGATTACCACGTTGTATTATTATTGGCTCTGATGTACAGTGAGAACTTATATGATGGCGATGTAGTTCCTGTCCCTTCGCAGATGACAAATAAAATATTGGAAGTACTTAGTAGATATTCTTCAAATGATCTTGAGCATTCTTTAAGAGTCGCCAAATATGCTTCTCTGATAGGTCATTCTCTTGATCTTTCAGACAAAGAGATGAGACTTCTTTCTGAAGGTGCATTTCTTCATGATATAGGTAAGATTAATATCCCTAAACCTATACTTGAAAAGCCAGGACATCTTACTCAAGAAGAAAGAGATGTTATAAAGACACATCCATATGAAGGTTATCTTATAACTTCCCCTTTTTATCCTCAAGAAGTAGCAGATATAGTGCTTCTGCATCATGCATCCAAGAAAATGGATCCTTATCCAGAAGATGATTTTATCAATTCGCATATAATTGACAGAAATTATGATATACTTTCAGAAAAAGACACAAGAACTCTGGCAGAAATTGTTGCTCTTGCTGATCTCTTTGACGCACTTTTGACAGATCGTCCTTATAAAAAAGTCTATTCAAAAAGCTCGGCAAGAGACATAATAACTGAAGAATTTTCAGGAGAGACAGGTTATCTTGAGTTTATTCTATGAAAACAGAAATATTTAATAACTAAGGTTTTTCTTTATTATCACATGGATTTTGAATACAAGCAGGTTATTCTCATAAGAAAAGACCTTAAACTTCCTAAAGGAAAAGCAGCTGCGCAGGCAGCTCATGCAGCAGTTGATGCTGTTCTTAAATCAGATAAAAGAATTGTTTCAAGATGGAGACAAGAAGGGATGAGAAAAATCTGCCTTTCTGTTTCAGACGTAAAAGAACTTTATTCTTTAGTACAGGATGCAAAAGATCTTGGATTAACGACTGCAACAATAACAGATGCAGGAAGAACAGTTGTTGAACCAGGCACAGTTACTTGCGCTGCAATTGGTCCGGATATTGAGGAAAAGATAGATCCAGTTACAGGAAATCTTAAGATGTATTAGATTATTACATGCCTAAAAGCCTTTTTATCTCTTTAACAAGAGAATCATTATCAAATGGTTTTGTTATGAAACTGTCACAGTTAGCGAGAAAATTATCGGCTCTTATGGCATCAGCTTTTGCTGTAAGTATAAGAACCTTGACATCCTTTGTCTGTGTATCTGCCTTAAGCTGCTTGAATACATCTATCCCGGAGACACCAGGCATCATAAGATCAAGGACTATTAAGTCATACATATTCTTTTTTACATCTTCAAGAACAAGGGATCCGTCTGTCAGATGCTGAACCTGAATATTCTGATTTTCCAATACAAGTTTTATCGCTCCAGCGATCAATCGTGAGTCTTCAACAATAAGGACTTTTTTCATGATGAGATTCCTCCATGACAAATATTATTAAAAAAATAAAAATAATATTATATAAATTTTATTAATTTAAATAATTTATCCATTAAGATCTGTTCCGAACATGCGGTACATTATCTTGTACTTGTCAAAAAGCTCAAGATCATCATATCCCTGTCCGACTCCAAGGTAAAGGATAGGTTTTCCCAAGACATAAGAAATTGATATTGCAGCTCCGCCTTTTTCATCTATATCTGCCTTGCTCAGTATTATTCCATCTATATCTACTGCCTTATTGAATTCTTTTGCCTGCTCAACACAGTCATTACCTGTTATTGATTCTCCTATGAAAACAGTGAAATCAGGCTGCGATACACGCCTTACTTTTCTCAACTCATCCATGAGATTGACGTTTGAATGAAGCCTTCCTGCTGTATCTATTATGACAACATCATGTTTTTTGGCTTCTGCAAATTTTATGGCATCAAACGCTACAGCAGCAGGATCTGATCCATAATCATGCTTTATCAATTTGACACCCAGATTATTAGTATGCTCTTCAAGCTGGTCTATGGCTGCTGCCCTGAAAGTATCTGATGCCGCGACAACAGTCTTTAATCCTTCTTTCTTGAAAAGATGACATAATTTCGCTATGGTCGTTGTTTTTCCTGAACCATTGATTCCCACAACAAGTATCTTGTAAGGTTTTTTGTTCTTTGCTTCTTCAACTATGTTTACTGGTTCAAGCTCAAAGATCTTCTCTACTGATTCTTTAAGAGTATTTTGTATTGTCTCGGGAATCTTTGATCTTGGCAAGGGTTTGTCAACCAGTTCTTTTCGAAGATCTGATTTCAGAAGATCTACAACTTCAACTGCAACATTGTTTTCTAAAAGAGCAATCTCAAGATCCCAAAACAGGTCATTGAACTTGTGTTCAGAAAGAGTCTTTTTAGTAAGACTGTCGCTTATCTTGCCGATAAATGATCTTTTCTCTTCTTCTAAGAATTCATCTTTTACAGGCTCTTTGGGTTTTTCTTCCTGTTCAGGTTCTGTTTCCTTTTTTTTGAACAGGTTTTTGAAAAATCCTTTTTTCTCAGGTTCTTTTTCCTCGACAGGAACAGGCCCTTTTTCTATGAGTTCCTTAACATCAGGTTCCTTTTCTGGTTCAGGTTTTGCTTGTTCCTGAACAGGTTCTTTATTCTTTTCTGTCTCTTTTTGTTCAGGCTTTAATTCTTCTTGCTTTGGTTTTTCTTCTTTAGCAGGTTTTGGTTTTTCCTGAACTGATTCTTCTTTAGAAATTTCAGGCTCATTATCTTTAGCAGGCTCTTTTTCAGCAGGTTCTGTATCTTCATGAGTTATCTCTTCAGGTTTTTTTTCTGTTATGGTCTTAGCAGCCAATTCAGGAGAGCTTTCAACTGTTTCTGTGCTTGTCTCTTCCTGAACTTCGTCTTTTATCTCTTCTGCTTCCTCATCTACATTCTTCGAAAACTTTGAGAATGCGTCTTTTATCTTTTTCCTGAAAAAATCAAACATTTTATGCACCTAATGTTTATGGTCGTTCTGAAGTCTCTTTATCTCTGATTCAGTTAGCCTTATCTGTTCACTTATGTTCATCATCTGCTGATAGATATTATCCTTATATGTATTTATTTCTTTTGCCTGTTCATCAAGAAGAGTTTTTGCGCTTTCAGAATCTTTCTCTACAACAACATCTGATCCTACATTTACAAGAAAGCTTTTGTTTTCAGAAAGCTTTGCTTTTACAAAGATGCCATTTGCGACAGGTACAAGGATCTCTGAATTTTTGTTTTGCTTTTTCAGATCATCGATAGATTCTTTTATAGCAGCTATATCTGATAGCTTAGTTTCATAATCTTTATAGTATTTCTGGAGTTTCTGGAAATGCTCTTCCATGTATTGCATCTCTGTATATTTTTGGTGAAGCTCCTGATGGAGTTTTTCATGTTCATTATCTGCCATTTTATTTCACGTCTTATTCTACAAATCCTAAAGCAGAATCAGCATTGCTTGCTTCAGGACCTCCTGATGATGCTCCTATGATCAATCCTTTATTGTTTGCGATGATTCCTGATTTTACATAAGGAGAACCCATATTTATTGTTCCTTCTGTTAGTTCAACCTTAAAAAAGTCATCTAATAAATCAAGCTCAAAATCTTCTGCATCTCTATGTATAAGTCCTCCTTTGTCATTCAAGACAAGACATGAACCAACCTGTGAAAGTCCTGCAATCTTTCCGGGTTTCAAAGGAAGATTAAGCGCCTGCCTTATTCTCTTCTTGGTATCTGAAGAGAATTCATCTGAAACATAGACTGCATTCTTGTTGCAGGCAATAGTATTTCCCAAAGCAGTTATCTTTGACTTTATTACCTTAAAAGGGATCTTTAGTTTTTCTAAGTTTTTGATCTCATAATCAAACGTGATCTCAGGTATAAGTATGCAGTTTTCATTTCCTGCAATAAATACACCTGCCATCGATGTTCCTGCAATAGTAATCCTATATACAGGAACCTTAAGAGTTTCCTCTATTATCTTCTCATATCTCTCATCAATGTCTGCTCCCAAAAGACAGAACTTGTCTGTTGCGAATGCATAAAGACCAATATTTGGGTCCTGATTGAATGATAAAATAGATACATGATCCTTGTCTTTTGTTTCGTGCATAACTTAGAATAACAGGCAGTTGTTTAAAAATGTTTTGTGGGAAAAGAATAAATAGTCCCTCATGTTTTTTCTGCAGATGATAAAATCAATAGTGTTCATACATGGATACGGCGGAGGTAGTTTTGAATATCAGCCCCTCATCAATTTTTTGAAAGATAAAGGAATCAGAAGATTTCATGAGTTTGAATATGAAGACAAACGTGGAACTGCATCTTTAGAGAAAATATCTAAAAAATTGAAACAGTTTATCGAAAAAAATGTTAAAAAAGATGAATATGCCTATCTTCTTGGACTTAGCCAGGGAGGACTAATTGCATCGCATTATCTGTGTAATTTCAATTCAAACAATAATATACAAAAATGCATAAGCGTCTGCACACCTTTTGGCGGAAGCCTTGCTGCATATCTTATCTCAAATGTTGGAACAAAACAACTCAGACCTAATAGTAATTTTCTGAAAAAACTAAGAAAAGATATCAAAAAAAAGGATGTTGAGATATATGGAGTATGGAATCCTCTTGATCTCATGGTATTTCCAGGAAGAAGCGCAAAGCCCTCTTTCCTCAAAAGATCAAAGAAAGTATGTTCGCCAATACATCCTACAACATTTTTTGAGAAAAAGACAAAAGATTTTATCTATGATATTGTAAAAGATAAATAGTTTTTTGTTCTTGCAAAAATTAAACAGTTTTGTGCAATAAATCAAGTATTAATTACACAAATTTGATGATTTTCTACACAAAGCCAAATTAAACAAAAGGTTTAAATACTAGATATGTATTTGTTCTTGTTGATTTAAAGTCAACCAAAATGATTTAAGATTAATTCAGCATCCAAACAGGAGGTGATTGAGATGTGGAGAAAATCTATATGGGACGAGATGCAAAGAATGCAGGAAGATATGGATACCATCTTCAACAGCTTTTGGGGATTTGAAAGACCGAACAGGAAGCTTCTTTCAGCAGGAAAGGGCAATGAGCTTTCCACAGATGTGAGTTACAGAGAACCTGTTGCTGATATCTGGGAAAATGAAAATGAGGTCATTGCAACAGTTGAACTTCCTGGAGTTGACAAAAAAGACATAGATGTTAACGTAACTGATGACAACATTGAGATCAAGGTAGAAAAAAAGTCAGAGAACAAACAAGAAGACAAGAAAAAAGGGTATTATCATGTAGAGAGAAGCTATTCAGGCTTCTACAGATGCATGCCTCTTCCAAAAGGAGTCAAGGCTGATAAGGCAAAAGCAAGCTATAACCAGGGAGTTCTTGAAATAAAGATCCCTAAAGATCAGGAAAGGCTTCCAAAAGCAAAAAGATTAGAAATCGAATGAATGCCGGAAAATCCCGGCATCTTTCTTTTATTTTAGGATGTGATAAAAAAATGGCAGAAGAAATGAAACTAAAGGTCGCAGAAGCGATACAGATGGATGTCGGAAGAAGCATAGCCAGAGTCAATTCTGATGTTATGGACAGCCTGAAGCTTGAGTCAGGCGATATAATAAGCATAAAGGCAAAGAGCGAAGCGTTGGCTGTCGTCTGGAGAGCAAGGCCTGAAGATGAGAACAAGCCGATCATAAGAGTTGATGGCATAACAAGATTCAATACTGGAAGTTCTATGGGAGATGATGTAACAATAAAAAAGGTCAAGTGCGAAATTGCAGGTCAGGTGACAATCGCTCCTGTGCAGCATCCTATAAAATTCAGAGGAAATCCTGAACATTATTTCTTAGATAAGCTTATGGATAAGCCAATCCTTAAAGGCAACCAGATAGTAATAGACATATTAGGTACAAGTCTTAATTTCATGGTCACTTCAACAACTCCTAAAGGAGCTGTAAAGATTACCCAGGAAACAAGCCTTTCTGTACTTGAAAAACCGGTCTCGCCAGAGGCATTGAAGATACCTGAGGTTACATACGAGGATATCGGGGGGCTTCACGAGGAAATAGAGCAGATCAGGGAAATGATTGAGCTTCCTATGAAGCATCCGGAAGTATTTGAGAGGTTAGGGATAGGCGCTCCTAAGGGAGTGCTTTTATCTGGTCCTCCGGGAACAGGTAAGACCCTTTTAGCAAAAGCTGTTGCCTCAGAAACTGAATCTCAGTTCTTTTCTATAAATGGGCCTGAGATAATGAGCAAGTATTACGGCGAATCTGAGAAAAAGATAAGAAAGATATTCAAGGATGCAGAAGATAATGCTCCTTCAGTAATATTTATAGATGAGCTTGACAGCATCGCACCAAAGCGTGAAGAGGTAACAGGAGAGGTTGAAAGGCGTGTTGTAGCACAGCTTCTTACCCTTATGGACGGCCTTGAGTCAAGAGGCCAGGTAGTTGTCGTGGCTGCAACAAACAGACCTGATGCACTGGATCCTGCCTTGAGAAGGCCGGGAAGGTTTGATCGTGAAATCAAGATCAATGTTCCTAATACTGAAAGCAGGAAAGAAGTTCTTTTAGTACATACAAGGGGCATGCCTCTTGCAAAAGATGTAAGTCTTGACAAGATTTCTGACATGACTTATGGCTATACCGGAGCTGATCTTGAGGTGCTTTGCAAGGAAGCTGCGCTTAAATCTCTTAGAAAATATATTCCTGATCTGAAGAGTTTTGAAGAAAAGCTTCCTACAAATGTTCTTGAGAAAATTGAGGTTAAGATGGAGCATTTCATTGATGCGTTCAGGAAGGTTGAACCAAGCGCGATGAGGGAAGTTCTCATAAGGAAGCCAAAGACCAAGTGGTCAGACATAGGCGGGCTTGAAGATGTAAAAGAGAGCCTGAAAGAGATGATTGAGCTTCCTCTTAAGAATCCTGAGTATTTCAGAGAAGCAGGCATAAAACCTGCAAAAGGAGTTCTTCTTTATGGTCCTCCGGGATGTGGAAAGACTCTTATGGCAAAGGCAATAGCAAACGAGGCGGATGCGAATTTTATCTCTGTAAAAGGGCCTGAACTTATAAGCAAATGGGTAGGCGAATCTGAAAAGCATGTAAGAGAGATATTCAAGAAAGCAAGACAAGTTGCGCCTTCCATAGTTTTCTTTGATGAGTTTGACAGCATAGCAGGTTTCAGGACAGGTTCAGAAGGAAGGGCTAATGATGAACGTGTAGTAAACCAGCTTTTGACCGAGCTTGACGGGATAGAAGATCTTTCAGGAGTCATGGTTATTGCTGCGACAAACAGGCCTGATCTTATAGATCCTGCTCTGATGAGACCAGGAAGGTTTGACGATCTTCTTGAGATACCCATACCAGATGCAGACTCAAGGAAAAAGATTTTTGAAGTCCACACAGAGAAAATGCCTATCGAACTTGATAAAGAATACTTTGATACTGTAGTCAAAAAGACAGAAGGTATGTCTGGTGCAGAAATTGAGAATGTCTGTAGAGAAGCAGGCATGTATGCTATAAAGAAGATGACAAAGGAAAAAGGTGAAGATATCAAGATGAAGGTCGAGGAAACAGATTTTGATTCTGCTTTCAGGAAGATAAAGAAGAAAAAGCAGGAAAAAGAAAACAAGACACCTCAGACATACATCGCATAAGAAAAGGTTTTCACTTTCGAGTAATATTTATAAAAACACAAAAATTCCGAAATGATACGGGGTGAATAGACATGAAACTTAGACCAATCGGAAACAGGGTTGTTGTTAAACCCAAAAAGGTTGAAGAGAAGACAAAGTCAGGTATCTACATACCGGAATCAGCTCAGGAGAAAAACCAAGAAGGAAAAGTTGTTGCCTTGGGAACTGCTGAAAAGATACCGGTCAATGTGGGAGACCACATATTATATGAAAAGTATTCAGGAACAGAGATCACTGTCGATGATGAAAAGTATCTCATTATCGAGGTAAAAGACATAATAGGTCTTCTTGAAGACTAGATAAGGAGGGATTAATATGGCAAAACAGATCAGTTATGATGATGATGCAAGGCTTGCTATACTAAAGGGAATATATAAGCTTGCCGATACAGTTAAAGTTACTCTTGGACCAAAGGGCAGGAATGTTGTCCTTGACAAGGGCTATGGTTCTCCAACCATCACTAATGATGGCGTGACTATTGCAAAAGAGATTGAGCTTGAGGATCCTTATGAAAATATGGGAGCTCAGCTTGTAAAGGAAGTTGCTTCAAAGACCAGCGATGTTGCTGGTGACGGAACAACTTCTGCAACACTTCTAACACAAGCAATAGTTCAGGAGGGTTTGAGAAATATTACGGCAGGAGCAAATCCTATCGAGGTAAAGAGAGGAATTGACAAGGCTGTGAAAGAAGTTGTCTCTTTTATAAAATCAAAGAGCACTCCTGTGAAGACAAAAGACAAGATCGCACAAGTAGGCACAATCTCAGGAAACAACGATACAGAGATCGGGAAGCTTATATCTGATGCTATGGAAAAGGTAGGTTATAACGGCGTAATAACTGTTGAAGAGGCTAAGTCTATGGAGACTTCTCTTGAGATTGTTGAAGGCATGCAGTTTGACAGGGGATTCATAAGTCCTTACATGGCAACAGATTCTGAGAAGATGATTTCAGAACTTGAGGATGCTTATGTTCTTGTCTATGACAGGAAGATAAGTCAGATGAAAGAGCTATTGCCTGTCCTTGAAGGTGTTGCTAATGATGGAAAGCCATTGCTTATAATCGCAGATGATCTTGAAGGCGAGGCTCTTGCAACTCTTGTGATTAATGTCATCAGAGGTTCTCTCAAGGTTGTTGCTGTAAAGGCTCCTGGATTCGGAGATGACAGGAAAGCCATGCTTCAGGATATAGCTGTTCTTACAGGAGGAAAAGTTATCAGCGAAGATACAGGTATGAAGCTTGAAAACACGACACTTGCTGACCTTGGAAAAGCAAAGAAGATAAAGGTTGACAAGGAACAGACTGTCATAATAGAAGGCAAGGGCGATAAGCATGATATTGAAACGAGGGTCTCTCAGATCAAAAGCCAGATAAAGGCGACTGACTCTGAGCACGAGATTGAGGATCTCAAAAAACGTCTTGGAAAGCTTTCTGGCGGTGTCGCAATAATAAATATCGGCGCTGCAACAGAAACCGAGATGAAAGAGAAAAAGGCTCGTGTAGATGATGCATTACATGCTACGCGCGCTGCTGTCGAAGAGGGCGTAGTCCCTGGAGGAGGAGTTACACTTCTTCATTCTGTAGCATCTCTTAAGAGACTTGATCTTGACAACAACGACCAAAAGATAGGTGCTGATATAGTCAAGCGCGCTTTGGAGTATCCTTTGAGGCAGATCGCAAAGAATGCCGGAAAAGAAGGTGCTGTGATCGTGAACAGGATCAAGAAAGAAGAGAATCTTGAAGTAGGATACAATGCACGCACAGGTAAGATCGAAAATCTTATCGATGCTGGTGTAATAGATCCTACAAAGGTCGTTAGAAGCTCTCTTGAGAATGCTGCAAGCATCGCAGGACTTGTGCTTACGACAGAAGCTCTTGTAACAGACATACCATCAAAAGATGATAAAGGCTCTATGCCACCGATGGGCGGCATGGGAGGAATGGGTGGTATGGGCGGAATGATGTAAATCATTTCGTTTCTTTTTTTATTTATTTAATGCAACATATGATTCTTCACTATAACTCATTTTCTGAATATTTATTGCTGGATTCTGTGAATCAAACTGCGTTGCAGTTATGTCTATGAAAGTATCTGTTTTTGGATCATAGTTCCAGCAGTGCTCATACCCGAATCCATCTTTTATGTAAAATCCATGGATCAGTTCAAGACCTAATTGTTCTTTAATTGTTTCTGCACTTATGTAACAGCAGTTATATGGAAAATAATTATATTGTTCTTTTAGTGATTCTCTTATCTCATAGAGCCTATCTATTAAATCATCTTTCATTGCCAGAAGAGAAGTGAAGACTTATTTTTAAGCTAGATGTTTTCACTGGACATCCTTGGAAGCAAAATATTTAAAGATTTGATTATAATGATTATTTATGCCTTACAAATTATCTCCCTCTACGCTGAATATTTTTACTGAATGTCCCAGATGTTTCTGGCTTCAGTTCAGAAAAGGTATTAAGAGACCTGCGGGAATATTTCCATCTCTTCCTTCTGGCATGGATGGTGTTTTGAAAAAGCATTTTGATTCTTATATGGAAAAAAGCGAGATGCCGCCTGAACTGAGTTCTTTATCTGGATACCATCTCTTTAATAACAAAGAAAAGCTTAAGATATGGAGGAGCAATTTCAAAGGATTAAGTTTTGAAGATGATTCAGGAAACATACTAAGAGGTGCTGTCGATAATATTCTTGTGAAAGACAAAAAGCTTGTCGTACTTGATTACAAGACAAGAGGTTTTCCTGTAAAAGATAATACTCATGAGCATTACATACAACAGATGAATATCTATAATTTCTTGTTAAGGAAGATGGGCTATGAGACAGAGGATTATACATATCTTCTTTTCTATCATCCAGTCTCTGTACGTGAAAATGGGGATGTTGTCTTTGATGCAAAGCTTATCAAGATAAAGACAGATTCTGAAAAAGGACAAGAAGTTTGGAGAAATGCTTTGAATTGTTTAGAAGGAGATATTCCAATAAGTGCAGATGGATGCGAGTATTGTACTTATCTAAGTAAGTTTTGACATGAATTGATCTTCTTTAAATCCGTTTTTTTGATAGAATCTTTTGTTTTCAGTAGTTACCTTGTATTTTTGTTTTGGTAACGAGTTTAGAAGTTTTGTTCCTATACCCTTATTTCTATATTCAGGTTTTACATATAGATCATGGATGTAATCATTAATTGCATGTATAAAACCCACAATATCATTGTTTATTTCTACAATCAGAAATAAAGAAGTACTTCTGTTCAGATATGTTTCCATCAATTTATCTGAGTTTAATGATTTTCTGTTGGTTTCATTAAGAAGCTGTTTTCTTAATTCCTGGATTGTTTTTAGATCTCTGATTGTTGCTTTTCTTATTTGCATATGATCTTGTAATTGTTTTATTGATTTAAATTGATAGGTAAGTGAATGACCAGAAGATATTCAAATCATATTAATAAAATTAAATTTGAGCACAACAATTTGAACAAAATTTATTTTTAGATTTTTTACACAAAAACATAAACAAAAATGCGAATTTACACAAACACAAAATTATTAAAGAAATCCAGGGTTTTATTAACAATTTTACCGAAAAATATATATAAGGAGAAATCAATGAAAAAAAATATGACTAAAAAAAGATCATCCCGTGCAGATATCTATAAAGAAGTAATCAGAGTTCTAAAAGGGAGAGAATACAATATCTACCAGATAAAGGAAGCTCTTCAGCATCAAATTAGTTGGGATGCTATTAAGAATGCGCTTGACGTAATGAAAGAATTAAAATTAGCTAAAGAAAATAATAACAAATATTCTATTTCTATTTGTGCAAGTGAAGGAAATCCAAACACAATCATGGGAATTCCGCTTACAAATCAACAAGAACAAAAGTTTTGTGAAATTGCAAATAGAATCAAGCAATTTGAACCTAATATAAAGAGAACCTTTTTGCAAAAAGCAGTAATTGAAGTAATTAAACTAGCGAAAATTAATGATTTACCACATGCCTGGTATTTATATGGGGAATGTAGCTTACATAAACTAGAAGACAACATTCTTAAAAACTTTGGAGTAACCACTAAATTTGATTCTAAAATAAAAATTGTGCTAAAAAAATTTAGCGAATATGAAACAACTGATGAACTATTAGAAGATCTTTATACTAAAGCAAACAATGATCTATATCTTCATAGACTAACAATTTTAAATTATCTCAGAAAACCATTTGCTGCTGAAAATGTTAGTTTACTTAGGAGAGAATTTAATCTATGTCTTTTATCTCTCATTAAATACAAGCTATCAGAAGAAACAGAAGAACAATTCAAAAGATTTTTATCGTCTTTTAATATGTTAAGAAAACTTCCCCAAAACGAACTTGAGCAATTAAGGCCAGAAATAATTGCCACATTTGATTTAGTTTGGCAACTTATAGGTATTGATAATTTTAAAGAAGTACAACATTTTTATTCTGAAAATCTGGATTCTTACTTTAGAGAACGAAAAAAATCAGTCGAAGAGACTCTATACCTAAACTTAATCAAACTAAAAGATTATTGGCCAGAACCGAAATATAATCCAGAAATCCAAAAACTAAAAGAAAAGTTCACAAAGACTCAGGAGGTATAAGTTCTATAGAGTGCTTATCAAGATAATCTTTGAATTCTGCAAAATCTCTAAAATTTTGAGTGGTCAATATCATTGCACCTGCTTTTTCTGCAAGTATAACATGTCTTGCATCAGGAAAATTTGATGAGCTTAATTTTCCTGCTTTGCGTTTATCATCATAAGTTTCAGTTATGTGAATCTTATTTTGGAGTTTCAAATCATCAACAAAATCAATAAGCGGATTATCGTCTCCTACAACCTTTTTGAACTCTTCAAAAAGCCAAGATGAAGTAACAAGAATATAATCACCTTCTTTAACAGCATTAAAGAAATTCCATGCAAACTCATCTAATGGTCTTAAGGGATCATTATTTTCATTAAGTCCCATGGCATCCATATAAACACATGTATCGCAGTAAACCTTCATATTCTTACGAAATAAGCTCTGATATTTAAAAATATTTATGAGACAGTTATTATTAAATTATATCGAAACCTTTTTACATATAATCAACATTCATTTAAAAATGGATTCAAACACAAGTATTCAGGATATCAAAAATTATGTTCAAAAATTCTGTGAAGATAGAGACTGGGATCAGTTTCATAGCGCAAAGGATCTAGCTATTGGAATTATAACTGAAGCATCTGAAGTTCTTGAACATTTCAGATTCAAGTCAAAACAAGAAGAAGATATATTTTTCAAAGATCCAAAAAAAAGGGAAGATATCTCTGATGAGATGGCTGATGTATTGTATTTTCTTACAAGGATGGCGCAATTGTACGATATTGATCTTTCAGAAGCTTTCAAAAAAAAGATGGCTAAATCTGAAAAGAAATATCCTGTAGCATTATCAAAAGGTTCAAATAAAAAATATACTGAATTTGAAGAATGACAACAAAAATTGAAATCAAGCAATTTGAGTTCAATAAAAGATCTGTATCAAAAATAGATGATGAAAGTCTTTTTTCTAATTTTAATTGGGCAAATAATTGGCCCACCATTTATATTTTAAATAATAAGCGAGAAGCTTATGTTGGTGAGTCGTACAAAATAAGAAGCAGAATTGAACAACATCTAAAAAACAAAGATAGACAAAGATTAGATAAAATTAATATCATTGTTGATAAAGAAGCCAACAAATCATATACTCTTGATATTGAATCATTCTTAATAAGATATATGTCAGCAGACAGAACTTTTAATCTGCAAAATGGTAATCATGGATTAGTTGATTATAATTATTACAATAAGGAAAATTATCATGACAAATTCAGAAAGGAAATCTGGCCGAAATTAAGAGAACTAAAACTTGTAAAAAAAAGTTTGAAAGAAATAGAAAACAGCATACTATTCAAATTCAGCCCTTACACATCTTTGAGTTCAGAACAATATGACATAATTGATTCTATCCTTAATTTATTCAAAGGAAATTCATTTCCTGAAAAAGGAAATGTAATTGTTAATGGAGGTCCCGGAACAGGTAAAACATTACTTGGAATAAACTTGATTAAATTATTGAATTTGACTGAAGAAAACTTTGAAGATAATGATGTTAGAAATCACATCATGCAAATTCAAAAGTTTGTAAAAAAGATCGGATTAGTTATTCCACAGCAATCTTTGAGGAAAACATTAAAAAATGTATTTCAGGGAATTGATGGATTAGACCAAAACATGATACTTAGTCCAAATGAAGTTTTTAATGACAATTATGATCTATTAATAGTTGATGAAGCTCATCGACTAAGACAAAGAGTTAACATAACAAACTATTGGCAATATGATTCAAACAACAGAAAACATGGATTTTCAAGAGAAGCAACAGAACTTGATTGGATTTTGTCGCAAAGCAAATTTCAAATTTTTTTCTATGATAGAGCACAAACAATAAAGCCAACCGATATAGATGGTGATTACTTTAAGAAAAAAACAAAGAATAACAAAATAGATGAATTTGTTTTAAGATCACAATTTCGAGTTCAAGCAGGTAACGATTATTTGGAGTATATCCAAAACATATTAAACTGCGATCAAACTGAAAAAAGAGAATTCTCAAACTATGATTTAAGATTTTTTGATTCATTTTCAGAATTATATTCACAAATAAAAATTAAAGAAAATAAAAATGGATTGTCAAGGCTAGTTGCAGGATATGGATGGAAATGGATCTCAAAGAAAAAAAAGAATGAGTATGATATCGAAATTGAGAACATCAAACTTCAATGGAATACATCATTGATTGACTGGATAAATAAACCTGAATCAGTCAATGAAATTGGATGCATCCATACAATTCAAGGTTATGATCTTAATTATGCAGGTGTCATTTTTGGCCCTGAAATTGACTATGATCCTGAAACAAATGAAATAATAATCAATGAAAAAAAGTATCATGATCGTAATGGAAAAGCAAGCATAAAAAACAAATCAGAACTTAAAAAATACATTTTAAACATTTACTCTGTTCTGCTAACAAGAGGAATCAAAGGAACATACATATATGTTGTTAATAAGAACTTAAAAGAATATCTTCGAAAATATTTCAACTGATCATTGTAACAACAAGCACCATCACAACGATCAAAGTTCCTATAAAACTATATATCATTGCTTCGTTTTCAAGGTTATTCTCTTCGTTTGTCGGTTCCCTTAACTCTTTCTCATGCTGTTTTTCCCAGCCGGATCCAACACCAACACCTATCGCAACAGCCAAAGGAAATCCCACTGCTATATTATCAAAAGGAAGCCCAAAAGCAATACCCAATGGAAGAAACATGGCAATACTCAGTCCCATATAATAACCTTTAGGATGTTTCTTATACTTCTTAAATAGTTTTTTTGAAGAGAAATCGTTCTGTATAGAAAATAAACTAAAAAAACAAGATAAATTCCAACTATAGGAAAGATAAACTACATGAAAAAAATTAAACCCTAAAACAATAAAAATATACCGAATTAAGCGATAAGCTTAAATAAAAGTAATCACAAAAAAGTGATAAAAATGTCAGTAGAAAAATATCCAACAATAAATGTATTCAATTTCAGAAAATCTATTGAGAATTCAGTAAATGGAGGTAGGGGCCTCATAATAATTCCTAAAGGTCAAAAATATATTCCAAAACGTTTTGGATATGAAGAACTTAAGCTCATGCCCTACTTACAGGAACTTCTTGAAACAAATGAAACAATAACTGTAAGGAGACTTAAAGATATTCTTGATGAAGAAAATGAAAATACACTTACAAACGAATCATTTGAAACACCCTATTACTACAGGATACTTAACAAGCTAATAACACATGACATAATTTGGCACAAGAAAGAGAAGGGACCAGAAAACTCCATACATCTTGACGACCTTATCACTAAAGGATTAAACTATGATAAAGCAAAGGTTGTAAGTATGATACCTTACAGCAACTTATGACTCTAATTTCTCAGGTTCAATATCAATTTTATATATGATCTAAAATCCAAAAAAGCATTATGGAAAAAGATGATATAATAGGAGAATCAAGATCAAGGAACATACTTAGATTTCTTGGGGATGAATATATGGGACATAAAGTAGATTCAATAATAGACGGATATAAAGAGATGATGTGCAGGCCAAGAAATATCTATCTTCAGGAAGTTATCGATGATGTCATAAAAGAGAGCGAGCCTGAAACAGAAGATTTTTACAGTGCGCTTTCAAGACTTGAAGAAAGATCAGACATAGAAAAGCACCTATCCATTGCCCAGGCCGAACAAGAAAGAATGGATCAAGGCTATATATCAGAAAAGAACAGGCTTATAAAACTCCAGAAACAATTTGAACATCAAAGATATAAAAGACTTCTTGACATAATAGACTATGAGTTTGGTGAAGAATTATAGAATAAAAAATAATAGTGCGGCAAATTACCGCACAACATCAAAAAATCTAAATCTCTCCTATTCTGTTATGAAGGTCATCCTCAATCCTTTTGGCTTCTTCAAAAATCTGTCCGCCAAAGATACGGTCCTCATAGAATTTGTTCCAATCCTGCATATCCAAAAAAGACTCTATTTTTTTCTGCGCCTTTTTGGAAAGCCTTTTTTCTTTACCCGGATATTTCATGTTTATCACCCCACACATGAAAGTTCATCCAATTTTTTATGATAAAAATTATTATGTAAAACTCATTTTTATATTTTATGTTTAAGCAGGAAAAAGAAAATTATTTAATCAAATACAATCTCTGAAAATTAAGGTGATAAAAATTTCAGAACTTACAAAAAACGAAAAAGAACTTATAGTTTCTATACTTAACAAACACCTTGAAGAAATAAGAGAAAACGAAAACCTTCTAAACCAAAATCTGGAACAATTCGCTGCAGAAGTAAAATATGAAAACTTTGTCGAGAAAATAATAAACAAGCTCTCATAAAAAAGAATAAAAGCAAAGACAACTTCCCTAATACTTGTGAAAGCAGTCATATTTGAACTGGACGGGGTAATTATTGAGTCAGAACAGTTTAATTACAGAATAATCAAAGATGTCCTGGCTAAAGAAAACTATGCAATCTCTGAAGAAACCTATAAGGAATACTTCCTCGGCAAAAAAATAAAAGAGTCTTTGAAAGATTTTCTTGGAAAAGACCATTCTAAAGCAAGCAAGCTTGCAAAAGAATGTATTGAATACAAAAAAGAAAGAATAAAGACAAACCAGAACAAGCCAAGAGAAGGCATAATAGACTGCATAAAAAGACTTTACAAAGATTTCTCTTTAGGGCTCATAACATCTTCATCAAAAGACATGGCATCGCTCATACTAAGGCAGCTAAACCTATCTTTCTATTTTGAAGAGATCGTTTTTGGAGATGATATACATAGCCAGAAGCCAGATCCTGAAGGCTTGTTTCTTTGCGCGCAAAAACTAAGACGATCACCTCATGACTGTATCGTGATAGACAATTCAAGAGCAGGCATAGAAGCTGCAAATGATGCTGGGATGAAAGTTATTGCAGTACCAAATGAATTTACAAAGACACAGAACTTAAGCGATGCTTCAGTCATACTAAAGAACTTTGATTCTATCGATCCTGATCTTATCAAAAGATTAGCTATTTAAATCAATCCAAAACCACAGATTACGATGGACAGCTACCAAAAACTTGTCGAAATAGTAAAAGATTACGCTCCAAAAATAATTGATATGCATAAAAAACATAAGGACAAGCTGGAAAGGGAAAAAAGCAAAAGTCTGTTAAGAAAAATATTTTTAGGACCTGAAGATTATGAGACCTATGAAAAAATATATGGAAACAAAATAGAGTTATCATACAGCCTTTCAGACAAAGGACAGCTTACAAATGTTTCTGTTAAAGGAAAAGAATCTTATCATTTGAATGACACTTACATAAAAGCTGCAGAAATGATCGCTCACGACCTTGGCATAAAGACTCAGACAACACATTTCTTCTCCACATCATTTTTGTATCATGATAATCTTGACTTGAAAAAAAGCGTTGGAGAAAATAAGCAGACAATTGAAAATATAATTGAAGCCCAGAAAAGATTAGAAAGTATACTGTCTCCAGAAAAAAAAGAAGAAGCAGTAGATTTCATTTACCGCCAATCTTCTTCCTGATAAAATTCTCAGCATTTTTGAACTCTTTTTCTGTTGGATCTTTTTTTGCAAATTCAACTAAAGAGCAAAGATCAAGACATCTTTTAACAGGCATATGACCATGTGCAGTTGATTTCAGAAAATTTACTATCTCTGAATTGGTACTCTCTTTTTTGATATCAAGATCATGGATATAATAAAATCTTAATGCAGATGATACTTTCATGAAGGCATCTTTCTTTAGTCCTTTGTCCCATGACTTTACTGCTGAATCAAGGATAGATAATGCCTCTTTTCTGTAGTCAAATTCTTGTTTAGTCACTTCTTCTTTTTTTAAAATATTATCTGTGTTTTTATTCTTTGATACGATGTAAATAGCAACAATACCAAGAGCAAGAAGAGCTACCCACCAGCTTATCTTTCTTTCATCCTCTTCTTCAGGAATGTCATCTTCAAAAATAATTTTCTCGACTTCCAGCTCTTTCATGGTATTGTTTTCCATCCTGCCGGCCATTTTCATTTCATCCCCTGATTCATCCTGATAGGTAAATTCAAAATCTCCTGTTGAATTAGTTTCAGGATTTAATGATCCTTCTGTAAGATTAAATCCCTGCTGTGTGAGTTTCTGATGTTCTTTTCTAAACTCTTGCGACGATGCAATATTTTCTTCAAACTCTCGTTGCATCTCCTGCATCTTCTGCATCTCTTTTTGCATCTGGTTCTTAAGCGCATTTGCATCCTGATTGAGCTGATTGTTCTGTACGCGCTGTGAACCTGATGTCTGCTGTTCTTGCTGCATCTGCTGTTGCATCTGTTCCTGCATCGTCTGTATCTCTTCTTCTATAGAAGATTTCTCTTTTTTCTGATCGTTATTCTGGCTTCCCTCAGTCTTGATCTGCATAGATGAACTTGAGGTGGACTGGATGTTGTGCCCGTTGCACTGATATACTGTAGTTATTTCGCTCTTCCTGACGCTTTTTGCACTCCCTTCAAGTACTTCAAAAGAAAGCCTGTTTGATTTTGTCTTTTTTTCTTCGCCAGTATCAGGATCAGTGTAGGTCACTGTTGCAGAATCAACCTCAAACTGGCCTTCTGTCTGGAGGAATATAGGAGAATAGGCGACAACAACATCTGGCTCAGGAGGCAGTAAATATTCAAGGCATTGTATGTCCATGCCGCTTCCATCAACAACATTCTTATCGACGATCTCAAGCTCTACCTGCTTGCCGTAAGGATTAAGAAATCGAAGGCCGAAAGTAAGATTCTTTCCGACAGATATGTCATCTTCAAGTATGACTTTTTCTACAACCAATTCTTCTGCAAAAACCGGAACAGAGATGAACATAACAAAAATTAATACCATGCCCGACATAATTTTTGAATTCATAACGATCACCTCATTGAAGTATCCTGTGCTTTGAACTATATCTCAAGTAGATCTGTATAAAAAGGACAATAAGCGCTGCTCCAAAGAACCATTTGCCGATAGGCGTTTCTTCCTCTTCGCGCTCGATATCTTCGCTTATGTTCTTGTATATGTCATCAAGAGTCTTTGTATCTACTGACTTGAAGTATTTCCCTCCAGTCTGCTCTGCGATAAGCTTCAGAGTAGCTTCGTCAAGCTCTGCATATTGGGGATTTCCAAACCAGTCATAGCCAAGGACAACAGGCTCTTCTGATCCCATGCCTATTGTATATGTCTGTATCTTGCTTGCTTTTGCAAAAGCTATTGCTTCTTCAGGAGATATGACTCCTGCATTGTTCACTCCATCGCTAAGGAGTATGATAACTTTTTTCTTGTTTGGTATAGAGGTTGCCATGTCAACGCCAAGACTAATCTCGTCTCCCACAGCAGTTCTTCCTTCACGCGTGGCTATTGATTCAAGCTTGCTTATTACCTTATTCTTGAAAGGACTTAAGTAAGCAGCAGTTGTCGCTCCTGATTCAAAGACAACTATTCCTGCATGATCATTTGGCTTAAGAGACTTCAAGACTATCTCTGCAGATTCTTTTGCAGCTTCAAGCCTTGTCGGATCATAATCTGTTGCCTGCATACTTCCGGATATGTCTATCACAAGTATTACATTCACACCTTCTTTTTCTTGCTCAAGAGGTATATGAGGATCAGAAAACCCCACAATCATCAAAGCGATTGCAAGCAGGGAAAGATAGAAAAGCATGTTTGTTCTGGAAAGCTTTTTCTTGTCTCCCAGAGCAGATTTCACAAATCCTATATGACTGAATTTCATTGCCTGCTGTTTCTTCTTAGAAAGCATCATCCTGTAAAGATAATATAGGATTGGAACTATCAAAAGCAATACAAGCACCCATGGATTATTGAAACCAGCCATTGTCATTTCACCTGTTTATCATCTTCTCTCTGTATCTAAAAAATTTTCTTAAAGGAAGCTCAAAGCTTTTTCCTGTATCAACCATCACAGAATCTACTTTCAGCTTCTTTAGTATTTTAGTAATATTATCATAATGATCCTTTACGATATTTACATAGTTCTTCCTAAATTGCTCATCTGAAGTATCGACAAGCATCTGTTCGCCAGTCTCTTCATCTTCAAGCTCAACTAAACCTATGTCAGGAAAATCCCTTTCAACATCATCCTGAAGCACTATTGAAATAACATCATTTCTTTTTTTAAGTATCTTAAGTCCTTTCGAAAAATCATCTTTTGACATGAAATCTGAGATCAGGAAAATAATGCTTCTTTTATGGATTAGCCTTGAAAGAGCCTTAAGAGTATCTGTGATATTGGTTCCCTTTTTCTCAGGTTCTGTATAAATCATCTCTCTTACGAGCCTTAACACATGTCTCTTGCCCTTTTTCGGAGGAAAATATTTCTCAATATCCTCGCTGAAAAGCACAAGAGATATATTATCGTTGTTCCTTAGGGCTGAGAACATAAATGATGCAGCGATCTCAAGTGCTGTCTGTTTTTTTGATCTAATATTGCCAAATTCGCCAGAAGCAGATATGTCAAATACTATGTATATCGTAAGGTCTCTTTCCTCTATATATTCTTTGACGTATGGTTCATTCATCCTTGCAGTCACATTCCAGTCGATTGTTCTTACATCATCCCCGGGAACATACTCGCGCACCTCTGAAAATTCTATTCCCCTTCCTCTGAAAACAGAATGATATGCTCCTGAAATAAGTCCATCTACAAGATTCTTTGTCCTGAATTCAAGCTTCCTTACCTCTTTTAGTATATCTTTTGTTTTTTGCATCTTAATTTTTGCATCTTAAAAAGAAATAAAACAAATAAATATTGTCTCAAAAAATCAAGGGACCCTTATATTATCAAGTATATTGTCTATCACATCATCAGGCGAGATATCTTCTGCTTCTGCTTCATATGTAAGTATGACCCTATGCCTGAGGACATCGTGAGCAACAGATTTTATATCTTCAGGAATAACATATCCTCTTCCTTCAAGTATGGCATTTGCCTTTGCTGCAAGTATGAGCCAGATAGATGCTCTTGGAGATGCCCCAAACTCAATATACCCGCCCATATCCAAATCATGATTTTCCGGATGCCTGGTTGCATCCACTATATCTGAAACATATTCTTCAATAGAATTGTCAGCATAGACCTTAGGGCAGAAATCCTGAAGCTCAAGTATTTTTTTCTTATCCAGAAGCTTCCTGGGTGACATATCTATTCCCTGAGTGAATCGTTCTATTATTATTTTCTCTTCCTCTTTTGAAGGATATGTTATAAGTATCTTGAACATGAACCTGTCTACCTGGGCTTCAGGAAGCTTGTATGTCCCCTCGCTTTCGATAGGGTTCTGGGTCGCAAGGACAAGGAATGGTTTTTCCAGAATGAATGTCTCTCCCTGAATAGTCACTTGCTTTTCCTGCATTGCTTCAAGAAGCGCAGACTGGACTTTTGGAGGAGCCCTGTTAATCTCATCTGCAAGTATGAAATTAGAAAATATAGGACCCTTTTTTGTAGTAAAAAATAGTGTCTTTTGGTTGTATATCTTTGTTCCGATTATATCTGCGGGAAGGAGGTCAGGAGTGAACTGAAGCCTGACAAAACCAGCACCCAGGCAGTCTGACATAGTCTTTATCATAAGAGTTTTAGCAAGCCCCGGCACACCTTCCATAAGAACATGACCTCCTGAGATAAGGGCTATAAGAAGCTTTCTCATGGCAGTTCCCTGGCCTACTATAACTGTCTGCATCTCTGAAAGAACTTTTTCAAGTTCAAGAGAATATTCTTCTGATATCTTGTTAAGCGATGATATCTCTTTGTCTGTGTATTTCCCCGGATTATTCCCTGCCATCAAAAACCACCTCATAGAATAATAAAGATAATATTTTTGTCAATAACATAATTGAGGGTGAAATAAAATATATAAAAATTTTACGATTAAAAAGTCTTTGTAGAATTTCTCTTTAGATTAAATATCCTAAGTCCTGTTCACAACATATAAAAGCATCGCGGAGAGGAAAAAGATCATTCCTGTGATCAGGGTCACCATAAAAAGTTTTTTGTCGTTTGAAAAGCCAAAAGGTATAAAACCGAAAATTCCAAAGAAAGATACCTTGTTTCCTGACTCTTTTACTGAATCAGCAGATATACTTGAGGATCGTCTGAAGAAGCTTTTATCAAAAAAACTGCCAACAACTATAATCGCCATCCCAAGAACCATAACTGCAATACCCAATTTGATTATAGATATGCGCAACATGAAAATTAAGCATGAAAACAGGCTTATAATTCTTTTGGTGAACAATCTGACTTCTTTAAAGTAAGGTTTTGATGAACATAAACTTTTTAAAAAACATAAGATTCTCCTTGTTAACGCGAGGTGGGGTGTTACAGTGAAAATAAGACGCGCTAACCAAAAAGATTTAGATGTTCTTTCTAACTTTGTCAGGGAGGCAAATTCAACAACAACAGTGCATGGGCACACTCTTGGAAAAGAATACTTCAAGTCTGTGATCAGGGGAGGTTTTGTCTTTGTTGCAGAAGACCAGGGAAATTGCAAAGGAATTCTTCTTGCAGATGTTGACGCAAGGATTCAATTCTCAAAAATAATACATGTCGTAGTTCATCCCGAAGAAAACGACGAAGAGATAAGAGAGGCTCTTGTCAACAAACACATGAATGAATGCAAGAAGATGAACATATGTGATATCGCTCTACAGACATCTGACAAGGAAAAAAAGACCCTGAAATTTTTTGAGAACATGGGGTTTTCTCCTGAAAACAAGTTTGTGCTTATGACAAGAACAATCTGAAAGTTAGTTTTTTGTTTATTTTTCTTTTATCAAAAACTATATTAATGAGCTCAATATACAATTAATATATATCTCTTTGATGAGGAAACAATGAGCCTTGAAGATTTCAGGAACAAGATAGACAAGATTGATTCTGACATACTTTCTCTTATATCCGATCGGTTTTCTGTGGTCGAGGACATGGCTGAATACAAAAAACATCATAAGATTCCAATAATAGATGTAAAATACGACGAGGAATCACTTAAAAAAAGAATTTCTATCGCCAAGGCAAAAAAGCTTGATGAGGCTTTTGCAGAAAGGGTTTTCAAAGATATTTTTGAAGAATCAAAAAGAATTCAAAGGCAGATTTTCTAGAACTATTTAAAAATGGTTTTGGAAAGTTATTTATAGTTGGAATACCTATATTATAACTATAACTTTTTTTCTTTTTTCAACAAGAAGGTGTTTAACATGCAGGGAGTAGTGGAAAATTTTTTTGAAGATATGGAATGTCTTGAACCAAAATGTCCTAATTGCAAGACAAAACTGGAATATGGGACTAACACCGAATACAATGAAGAACTTCAGGCTCACGTGTGCTCAAATTGCGGCAGTGTTCTGCAATAAATAAAATCACTGCTCAAGCATAGTAGAAATTTAAAAAAGTTCTAATCCCTAAAACTAAAAGTCTTAGATATCCCCACACTAAAGTGTGGAGTATTAACGACTTTTGCCAATACTTGATTTTCTTTATTTCAAAGTTCGCCTTGCTCGAAGAGCACCCTTTCAGGGCAAACCCAAAACTTTGAAATATAATTATTACAAAAACAACTGAAGAGATAGCTTAAGATAGATTTTTTTCTAAAATGATATATGAACAATAATAAATTATATATACAAGTATATCTATAAATATTATACAAAGTGGTCAAAAAACTTAAACATGACCGATACCTTGAAGACCTTTGTGATCAAATCAAGGAAAACTATGACGCAATTCTTACAAATGTTCCTATCTTCTCTGATGAAAAAAAACATTCCAGCAAAAGGCGTATAATTGCTGAGATAGATATACTTGCGGTCAAGGAAAACAAATTTGACATATATGAAGTCAAGTGCAGTTACAGAATAATAAAGGCTAAGCATCAGCTTAAAAAGATTAAAAAACTTCTCCCAAAGGTTGAAAACACATTCTTTTTCTGCGGAGATTCAGGAATAATAGAATCAGTACTATGCTAGCTATAAAGTGTCCTTCTCGACAATCTTTATTTGTTTATCAGGTATATCTTCCTTTTTTTCAGTTGATTTTGCGTTAAATTTTATCATCATGTCTTTTAAGATCTCATTAATGTCTTTATCTTTATACTGTGCCCATTTTTCTTTCATGCGCTTAAGTTCTTCAATAACTGACCTATCTAATTCAACTATGTATTCTTTAGGTTTTTCAACAGAAACATAGATATAACTTCCTGCATCTATAGAAACATCTTGTGCAACTTCTGAAGGAATCTTTACAACAAAAGCATTTTCCTCTTTTTTTACTTTCGCAAGATATTTCTCAGACATTCAAATCTAAAATAATTTATAAGAAATAAGATATTTAAAGGTTTTGGAGAATTTCATATCTGATCTCTTAAGTAACCTTTTTATATTAAACATCATTTTTTATTCAAATCTAACTCTAGCAGACTTAAATACAAAAAAGATCAAAATGGCAGAAAAAACAATAACAAAAAAATATGATTTCAAGGATATCGAGAACAATGTAAGCAAATTCTGGAAAGAAAACGATATCAAGAATATTACTATCAAACATGATCCAAATAAGGAGATATTCTCATGGCTTGAAGGACCTCCTACTGCCAATGCTCCTCCCGGGCTTCATCACGTAGAAGTAAGAGTTTTCAAAGACCTTTTCTGCAGGTATAAGTTTATGCAAGGCTACTCTGTCCCAAGAAAAGGAGGATGGGACTGCCATGGTCTTCCTGTCGAGGTCCAGGTTGAAAAAAAGCTTGGACTAAAGACAAAAAAAGAAGTCTTAAAATATGGAGAAAAAAAGTTCATCGAAGAATGCAAAACTGATGTATTTACTTTCATAAAAGACTGGGAAAGAGTAACTGAAAGGCTTGCTTTCTGGGTCGATCTTGAAAACCCATACAGGACATTAGACACGTCTTACATGGAGAGCGTATGGTGGAGCTTGTCTGAACTTCACAAGAAAAACTTATTGTACCAGGGCCATAAGGTCGTCCCTTACTGTCCAAGATGCGAAACACCTCTTTCAAGCCACGAAGTGGCATTGGGATATAAGGATGTTGAAGAGGATTCTGTTACAGTCAAGTTTAAGCTAAAGGATGACGAACGATATATCTTAGCATGGACAACAACACCATGGACATTGATATCAAATCTTGCTTTAGCAGTAAATCCAGAAATCACTTATGCTACAATAGAAGAAAAAGGACAAAAATACATAATGGCAAAAGATCTTGTATTCAAGTACTTCCCAGAAGCAAAAATAACAGAAGAGTTCAAGGGAAAAGAACTTGAAGGAAAGGAATACGAGCCTCTTTACAATTTCATGGAAAAGGAAGTTAACAACCAAAAAAAAGAAGGAAAAAAGGCTTTCATAATAATCAATGCAGATTATGTATCTACTGAAGATGGGACAGGAGTTGTCCATCAGGCGCCTGCTTTTGGTGAAGATGATTACAATGAATGCAGGAAAAACAATATAGCGTTCATAAACCCAGTAGACAGAAGCGGAGAATATCTAAACGAAGTAAAACCTTTCAAAGGAAGATTCGTAAAAGACTGCGACAAGGATATAATTGATGATCTTCTGAAAAGAGATGTCCTGATAAAAGTAGATCCTTATCTTCACGCATATCCTTTCTGCTGGAGATGCTCAACACCATTACTATATTACGCGATGGATTCATGGTTTGTCTCAGTAAATGAACATTCAGGAGATCTTGTAAAAGATAATAAGAAAATCTCATGGTATCCAAATCACATTAAAGACGGACGTTTTGGAAACTGGATCGAAGGAGCTAAAGATTGGGCGATCTCAAGGAATAAATTTTGGGGAACACCACTTCCTATCTGGATCTGTGATAAGTGCGGAGAACAGCACGCGATAGGCTCTATTAAGGAAATAGAGGAAAAGACAGGCAAGAAAGTTAATGACCTGCACAAGCCTGTTGTAGATCCTTTGACTTTCAAATGTGAAAAATGCGAAGGCACGATGAGAAGAACACCAGAAGTTATCGACTGCTGGTATGATTCAGGAAGTGCACCATTCGCACAATATCATTATCCTTTTGAGAACAAAGAGATATTTGAAAAATCTCATCCTTATGATTTCATAGCTGAAGCAATAGACCAGACAAGAGGATGGTTCTATACAATGCATGTAATTGGAAGTCTTATTTTTGAAAAAAATGCATACAAGTCATGTGCTGTCGGCGGACTTCTCTGTGATGAAAATGGAGAAAAGATGTCCAAATCAAAAGGAAACATCGTAAAGCCTGATCAGATATTTGATGAAACAGGTGTAGATGCAGTAAGGATGCTCATGAGCTCCTATCCATTAGGAGAACAGATCAAGTTCGGGATGAAACCCATGCAGGAAAGTGTACTTCCTTTCTTCAATACGCTCTGGAATTCATATTATTTTGCAGCGTCTTACATGGAGCAGTTCAGCCTTTCTGGAAAGGATGAGCCTAAGGGTTTCAACATAGAAGACAAGTGGATCATGTCAAAGACTGATGAGATCATAGAACAAATCACAAAACATCTTGATAATCATGAATACAATCATTGCATTGCAAAAATTCAGGGGTTTGTGACAGACGACCTTTCAAGGTGGTATATAAAGCTTATAAGAGAAAGGACTCTTGAAGAAGACAAGGCTCTTGCGTATACATTCAGGTATGTATTTGACAGGCTTGTAAGGCTTCTTGCACCATTTACTCCTTATGTTTCTGAAAAACTCTATCAGGAATTCATAAGAGATGATAGAAGAGAGATTTCTGTTCATATGGAATCATGGCCAAAACCCGAGAAAATCAACAAGCAACTTAACAACAATATGCAGCTTGCACGTGAATTTGTACAGGGAATCTTAGCTGCAAGAGACAAGGCTCAGATAGGTGTCAGATGGCCTGTAAAAGAAGCAATAGTTGATTTCGAGCGCGAGATAGATGAGAAAGATGGAGAAGAACAGGCCAAAAAAGCCCTTAAAGAGCTTGAGCAGCTTGTATTCCAGCAAACTAATATCAAGGGAATAACCTTTGTCGAGAGATTTGAGCATCTTGATCATTCCATAAAGCCAAATTACAGGGCGATGGGCGAGGATTTTGGTACTGAAACAGGAGACGTACTTAATCATGTAAAGACTATTGATGACGATAAGATACTTAAAGCCCTCATCGATGGATATGACTATCTAATCAATGTAAACGACAAAGAATATAGCCTTAACAAGAAACATTTTGAGATAACAAAGACAACAAGAGAACCTTGGGCAGGAGCTGATTTCAAGTATGGAACTATATATCTTAACAAAGAGATCCCGCCTGAACTAATTGATGAAGGATATTCAAGAGAGCTTACAAGAAGAATCCAGGACTTAAGAAAAAAATCTGGCTTAGAGAAAACTGATGATGTTGAGATACATATACAGCCAAACTCAGACATAGATCTTAAGCTTGAGGATTTCATAGATGAGATGAAGACAAAAGTAGGGGCAAAAGAGATCATAGTATCAACCATGTCCCCGCAGAAAGATTATGAATTCATCGCATCAGATAAGATAAAGGGCAATGGGTTCACAATACACATGAACAAGCTTTAGATTTCATATTCTTTTTCTATTTATTTTTTCGATTTTTTTATTCAACCAAACAATAAAACTTATAAACCTCTATTTCTTCTTGAAACTGAATATGGATCCTAAAGAGATAATTGAGCACCACCTGAAAAAGCAGAAAGATAAAGAAAGAGGAGTAAAAATATGCGATAAATGCCGTGGTGAGATGAAAAAACAAGGCAAAAGAACTTCAGGCAATGTCAATTATATGATCTGGCAGTGCATCAAGTGCGGTAAAGAAACAACTGAGCTTGTGGGACTTGAGGAAGATGCAATGAAAAATATTCAGAATACCAGATTCTAGACAAACTATTTTTTTACGCTTCAAAAAATATATAAAGTAGTTCATCATCTACTTTTCTTAGATGGCTAAAACTATATCTAAAGATACTCCTTTAAACGAACTTATACTCAGAAGATATGAAAAACCATATTCTTTAGGGAAAAGGGATTTAGTAAGAAAATATTGTCTTAGTGTGGGACTTCTTCAACCAGGAGATTCGCGGGATATTGTTGTTGATATCCTTTTTGCGCTTCTTCTGGCAAGGGGAGAAAAAAAAGAGATGAGTTCTGAAGAGATCAAAGATGTGGTTATAGAACTTAGGAAAGCAGAAAATCTTCCTCTGGTAGGCATAGCTCCTTCAAATATCAGAAGACAGCTTAAGAGATTAAGAGACGTGATGATCGCTGAAAAAGTGAAAAACTCATACAGGATAACTGAATTCAGCAATCTTGATGAGATCTTTGAGCAAAAGCTTGAGCAATTTCTTATCCCCAATATGATACAGAGAATAAAAGAATATCATCAAAGGATAGATGAAGAGTTCAGGGATATTAATTCAGGATCAGTATTCAACAGGGATGAAAATAATCCATAAATAATTTATATTAGTATATTCTTCCATAATATGATAATAATGAGATCGGCTTTAAGCAAGACAATTCTAGTATTATTTATTTTATCTGTTTTAGTCATTACAGGATGCACAAGTTCCGGAAGACTTGAGCTTGTTGACCTTGAATATCCTAATAATTTCAATACTATAACTGGTCGTGTTGTTGGCATGGATATGGTTATCAAGAATGTTGGAGAAAATGACTGTATCATAAAAAAGATCTATTCAAGGCAATTCTGGAACAAGGAAAACCCAGGTGTTACAGGAATGTATGAAAAAGAACTTAATCTTGTACTTTCTCCAGAACAGGAATATACGATAACTCTTGAGCCTTACCTTTGGGATTCTGATTATATACAGTCAAAAAAGAAAGAGTTCGCAATGATTGTACAGGTAGAAAATCCTGATACCTGCATCCTTGAGAATTCACAGGTTTCTGGAACCATAGATATAGTTGTAGAACAATCTCCAGTAGAACAGGGTCCGGGAACCATAATAGTTGTTGATGCAACAGAGCCATAAGCTTTTTTCTATTTAGGATTTTTCTGATTTTTAGAACCAAAAAGAATAATATTTAAATCAGTGCTTATCGAAGTAATATTACGATGACAGAAGATAAAATTAACCCGATCTATGAACCCAGAGAAGATTCATTTTTGCTTCAAAAAGAAGTTGAAAAGCTCGCAGAAGGCGACTGCCTTGATGTAGGTACTGGATCAGGGATACAAGCCCATACTGCTGCCCAGAAAAAAGAAGTAAAAACTGTAACTGCAATAGATATAAATCCTGATGCTATAGAATACGCAAGCAAGCATAACAATCACAAGAAGATAAGATTTACAGTAAGCGATCTTTTTGCAAAATTATCCAGAAAGAAATTTGATACGATCATATTCAATCCGCCATATCTTCCAGGAGATCTAAGGATAAAAGATGTAGCTCTAGATGGAGGCACAAGAGGATACGAGCTTATAGAACTATTTCTTTCGAGAGCAGGACCTTATCTCAAAAAAGAAGGCACTATATTAATACTCTTTAGCTCTCTTACCAACAAAGAAAAGATAGATGAGATACTTGAAAAGAATCTTTGGACATCAAGACTTCTTGCAAGTCAAAAGATCGATTTTGAAGAGCTTTTTGTATATTCTGTAAAAAAATCAGATGTTCTTAAAGATATTGAAAAAAAAGGCGTGACACAACTGGATTATTTCACAAAAGGAAAAAGAGGCCTGATCTTCACAGGAAATTACAAGGGAAAAAAGATATCTATAAAGATACAAAGACCAAAGAGCAGGTCAAAAGATGCAATATCAAGAGAGGTTGAGGCATTACAATTTCTTCATAAAAACAAGATTGATTTTGTACCCAAAGTATTGTTTTATGGAAAAGATCATTTTGCATATGAATATATCGATGGAATAACAATAACTGAATTCGCAAAGCTATCAAACAAGATTAAGATAAAAAAAGTTGTAGCAAAAGTTATGGAATTCATGTATGCTCTTGACTCTTTATCATGTACAAAAGAAGAGATGCATAATCCTTATAAGCACATTTTAATAAGAGCAAAAAAAGGGGAAGACCGGCCGTTCCTAATAGATTTTGAAAGGTGTAAAAAAAGGGATAATCCAAAAAATATAACACAGTTCTGCCAATACATCACATCAAGCTATTTTCTTTCGATTGTAAAGGACAAGGATCTTATTTATGAAAGAGATTTTCTCATGCCTCTGTGCAAAAGATACAAAAACAATAAAGAAGAGAACTTTAAAGAAATAATGAATTATATAAAGAACGTGTGATCAAAAACATTATAAAAATAAATTTAAAAAAATAAATGATTATCTTATTTATCTTGAAGAATCTGCCTGTCTTTCAAGCTCAAGTTTCTTTGATATTGCAGTTGATTTTGTATCCATATTATAAGCTGCGATAATCTCATCTGCAAGAGCCTGTGCAGTGCTTTTTTTTGAATTAAATGATGAAGCATATGCTCCCTGCGTCATCTGTCTTAGGCAAAGATCAACGCGTCTCTGTGGTGCAACCTCAACAGCTTTAGGATACCTTGCTCCACCGTATTCAATTGTAACGATTTCTTCTCTTGGAGCTGCATTTTCTACAGCTTTTACAAAGACAGCCAAAGGATTCTGTTTTGTTCTGTTTTCAATTATATCAAATGTCTCTTTAATCATATTATATGAAGACTGCGATTTACCTGTGCAATGGCCAGAACTTGTCTTATGCTTCTTACCCTTGTGACCTGGTATCATCGTCTTGTTGATAAGTCTTTCAACAATAGATATCTTTGACTTGTGGAATCTCCTTCCTGCATACCTTGCTCCTGTCTTTGGAACAAATACAGGCTCGATAGATATGTAGCCTTTAAGACCCATATCGTCAATCTCGATTCCGGCTGTTGAATATTTGTTGAATATTTTTATCTCATTCATTTTTATCGTGGATATTAGTTTTTAATATGATTATTTTCTTGCTTTTTCAAGTTTTCCTTTTCTTAGAGCATCTAATGACTGATCATTTACCTTGATAACCTGCCATCTGATACCTGAAAGATCTCCCTTGCTTTTTCCGTGGTTCTTTCCACCGATACATTCAAGGATAACCTCATCGTGTTCATCGATAAGCTTTGTTGCACCATCTCCTGGCATGAATGCAGAGATCTGCTTTCCATTTTTTATGAGCTGTACCCTTACGCACTTTCTCATAGCAGAGTTTGGCTGCTTAGCTTCAATCTGGACCTTTTCAAGAACAATGCCCCTTGCCTGAGAGCTTCCTTCCAAAGGATCAGATTTTTTCTTCAGTCCAAGGACTCTTGAAACATACATATCATTAAGCCACTGACCCTTTGATCTTCTATGGATCAGCTTTTTACCAGCATTCAAACCTTTAGCTTTTTTTGCCATTTTAGTATTACCTTCATTCTTTCTTGTTAATTTTTTAAACAACCTGATTAAAATGGGAAAAGCCTGAAATTTCAAAGAAATTTCAACGTTTTTGCCATTTTAGTATTACCTTCATTCTTTCTTGTTAATTTTTTAAACAACCT
>JBKHIF010000049.1:0-10809 GCA_046538795.1 Candidatus Woesearchaeota archaeon | reverse complement strand
CCTGGGTATTTCGTCCTATGACAGATATGCTTCTCATAGGAATTCTTATTATTATTCCATGCTTGCTTATGAATATGACATCATCCTCATCGATTACAGGTTTTACTGCGACAACATCGCCGTTTCTTTCTGTACACTGGATGTTTATGACACCTTTTCCTCCTCTTCCAATACGCCTATATTCTGATATTTTCGTTCTTTTTCCGTAACCATTTTCAGTTATTGTCAGAAGATCCATGTCCTCTTTGGCGACGACCATGTCTATTACTTCGTCGTCCTCTCTTAATGTTATTCCTTTGACTCCTCTTGCTGTCCTTCCGATAACTCTCGCATCTTCTTCATGGAATTTTATCGCAAGACCTTTCTTTGTCGCGATCAGAACATTTTGATCTCCGTCTGTCATGACTGAATTAACCAATGCATCATCAGCATCAAGATTGATAGCTATAATTCCGCCTTTTCTGGGTCTTGAATAGTCAGAAAGCGCTGATTTTTTCACAATTCCCTTCTTTGTGCAAAGCATCAGGTTGAAATTTGCAGTAAATTCTTTTACAGATATCCAAGCATTGATTCTTTCATCAGGAGACATCTGAACAAGATTTACGATAGGCCGTCCTCGTGATTGCCTTGAACCTTCAGGTATCTGATATACTTTCTGCCAATATACCTTACCCTGATCTGTGAAAAATAATATATAATTGTGGCTGCTCGTGACAAATACATCCTGAACAATATCTTCTTCTTTCATATCTGTTCCGATTATACCTCTTCCGCCCCGGTTTTGCTGCCTGTATGTTTCAAGAGGAAGTCTTTTTATGTATCCTTCTCTTGTTATGGTTACAACAACATCATGCTCTTCGATAAGATCCTCAAGATCTATGTCCTCGTCTCCATGCTCTAGTATTGTGGTCTTTCTCTCATCACCATACTTATCTATTATTTCCTGCATCTCAGACTTAAGGATATCATTTATCTTGTCTTCAGAAGCAAGTATTCCTTTAAGCTCCTCGATAAGTTCTTTAAGGTCTTTATGCTCTTCTTTTATCTTTTCTCTTTCAAGAGCTGCAAGCTTCTGTAGTCTCATATCAAGTATTGCCTGCGACTGATGTTCTGAAAGTGAATATCTTGACATAAGTCCTTGTTTTGCTTCCTGCACAGAATCAGAACCACGTATAAGAGCAATGACTGCATCAATGTTGTTGAGGGCTATAAGAAGACCTTCAAGTATATGTGATCTGGCCTGAGCTTTTTTAAGATCATATTCTGTCCTTTTCTTGATTACTGTCTGCCTGTGAGAAATAAAATGTTTTAGAAGAGGTACTATACCCATTGTGACTGGCTTGTTTTCCACAAGTGAAAGCATGATGATCCCAAAAGTAACCTGCATTCTTGAATGCTTTATAAGCTGATTTAATACAACTTCCTGATTTGCATTTTTCTTGAGTTCTATCACAACTCTTGTTCCTCTCCTGTCAGATTCATCTCTAAGATCTCTTATATCAGGGATTTTTTTGTCTTTTACAAGGTCTGCAATCTGTTCTATAAGCATAGCCTTATTTACCTGATATGGAAGTTCATCTATGATTATTGAAACCTTATCTCCTTTCTGCTCGAAATGGGTCTTTGATTTTATCTTTATTCTTCCCCGACCCCTGTTGTATGCTTCAATTATCCCACCTTTTCCTGCGATCTCAGCTCCTGTTGGAAAATCAGGACCAGGAAGATATGTCATGATCTCAGACACTTCTATTTCTGGATTATCTATGACTCTTGTAACTGCTGTGCAGACCTCTTTAAGATTGTGAGGCGGGATGTTAGTTGCCATTCCGACAGCAATACCAGATGAGCCGTTTACAAGAAGATTTGGAAATTTAGAAGGAAGAACAATAGGTTCTTTTAACGAACCGTCAAAATTTTCCATGAATGAAACTGTTTCTTTATCTATATCTGAAAGCATCTCTTCAGAGATCTTTGAAAGCCTTGCTTCAGTATACCTCATTGCAGCGGCTGAGTCGCCATCAACACTTCCAAAGTTTCCCTGCCCATCTATAAGAGGATATCTTAAAGAGAAATTCTGAACCATCCTTACCATGGTATCATATACAGCAACATCTCCATGAGGATGATATTTTCCAAGCACTTCTCCTACTATTCTTGCACTTTTCTTATAAGGCTTATTATGAGACATCCCAAGCTCGTTCATCGCATAAAGAATCCTTCTGTGTACAGGTTTAAGGCCATCTCTTACATCAGGCAGAGCTCTGCTTACTATGACCGACATGGCATAATCCATGAAAGAAGTCTTCATCTCGCTTTCGATCTCTTGTGTTATGATCTTTTGTGCGATTGGCGGCTTTTCATCATTCATTTCCTGATCCTTATCAGGTATATTTTCATCAGACATTTTTAACTATTTCACAAGTATTTTTTTATTGCCAGAAATAAGCAATCTTTAAGTGTTTTTCTTTGATTTTATCGACGTAAAAATATAGTAAAAAGTAATATTTTACACTTTAAATATGTTTTGGTTTAAATCAACAAAAAGCATGCTCTGATGGGATAGAAATCCTGATCCTATTCCTTGCTTTTCGGTTCATCAACAAAAGAATCTTCTACACTGTCATCGGTTTCAATTTCATTTTTTATTTCTTTTTGAGAACCTTCAGGTTTTACAACATCTATTTCCTCTTTGACTGCTTCGTCTCTTTTTTCTTCCTGGTCAATCTCATCAACTATTTGATTTATCTCTTTTACATCTTCCTCTGCTTTTGGCTTTTCAGGAGTATAGATATCAAGTTTCCCCAAATGTTCTTCGGAATCTTCAGGAATAAGTACAAGCTGCTTGTTCTTTTCATTAAGTTTTTTTTCCTGCTCAGATGCAAGTTCTTCTTCAATTCCTTTAACATTCTTGAACATGTCTCTTATGTCCTTGTTTCCTGAAATGTCGAAATATTCAAAGAATTTTTCTGTAAGTTTTAACCTGTATGATCTTCCTTCTTTTTCTTTTATTACAAATCCAAGACGTTCAAGTTCAGCAATATGATCATATGCCTTATTGGTTCTTATTTTTATGACTCTTGCCTGAGTTATTGGCGAACGCCAAGCAATAACAGCCAACGTTTCTATTACTGATTTAGGAAGTTCTGTATCTGCAACGATTTTTCTTACAAGAGGAAGGTATGCTTCTCTTACAGTAAGTTTCCAGAAACCGTCATCTTCCACAAGCATGAGAGCACCATTATTTTCCGAGTATTTGTTCTTTATCTTTTTCAGCGCAGGCTTTATCTTTCTTGAGGATTCATCAATTATCTCAGAGAGCTGTTCTACTGACATAGGCTTTCCTGATGCGAAAAGAAGAGCTTCTACCATGTTATTCAGATTATCCATGTGAAGAGATACTTAAGAAGTGATATTTATATTTATTGATAATCTAATCATGCAAGAAAATATTTATCATCTTCTTTCCTCAAATACTTGTTTCCGATGAGCCTGTCAAGAAGACGCTCAAGCTGCTCTTTTCCAATCCCTAACGGCTCTGAGAGCTCATCTACTGTCTTAGGTTCATCTTTTATAAGATATCCGATGAAATTCTTTAGTATAGCTTCTGAATTTGCATTTAGTTTCTTTATACTTGCATCTTTTGTCTTGAAACTCATGTCAAGATGATGAAGCCTTCCCAAAAGATCATTTAAGAAATTAGTCAACTCAGGAGCCTTATAATTAAGTTTTTCAGGTTCAAGTATTTCAATTGATGCAGGCATGTAATCAAAAGAGAACCAAGCAACCTCTTCAATATTTTTTACGAGCATTTCTACTTCCACGAATACATTGAACATGCCATCTTCTTCTTTAGGTTCTGAATATTCCTCATTTAACACTTCGTAATTATCAGATTCAGATAGCTTTTTTACATATGATTTGAGCGTTTCCATTAGATGCTCTTTAGGACGTCCCATCATTTCTATTATTGTTCTTATGCTGATGTAGCCTTCTTCAAGTTTTTCTGAAACATTGATTTTTTCTGCCATGATAATAGTTAGGTTTTCACAACTATTTAAAAAGATTTTTGTTGATATTTATTTTCAATATAGTAAATTAATAAAAATTACACAATCTGATCTTCATATGCATCAATATTTATGGCCTGCGGAATAAATAGATTATGTTAAGTATGATTGATGCTGCAAGAAAGAAATAAGAAATAAGTTCTTTTCTTATGACATCTCTTGATTCATATATTATTCTTGATGTCAGGCGTTCTGGTTGATATGATATCTTGTTTTTTTTAGCTAAATTTTTCGTTTCAATTATTTCAGTGGCTTCTGGAATAGCATATTCTTTTGAAAAATCATTTCCCAGATTGATTGTTTCATTTATGCTTATGTCCAGTCCTTCTATGAAAAGTATGGGTTCATCAAGATCAACATCTTTTTTTAAAGGCAGTATAAGTGTGAATTCATTGTAGCTGTTCTTTTCTTTGAGATAAAACGTCTTTTTCTCAGTAATGTAGTTTCGTCCTGATTTTGCATAAATATAAATAGCTGTCTTTCTTGTATCTCCTTTTGATGCATTGAATCGTAAAAAGATTGAATTTGTATTGTTTTCAAACCTTAGTTCAATTATATCAAAATTTGTTTTCATGATTTGTCCTTCTTTTATCATGCATGGCTCGCAATCAGGACAGATTATTTCGGGGCAATCAGGGCAGTTTTCACATTCTTCACAAATACATTCTGGACAGGAAAAAGGCTCATCTGAATGATGTATAAAAATTAAGGAAGCTTCATTGTCAGTAATATTTGTCTCGTTGCAGGAAAGGACTTCAAGATATGATATTATCTTATAGACGTTCGTGCCATATTCTTTTGATGTGAATGATTTTTCGTTGGTATTTTTTGTAGTGTAGGGTTCTTTTTTGATATTTCCATAAAGATCTTCTATGCGATATGTGATCTCATAATCAATATCATCTTCTGAAGGATAAACCTCATGTCTGAACTTCATCGTTTCGTTGTGATAAAATGATTTATCTGTAATGATATCTAAAGAATAATCACAAATATCATCTTCATCAGTATCTTCGTTTTGTGTAGTATTTTCAATTGTTTTTTCAGGAATAAAGATTTCACAAGGATTAGGAGATGCGTAATAAGATGTTTTGTTATATACATTAAGAGAAAAGTTTTTGACTGTCCTATTATAGGATATTGAATCTACCAATACATGATTTCGATCAAAAAGTTTTAGTGAATCTGCATCATTGTTCAGGTTATTTCCAATAGTCGCTCCTGCTGAATAGACAGAACAGTTAAGAAAGCTATAATTGAATCCTTCTTCGACTATCAAAGCCAGGTTTGAATTTACAAAACTCATGGTTTCAAGTGTGTCGTTTGAATGTTCATCTGATATAGTGTAGTTTTCAAGATCCAACGGAAATTCCATTAATAATTCTATGAATTCCCGATTATTATCATCTCCGGGAGGATCATAAAATACTTCATGAAATTCGATTGCAGATGATGTTGTTATCAAAGTCATAAAAATCAAAGATGAAAACAATATCTTATACATCATATAAACACAGAAGATTTAATCTTTAAAATGAGTTACCATGATAAATCCGGAAAATTTCTGGATAAAATAAAAATTTACGCATATAGTGAAAAAATATGTCCACACAAAGTTAATTTACTATTTCAAAATAGTTCAAAAACTTTAATAAAAGCAAAAGATAAAATTATTTTATTAGTGGGAGATGTGGTAACTAATGGGATTATTTAACTTGATGAAAGGAAAAAAAGAAAATAGTGAAAATAATGTTCCGCCGCCTGCACCAGGGCCAAATAATCAAAATGTAGTAAGTTCTCCTGAAACACCTCAACCAAGTGCTGGAATTTCACAGGCGCCTCCTCAAGATAATATGAATGGCCAATCGCCTCAGACAGGCAATAATGATAATAATTCAAATAATAACAGCAATCCTTTCGGAAATATAGATGTTCCTGCACCACCTTCGTTTTCAGATAATGAGTCTCAGGGTGATGAGCAAAATTCTTCATTTGCACAGCCTGAAGTCCCTACAGTACCTTCTTTTGATCAATCAAATAATTCGTTAGAACCTGGAAGCAATGTCTCTCTTCCTGAGGAAAATAAACCTGAAGAAGATAATGTTCTTGAACCCGCAAGTCAAGAAAAAATAGAAGAGATTCCTCAAGATAAAGAAGAAAAAATAGAAGAACCAAAAGCAGAAGATTTCAAGGAAACTTCTGAACCTGAAGAAAAAATAGAAGAACAATTTCCTTTGCCTAATATCGAGCTTGATCAGGGAGATGAAAATGATCAGGCGCCAGAAAATAATGTTCCTGAAAAAATGCCTGATGAATTTTCTGCTGAAAGACAAGATTACCACGATAATTCATTTTATTCAAGCATTCCACAGAGAAAACTCAAGATTTTCAGATACAATGAAGGACCCATATTCATAGAGATAAATGATTATAAACATCTTTTAGATAATGTTGATGAGATCAAGAATGGTTTGAAAAAATCAGGAGATTATATTTTCAAACTTGAAGAGTACAATGAACAGAAGCACTATGAGTGCGAACAATGGAAGGCCAGTCTTGAAGATATACAACGAAAGATGGTGTATATCCAGAAGACCTTGTTTGAAGGACCTAGGTGATAAAGATGGATGAGCCTATGAGAGCACCGGAAATGCCGGTTTTTGTAAAGATTGAAGATTATAAAGACGTTATTGATATTATGGAACTTATCAAGTCTAAAGTCAACGAAGCAAACAAGATACTTGATAATATAAGGCAGCTCAAAAGCCAGGAAGATGCTGAGCTTGAGCAATGGAGTGCAAATATCGAAGAAGTAGAAAGAAAGGTCGCTTATGTGGATAAGACCTTGTTTGAACCTCAGAACGTGAGATAGATAACATGACAGATAAGAACACCAACGATCCGGATGATGTATTTTATGTTGAAATAAGAAACCATGATGATCTTAAGAGAAATACTCTTGAATCCATGAAGACTGTTCTTATGTCTTTGGAAAGATATGAAGAATTTCTTAAGGTCAGGATGGAAAAGAACAAGGCAGTTTATGATCTTAAAAGGATATTCAAGGAGATAACTGCCCTTGTAACAAAACTTAAATCATCACTTCCTAAATCAAATCTTAACGTTGATGTTGAATCTGATGATCTGATTGACAAAAAAACCATAAAGAAAGTAAAATCAGAAGAAAAGAAAAATGAAGAAGAGGCAAAGAGCCCAAATAAAAAATCTTCACCTAAAAAAGAATCTTCTGCAAAAATAGGAAAATCAGATCTTGAAGCTTTAGAGAAAGAACTTGCTGCAATTGAAGCTAAGCTTGGCAATGTTTAAATTAATTAAAAAAAATCATTCACAAATTTCTTCTTTTTTATATTTTGTAACTGTTCTATACTTTGTAATATCTCTGTATTTTGTAACTGTTCTTGTCATAGTTTTTTCAGGAGCTATTACAATAGAACTCAGGGAAAAATCTTCTCCAAGATCAATATCATAAATTTCTTCAAATTCAACAATTTCTCCAGGCATAATATACTTAGTTGATGATAGTGTACTCTGATCATTTAATGTTTTGAATGTCTGTTTCACACTGAACCTTCCTGTTTGATCATCGACATTTCTAACAGAAACAATTCCTTTTGCCCAAACGTCAAGGCCTCTAAGAAAAGTAGATTTACTGCGATCCACAACTTCAAATTTCATTTTAACTTGATATTCTTCAGTCGCTTGATAAGGTTCTCGTTCAGTATATGCTTCCTGCGCATCATAGGGAACATCAACAACCTTACATTTCTGTATAGGGCTTACCAACTTCACAGATTCTCCCGTAGCTTTGTTATCAGAATTACAACCAACCACAAAAACAACTAAGACTAAAATTACAAAAGATATAATTTTGTTCAATTTAACACACCCCATAAATAATCTTACAATGATAAAAATCATATTTAAGCGATACTATAATTATGGGATAATTATCGTGCAAAAATTCAAATAATCATTCTGCATGTATTAATTTTCCATGCTTTTTATTGTAATTAAATCCTGCTGCATAGATCATGCATGCAACCATAAGAAGAATAATATTCAATCCTATAGAGATTAGATAATTTCCTGTGTCAAATACACCTGTTTCTCTTACTGCTCTTAGCCCTTCAAAAACATAGGTTGCAGGTATAATCTTTGCCAGCATCTGAAGACCAAGAGGAAGTATGCTTACTGGATAGAATACTGCCATCAATGGCTGCATCATGAAAGGAAATCCCCATGCAATCATCTGAACATGTGTTCCATACCTAAAGATAACTCCTGCAACTATTATGCCTATGCCTACTGCAAAAAGGCTTAATGAAAAAAAAAATAATGCAAGATATAATGGATTTATTGAAAGCAAATTAAAATTAAACATGAAAAGTGCAACAAGATAGATAAATACCATAACTATCACTGATTTAAGAAGAGAAAATAATACTAGACTCATGAGTTTATCCCATTTTGTTACTGGCGTACTGAATATGTTTTGCAGAGTATCTGACCAAAAATCTTCAAGAAGATACATCGGTATATCTGTCTGGCATCTTTGAAAAAACTGATAAAACATATAGCCTGCAATGACAAGCCCGATGATATTTACTTCAAATCCTGACTGAAGAAACCTGCTCATAAAACCCCATAAAAGAAGAGACATGAACGGCCAGAAAAACAGATCTGAAAGCCGATCTAAAGTTTTTATGGTTATATAGAAATATTGTTCCATTAATGCCGAAATTCTTCTTATTGAAATCATAGTCTTCCCTCTGCGACTTCTATGAAAATATGTTCAAGATTTGGTTTTTTTATGTTTATGTGGACGATATTTATATTGTTCTTAACAAAGGATCTCAAAAGATCATTAAGTTCAAAATTTCTTGTTGCTTCAAATTTTATTTTCTCTTTAGTGATAGAAATGTTGAGTGTCTCAAAACTTGAAAATATATTTTTAACTATTTTACTGTTTCCTGAATAATCTATTTCATAGACCTGTGCATCAACAAGATCTGTAAGTTCATGTGGTGAAGCAGTCTTCAGGATATTGCCATCTTTAAGAAGAGCAATCCTACTGCAAAGCTCTTCAACCTCCTGCATGTTATGCGAAGTAAATATTATCGTAGTGTTTTCTACCTTGCTTATTTTTCGAATAAGCTTTCTTATCTTCAATGCAATATGCGGATCAAGTCCTATTGTCGGTTCATCCATAAGAACAAGTTTAGGACTGTGTATAAGACCTTTTACTATGTTAACTCTTGTTCTTTGACCTGATGATAGTTCAGAAAATTTCTTATTTTTTTTCTCAGGAATTCCTACAAGTTCTAAGAGTTCTAAGATTCTTTTATTGTAATCTTTTACTCCATATATCTTTGCATATATTTTCATGTTTTCATAAACAGTCAATTTTGTTGGATAAGAAGCATAACCATTTATCAGCGACATGTTTTCTTTTATTTTTTCTTTGTTCTTGAAAAAATCATAACCGAAGATATTTATTGAACCTGAATCAGATGTCAGAAGATCTGCTAGAATGTTCATTGCTGTAGATTTTCCTGCACCATTAGGACCAAGTATTCCAAAGATCTCTCCTTGTTTTGCACTAAAAGAAATTCCTTTCAATGCTGTTACTGGTTTTTCCTTGCTAAAAATAGAATTTTTAGGATAAGTTTTTTTCAGGTCTTTGACAGATAGAATATCATTTGTCATTAGAATTAAGAAACCAAATATCAAGCTTTAAATAGGTTTCGTTAATAAGATTTTGATAAAATACATAAGTTTTATAAATATTATAATCCTTATATCTTTTATGACAACAACAATTGCAATATCTGAAGACTTGAAAGAGAAGATACGTAATTTAGGAAGAACAGGAGATAGTTATGAAGATGTAATACGGAAAATGTATGAAGTCGCTAAAAAAAACATTCTTATGTCTTATCTCTATGATACTTCTGATTCTGTTCCAATAGATGAAGCCATATCTGATGCTAAGAAAAAATGGCCAAAGTAATCATTTCTAAATCTTTACGAGAGGAAATTCAAAGAAATTTTAAACAGAAATCAATAGAAATTTTTGAATTGATGAAAACTCTTGAAAAAAACCCTCAAAAAGGTAAGGCTATCGGAAATGTTGGAGGTACGGTTATTAAAGAATTAAAATATAATAAATTCAGATTTTATTTCATAACAGATGGGCACATTTTGAAATTTGGAAGTTCTGATGAATTAAGTGAATTACTCATAAAGTTCATAAGGATGTCTGAAAAAAAAGATCAAACAAGAGTAATAGAGAATATAAAAGATATTCTTAAGTCAATTGGATTTGACCAGATGTGAAATTTCAATAAATTTTATAAATAAACCGGATTTCTTTCAAGACTACGGTTAATGCATTTTCGTGCTACTAAGCAAAGCTTACGTAGCACATGACCAAAGCGTCAACCGATTTTTCGGTTGTGGGGATAGGAAAGCGGTCAAGTCCGCAAACGGCAATTTCCGTTTACACAATAAACGGATGGGATCTCCAAAGGAATCCCATGCATTGCACGCTTACGCTAAGAAATCAGATTGACTCTCATTGTGGGGATAGGAAAGCGGTCAAATCCGCTGGACTCAAGTTAATTGAGTGGTGAGCGCAACTATTGCGCTGTGATCACGCCTATTAGGAGGAATCCAGTCCTTTAGTAGGTTCGGGGGTTCGAATCCCCTTCCCCACATTTTT
>JBKHIF010000048.1:0-10858 GCA_046538795.1 Candidatus Woesearchaeota archaeon | reverse complement strand
TATCAGAACATCTGGGATGTCAGAAGGTATATTTTTTTCGATCTTTACGTTCTGTTCAGAAAACACTCTCTTATTGCTCTCAATCACATCATCTATAAGTTTTCGTATATCCTGTTTTTTCATAACAAGATCAACTTTTCCGTCATCGATCCTTGCAATATTAAGGAAATCATTCACAAGATTTGTCAGATAGATTATATTTCTGCCCATAATCTCCATATTTTCCTTGTTTTTAGAAGAGACATTTTTCCTTATAAGCTCATAAGACAAAGAGATTGCGTATATAGGCGTCCTTATATCATGCGCAACCTGGTTAAGGAATTGGCTTTTCACAGCAAGAAGCCTCTTTATCCGTATATTTGCAGAACTTAATTCTGATGTTCGTTCCTTTACCTTTTTCTCAAGATTCCTGTTGAATAATTCGATCTGTTTCTTCGCAGCCTTAAGCTTTTTTTCAGCATGCTTGAGTTGTTCTACCTTTTCAGTAAGTTGAGAAGTCCTGTCAGATACCTTTTTCTCAAGGGTCTTGTTATACTCTTCAATCTTCTTTCGGGACCATGACAACTTATCAATCATATTGTTAAATGAAGATGTAAGTTCTCCGATCTCATTGTTTTCTTTGATTTTTATTTTTGTATCAAGATCACCTTTACCTACAGATATTGCTGCATTTCTAAGATCGATAATTGGATTAGTAACTTTTCTTGAGATGTACAAACCCAAGATAAGAGCAAGGGTTAGCGTAAAAATCACAGTCACAGAAGAAGCTATCATTCCGCTTATGACACTCTCATAGGCCTCATTAAAAGGGAGTTCAACAACAACAGCCCAGTCAGAGGTATCAAGATGATAATGTGTAGTCACAACAAGGTTTCCTTCAATTCCCCGGGTGATCTCGGCATTATTTTGATGTTGATGCCTTTCATTATTGACAATCTCATTTACCTCATCCAGATAAACAAGGTTTTCTCCTGCAAGCACACGGCTTATATCCCTGTAAGCCAGAAGATTTCCTTTTTCATCAATAACAAATGCAATTCCATTTTCACCAAGACTTAAGCTGTCTATAAGGTTCCACATAAATTTAAGATTTATCTCAGAAGCAAGGAACCCCCTGAAATTATCAAAAACATCAGTTACAGGAACAGCAAGAAGCACAAGAGGTTCATTAGATGATTCGTCTATGTAAATCTGGCTTAGATAAATAAAATCACTCATAATAGAAGAATTAAAAGAATTATCTGAAAAATTAGAAAGTATTTTTGAATAATTGTAGCCTATTGTTTCAGTGGTTCTTGAAACATCTATTGATTCGCTATTGTTTTCATCAAAAAAAAGGATTCTGCGAAAAGCCTGATCAGAAGACAAAAGTTTTGCAAGAATTAATTTCTGCTCATCATAATCTGATTCAAGAAGATTCCCCATGTCAGCAGTTATTCTTAGTTCTTTTCCTTTATCTAGTATAAATTCATCTACCAGATAAGCAGCCTTTTCAGCTGTAAGAGCCTGGTGATCGCTTATGAGGCTCTGCTGAAGATTAAAATGTATATAGAAATTAAGGCCGCCAAAAACAAACAAAAAGATTATGCTTAGAAAAATCAATAAATATGCTACAGATGTCTTTAGACTCCTGAATTTCTTTTTTTCTGTTTTTTTTGAAGACATCTGTTCTACCACATTATGAAAAAAACACATGCAAAAAAATTACTGCTGTGAATTACTTTTTCCCATGAAAACTTCCTTTATTTTTTTGTCAAGCACTTGTGTATCCACAGGTTTTTCTATATATGCCTCGCCCGATATGGCACCCATTCCTTTGCTAAGCTTGTCAGTCTTTGCAGTAAGATAGATTATTTTTATGTCCTTGAACGATGGATCCTGCTTGATTCTTATAGTTGTATCCATACCATCAATTCCAGGCATCATAAGATCCATAAGTATGACCTGAGGCTTGTTCTCCCTGATCTTTTTAAGACAGTCCTCGCCTGATTCTGCCTCTGTTATCTCATATTCTAAATCAATAGCCTTAAGGCTCTGGCTGATAAGAGTCCTGAGATCAGAATCATCATCTACAATCATAAGCTTAAGCTTCATTTAATCTACCTCCTGGATACAGTGATGGCAATAAAGAACCAATATCAAATATAGGTCATTAATCTGTACATGAGATATTAATAGAAACAGGATTTATATAGTTTTCTGCAATAAAATAACAAATGCATTTGCAGGGGATAAAAAAAGTTTGTTCTGGATAAACCTTATTCATATCCCTTAACAAGCCTTGCACCGCCTGATGGTATTGCTCTTACAATCTCATCAAGATCTCCGCCTATCTTTTTCTTGATCTTTTTTGCAAGGTTTGATGCTTTCTCGCTTCCCTGAACAATTTCAACATATTTCTTGCATCTTTTTTTAACCGAAGAAAGAGGCCCATATTCTATACGTTCACCTGAATACCCTATCGCAAGCTTAAGTACAGGACTCATGTAATTCCTTTTGCCATATATCATAAATGAGCCTTTTCCCATAAATTCTCCTGCTTTTACTGTTTTTGAGACCTGTTCTGGATCAACATAGAATACTTCTGATGAACCAAGGCCCTTTTTCCATGCACGAGAATAGCAGGCAGTAAACTGCGCAGCCTCTTCCATGTCAAGATCATCAGGCTTTTTTCCTTCTGTCTTTATGACAACAAAAGGACTTCCTGCCATGTCTGTATGAAAAACAATATCGTGATTATCTGTATGCTTTTTTATGATGTTTTCATTGGTGTTTGCATCTCTTCCGCCAATGACCAAAAATCCTTCAGATGTAAAAAACCACCTGAAATTCTCATACCAGTCTGTTTTTCTTGCCTCTTTTTTTTCTTTGGAGACATTTTCTGAAAAGGTATCTTTTAATTCATCTTCGTACTTAGACTTCTCAAGAGATGATTTAGCATGAGCTATCGCTTTTTCAACACCCTCTATCTTTTTCTTGGCCTTTTTTGCCTCCTCAAAATACATAGAGGCATTCTCATCCACACTTTTGTTGAGAAATATTTCGACCTGCATAACGAGCATTAATTCGAACTGCTTTTTTAATATTTCCCTACAATAATTATTTTCAATATAGAAAAAAAATAAAGAATTTTCAAATCCAAAGCAGCTGAAAATAATTCAAACCGATGGCTATTCCCCGACCTGCTCGAAGAGTACCCTTTCAGGGCAACTCCCCACAAAAACGAAAAGATATTTTTTAAATTTCTGTGCACATTGAAACCTTGTTTTAATCGTGTTTCATGTGAAATTTTCAATAAGCCTCATACAATCGCAGAATTAGCCAAAAGAGAGTTTGCGATAGTCATTATAAAAAGTGAAATTGTCATCATGATAAAACTATGCTTAAGCCCTGATTTAAAATCACCTTCTGCCAATTTTCCAAGAACAACACCTGCAAAAAATGCCTGTATAAGTGCAAGCATTGTAAATACGCCTGTTAGTGATGTAAACCAGCTGCCTATAGAAGAAAATAGCGCAGCAAAACTTGAAAAGTCCAATTCCACTGGTTTTTGCAGATTATTGAGCGCAGATTCCTGCTGGATGCCTCCTGATCCTGTGACATCACTTGACTCAATCTTTGAAATATAAGGAATAAGAAGATTCTGGATAGTAATAAGTACTGCAAGGAAAATAAAAAATATGACATAGCTTTGCGTAATCTGCCCCTGTATCGCAGCTTTTCTTTCCTGTTTTAGTTTCTTGATAGAGATTAAAGAATATGTGATTGATCCTAATACATCCTCTATATTTCCACCAGATTTCTCTGCCTCGATAACCGTAGTTATAGTACGCGAGATAAGAGGATTTCCTATATCTCTTGAAAAATTGATAAATGCCTTATGCACAGGTATGCTCCATTCAATCTGATGAGCCATCTTCTTGACAAACTTATCAAGATGACCATAATCGCTTTTTGCGACATAGACTATTGCTTTTGATACAGGCATGCCTGATTTTATCGCTCCTACAAGATTTCTTACAAAATCAGGGAATTGTGATTCGATCGCTTTCTGCCGCCTGATCTCCATGAAAAAATCAAGCCAGTAAGGAAGCCAGCCTATAGTAAGTGCTACAACAATCACAGGAGCAAAAAGATAAGTTCCTCTCAGAAGAAAAAAATCTATCATGAGAAAGCCAAGCCCTATACATATAGCTACAAGATGTCTTGTCTCAAACTTTATCCTGATCCCAAAATCAGATTTTTTTGCCATTTTTAAGTTCTTATGATCTTATATGTTAGGCTGGGTAGCCTCAATGAATGCCATGAATATGATGTTAAGCAAAGGAATGAATATATATGTTCCGACAACAACAATAACATTCACATCAACTCCTCCTATGCCGCCTCCAAGTACGCTTATGAGTGAAAGAGCAGCTACAAAAAACAATGGAGATGCGACCATTATTCCTGTATATACATCTGAAAATGTAGATATGACTTCAGTATATTTCTGCCTTTCAAGTTTATACTGCACCATCATTGCGTCTGCTTTCTCACGAAGATATTTTTTCAGGTCTCCTCCTGATTCGACAGTTGAAATAAAACCCTCAAAAAACTCTTTCAGGTCCTGTGAAGGTGAAAGAAGCGCTACAGTATCTATAGCAGTTATTATATCATAACCGAAAAGATCAACATATTCGACAACCTTTTCAATCTCTTTTGATATCTCTCCATACTCTTTGGACTGCACTATGAGTTTGAACATAGATGTAGGAGCAACTCCGGAACTTACTACAGCAGACATATGATCAATTGCAAAAGGAAGGTTTGTCTTTATGTCCTGCTCTCTCTTTTTGATCCTGTAATGAGGATAATACATATATCCTGCGATAACTGCAACAGCACCGAGAATTCCAAAGAAAAGTGAATTAAGAAGAGAAGGCAATGCAGACGCTCCTACTGCAAGAGATATTATGAAAGCAACAAGAGATGTGCCTGCAAAACAAATGATAGATGAAAACACCATCATGTTCGTATATGTGCTTGAAAGTACAGAAAGATTAGCAAGGCGTATGGATCTGTATAACTGCTTAAAAACATCAGGGAACGAATTGATAAGTTCAAGGCTTGCATCCTTGACCAGAATATTTGCAAGAGATCCGTAAGATGATGCATAATATGTCATTGCAGGAATATCTGAACTGCCTCTCTTAGTCCTGAAAACATCATTTCCAATCTGCTCAGACATCATGCCCAGATTAAGCTCTTTTTCTTGATTTGCATCATATCTTATCTTTCTTATATTTTTGAACCTTTCAGAAAGCACTGTCTTTTGAGAAAGAACAGATTCATCCTTCTTTTTCTTCCTTATGAAATTATCTATAAGCGTATCTTTTTTCATATTTTTCCTGTTCTTATCAAATATGGATTTTTTCTTTGTTCTGAAAAAAGATCCGATAGCTTCAATGAACACATGATTTTTTCTTTTTTTGCCTGCTTTTGAATCATCGGTGAAAACAGAATCTTTTTTTTCTCCAAACTTGCCTACAATATCTGATATTGACTGATTAGGAACCGGCTTTGGTATGCTTTTGAGTTTTAGAAAATCATCAGGATTTTCATCCCATATATCGCCTGAATCTTTTTTCAATTTTCTGATCTGTTCAATCTTTTCAGGAGTGACCCTGAATGTTTTTTTCTCAGGAAGAGGAGCAGGCATGCCAGGAGCAGGAATGTCAGGTATCTTTTTTTGTACCTTTTCAAACCTCTTTATAGAACCTGTAACAATTGGTTTTTCATCGGTTTTCTGAGTTTCTTTTGGTGCAGACTTATCCTGCCTCTTATCAAGTAACCTGACTACGCTGAAAGTAGGTTTCTCAATAGAAGGCAAAGCCTTTTTCTTAAGCTCATAAGATTTGACATTGATTTTTGGCTCATAAGAATATATGCCCTGAAAAATAAAAGAATTCATTGCGACAAGCTTTTCCAAAAGACCTTTTATATTATGTTTAATCTCAGAAAAAAGCTCTTCTTCAGATTTATCTCCCAAGAATGCTTTTAGCGACTTATTATAAGCAACATAGCCCATGAAACCTTTCAGGTAATCCTTATATAATTTCCCAAGTTTTACCTCATAAGATATTTTCATCTCATATAGATCAAGAATCTTGTTAAGCACATCAAGTGAATCATCTGAGAATTCGCGTATCTTTGTAAAATTTGATATAAGATCATCTACATCAAATCTTCCAGAATACACCTCTTTTGATCTTGTCTTTCCTATATCCATAGCAAACAATTATTAACTAAATATCAACAAATTTATGAAATTCTCAAATCTTATACATCATCTATCCTTGCAAGAAGATGTTTTGCAAGTTTTTTTATGTCCATGTTTGAATGAAGTATCTCATCTTTCATAATCTCAATTTTCAGTTTCTGGTTCTCTTTTTCACCTTCTGACCTTGCAGTACTATGCAGTATATCTCCATATACATTTATTGCTGCATGCATTTTTCTAACATGCCTTGCAAGCTCATCGATTTTATCTTTCATAAAAATCACTTTTCATTAATTATTTAACTAAGAGAGGTTCAAAGTTTTTCGCTTCCAGTAAAATTTCCAGTTTCATCATCTTTCCTGAAAAAGTTCTTAAGAGGCCTCAACATGTTGTTTTCAGAAGCGCTCTTCCTGTCTATGCCATATCTTTTAAGGACCGCATCAGGATTCTTATAATATGAATTTATGATAGCTCCAAACTCCTTATAATCCTGTATATTTTTTTCTACAAGCTTTTTCAGAAGAGCAGTCCGAAAAGCGATCTCTGAATCAAGCCTCTCAACAGGTATGCCAGTCATCTTATGAATAAGATTAACAATATAAGATGCATTTTTTACCATGTTCTCATCATTAACAGGATCATATTCAAAAAGAAGATTGCAGTCAACTTCCCCAAGATCCTGTTTTACAGATATAACTTCATTAAGTTCCTTAAGCCTCCTTATGTTTTTCTCCTGGTCTTTTATATGAGACATTATGCAGATAATATTTAATGATTCTATAAGCGATGCAGGAAGTGATATAGGCGGGGTTTCAAGCCTTCTTACAAGAGAATCTACAGACGATGCGTGGAATGTTGAAAAAGAACTGTGTCCTGATGCCATACCCTGGAAAAGTACATAAGTTTCTTTGTCTCTTACCTCTCCCACAATCACATAGTCTGGATTCTGCCTGAAAGTTTCTCTTAAAAGATCAAATAATGTAACTTCACCATATTTTTCACCGGCAACGCCAAACCCTGCTCTTGTGACAGCAGGAAGCCAGTTCTCATGTGCAAGATTAAGTTCCCGTGTATCCTCTATTGAACACACCCTTGCCTCACTTGGAATAAAAGAGACTATGCTATTAAGAAATGTTGTCTTTCCTGATCCTGTCTCTCCTATAGCGATAACGTTAAACTTGTTCTCTATCGCAAGCCAGCAATATGCAAACACTTCTGCAGAAGCAGTTCCCATCTTGATAAGATGCGTAGGGGTCCATGGATCTTTAGTAAACTTCCTTATAGTAAAAGTCGGACCTCTTGTAGTAACATCACTGCTGTATGTAGCATTTATTCTGGATCCATCAGGAAGAGTTCCATCAAGAAGAGGCTGTGCATAAGATACATATCGTCCGGATTTCTGGGCAAGCTTTTCTACAAAGCTTGTCAGATCATCATTTTGCCTGTAGATGACATTAGTTCTCAGATTCCTGTATTTCCTGTGGACAATATATACAGGGGCTCCGACACCGTTGCATTCGATATCTTCAATAAAATAATCCCGCATAAGAGGCTCGATTTCATTAATGCCTATAAAATCCCTGTAGATATAATACATAAGCTTTTGATATGTATCTATAGAAACCTTTGTGCCAAGTTCATTTAAGATAGACTGTACATTCTGTTCCAGATAAAGAAGGACGATATTATGTTTTGTTGCTGAAATATAGCTAACGTTTATCATCTCTTCCATGCCAAGCTTAAGGAGCCTTAAAATTTCATCCTCAATCTCATTTAAAATCGGCTCTTCGACATAATAGACAAGCTCATCATTTTTCTCATCCCAAAATAGATGTGCAAAAGCATGAGGAGCAATAAGCGGATATTTCACATTCAGGTGCCTGAAATCAATATCAGAAGGAAGGTTGATCATCTTGGGCTTAAGATCAAGATTAAAAAGCGATTTGGTCTTCCTGAATTCTTCAAGTTCAGATATTGTACCCTGAGTACCTTGTGTATTTGAAAAAGTATTTGATGTATCTACAATATTTTGTTTCTGCATAAGATCCTGTTTTTCTTTCGCTGACTGGTTTGGATCAGAACCCGCTGCACCTGAACCATCCTGCGCGATTACAGAACTCGTTTCATTTTTTCCCTGATTTTGCGCCATAAAACCCCTCTTTTATAAAATATGATAGAGATAACCGTCTCAGTCAGATAGACTAACCTACACTGCACTCAAAAACACAATTATATTCTTCATCCAGAGGTTTTTATATTTTTCGATTAGATTGCAAAAAAGCGACTTGATAATACTCTTATTAAAAATATCAGCAAAACTTATTTTGCCTCAAAATTCAATATTCTTGATTTAAGAAAATCAGCGCTGCTATCTAATGTGAGCTCCAGATCATAAACATAATTAAGAGAATCTATGTGGGCAATAAAAGCTGCTGAACCAAGATAATTTCCTGTTGAAAGCACCTCAGTATAACCTGTGCCTGCAGCAGTTGTTGAATCGCCTGCAACAACAAAGGTGAAATTACCATCTATCGTAGAATTTGTCTCTATGAAATAGACTGAATCAATGATGTTGTCAGTCTCGATAGCCGCAGGAGATGACTTGCTTCCGATCTTCATAAGAGCAACACGTATCTTGTTGTTTTCCAGTATGAAATGCGTAGAATTGGAAGATGATTTCACATTGCTTTCTGATGAAATTATCATATTTCCAAGCATCTGTGATGATCCTGGCTCAACAAGCTTTTGTGCAGTCTCAAATTCCCATTTGAGTTCTCCGCCTGAAATGTAAAATTTTCCTTTATCGATTTCTATTGGAATAGTTCTTGATGAACTAGGTCCTAGTGATGCAACTTCTTCTATTGTCTGATCCAGAGTCATAAATTGGTTCTTTGTCCTTGTAAATATGCTCCTGTCCCTCATCCCCTCAATTATGGGTGTACCTGCCTGAAGAATGAACACTATAGCAACAACAGCAATCAATGTGTAAAGGACTGCAGATATCCAAATCTGGCCCTTATCAGAACTATCAAGAAAAGCTCTTTCCCTCGACATCATCACAAGATTTTCCTTAAGCGTTTTTTTTGTTTTTTTCATATCGATCCTGTCATCTCATCTATTCACAGATTCCTGTGGATATATCACACGATTTTGTATGGACTTCGCACCCAAAAGGATAAATATCAAATTCATTCTCAACCGGGATTTCTGATATGTCTATCTCTTTTTCCTCGCCTGGCGCAAATCGCGGAAAAGCATGTTCTCTTAAAGAATCATTTCCATCTCCAAATCTGATAAAAATGCTTTTTATCTGAAAACTGCTGATCCGGGAATTAGAGATGATCAATGTATTATCATTTTCAAGATAAGCCTCAAAGAACATCTGCATACAGTCTATGTCCTGATCTTCAGATTCCTTCTCAACAGTATCTTTTGAATTGTTATAGATAGATACAAGAGATGTGCCTATATATATAGCCATAAATACACCCATGGCAATTCCAACTATCAGGAAAATTTTAGCACCTGTATTCATATGATCCACCTATTGAAAAAAAGCAAAAATTGCATATAAATAAATTCAGCAGTTCTGAATATTTTCTGCTTCAAGCTCTGCATCAGGACAAAGTTCAGGAACTCTGGAACCCGCCACATTGATCTTAGGGGTAAAGACCACCTGCATAATATCTCCATTGTCTGAGGTATCGTAAGAAAACGTAAATTTTTTCACATTGCTCACGCCAAGAGAAACATTCTGATCATAGTTGACAACATTTTCTGCACCGATTATTGTAGTCTTTATGCCTTCAAGACCTTTCGAGCCTTTGTTATTAAGATAAACTACGAATTCTTCTTCATCCTCATCATAGCATATCTGAGGATCTCCTCCTATATCGTGGACATTAATTTTAACACCCAAAGAGCAGTCAATCTTTATCTGAGAACTCTTTTCAGCATTTGCCGCAGTATCCTCAACATAAGTTCTTCCCCAGTTCATCACAACAGCACCAAGAGCTACTGCAAAAGCTATTAAAAGAACTGTTGCTATAAGAGGAGATATACCTTTCTTTGATTTTGAAAAAAAACCGATCTTTGATCGTCTGGAATTGTTGATTCTTGCCATCTTTTCTTGTTTCTTATGTTAAATTGATCTAATTTAGTTTTTAACCTGGGATTTTAGTTTTGATACCAAAAGGTTAAGCTTCTGATCCTCTGTATGCATGGTCTTTATGTAAGGGAAAGCGCCTATTATAAGCACGCAAAGCCCCATAAAGACTAACAGGTTAAAAAAAGAAGTATAGCCATTAAGCACACTCATAACTGCGACAACAAGGAACACAAAATACATATACATTGCCTTGTTAAGCACCATCGCAGATTTTTCCCGGTTTATCTTTGAAATCTCAAGTTCGAGTTCAAGAATCCTGTTCTCAAGCTCATCCCGGGAATTTTTTTGTGCCTTAGCCTTATCAAACCTCTTTTTTTTCATTTTGATGTTGATGTACAATACTAATTTATGGACTAATCATTTAAATATCTTTTGAAATAGATCATTTTGTGAAGATTTTTTAGCAAAACCCTATATTATCGCTTGCG